>JAHBVI010000208.1 GCA_019637635.1 Anaerolineae bacterium
TTATATGGGGTTGGACACGTAACCAGACCGAATAACCGGACCTGCCATCAGGCCCACCAGTCTTTGAGACCGGTCGTTGAAAAACGATTCAACTTTTTTGCGATCTTGTGGTCCCGCACCCTACTGCGGCAACTTGGGCATCGTGAACTTGGTCGACTCGCCCGCCAACGCCCGGAGAAATGCGATCAGATCGGCCTGCTCCTCAGACGTCAACTCAAGCGGCTTGACCAGGGGGCTCAGCGAGGGGTTGGCGCCGCCGCCTTTGTTCAGAAACTCCACCACTTCCTCGAGCGTTTTGAACAGCCCGTCGTGCATATACGGCGCCGTCTCCGTAATGCTGCGGAGGGTCGGCGTCTTGAACGCGCCTTTGTCTTTTTCGGCTCGCGTGACGTTGTAGCGGCCGAGGTCTTCCTTCAGCGGTCCCACTTGCGGCACGCCGAGATTGTGGAATTGATTGTCGGTGAAGTTCGGTCCGTTGTGGCACAGAATGCAGCGCGCCTTTCCCTTGAAGAGACCCAGCCCGCGTACGGCCGACTCGTCCATCGCCTTCGGGTCGCCGAGGACGTATCGGTCGAACGCCGAATTTGTGGAAATCACCGTACGCTCATACGCCGCAATCGCTTCGGCAATGCCCTGCAAATTTACCTCCGTCCCGAAGACGGCACGGAACTGCTGCTGGTAGCCCTTGATCTTGCTCAGCTTGGCCACGACATGCTCGTGCGTCTCCGCCATCTCGATCGGGTTATGAATGGGGCCGATCGCCTGCTCTTCCAACGAGCGGGCGCGCCCATCCCAGAATTGCACGGGATTCAGGCCCGTATTGAAGACAGTCGGGGCTTGCCTGCCGCCGATTCCGCCTCCGACCCCGATGGATGTCTGCCGAGGATCGGCAAAACCGGTTCCGGGATTGTGGCAGAAGGCACAGGAGATGGCGTTGTTCTTGGAGAGCCGCCCATCGAAATAGAGCTGTTTGCCGAGTTCGATCTTGGCGGCGTAGTTGAGGTTGGTGGCCGGCACCGGAATCGCCGTCGGGAGTGGCCCGATATCGGGAACCGTCACCCCATCGACCGTCACGACCCCATGTGGAGCGTGTCCTGAGGGAGAAGAAGATGCGGTTGGTGCGAATCCCGCCGCGGGAAGGATCAACACTGCGGTCAGTACGGTATATCGTACGGGACGGACGACGCTCATAGGGTGAACCTCCGTGCGTGAGAAGGTGCCGTTGAAACGCTACCGTTGTATGGAAAGAGGGTGTGACTGAGGCGACATTGTACTGGAAACGAGCCGGTTCGTCGAGGCACGCCGCTCAGCTTCGACCGATCAGCAGGAGATACCTGCCGGCAGGATCCGCAACCGGCGTCGACCGACGCTCGTTGGGCGCTCACACCCTGGCCGCGCTGGACTTCATGAGACTGTCGGCCTGGGGCGGGAGGAACCCCTGATAGCCTTGGTGGCGCTCGGCGAGTTCGAGCACCGAAAAGGGATGCCCATCGATCATTTCAGGTGCCGTGAAGATCTGCCGCAAGGTGCCGCCGCGGGCGCCGACGATCTCACCGGTAAACACCACGCCCTGTGCCTTCAACTTCGCGATCGCCGCTTCAATGTCCTCCACTCGAACCGCCACATGATGGAAGACGTGATCGCCGAACCGCGCCACCCAACCGGGGATGATGCTGGTCTTACCGCGTTCGTCGGGATAGGCCTGATCGATGAAGAGCGCAGGGTAGCCGGTCCGGCGAAACACCTTGGCATACCAATCATCGAAATTGATCGTTTCGTCGTATCTAAAGCCGAGCGCGGTGAACTCCGTCGCCCGCCGATCGATGTCCGTGGTACGGATCGTGAGGTGGTCAACGACCGGCATGAGGCCGATCCCGACCTCGTTCAGCGCATCGCGAATGACCCGCCCCGCGCGATTCTTAGACAGAAATTCTCCCACCATTTTCCCAATCAGCGCATCAAGATCAGCCGCTTGTCCCATGCCATCCTCCTTCGTCCCGGCGCCCGAACGTGATTCCCTGCGCCAACGGCAAGTCGCTTCCCCAATTGATCGTATTGGTCTGCCGACGCATGTACGCTTTCCACGAGTCGGACCCGGCTTCCCGGCCGCCCCCCGTAGTCTTCTCTCCCCCGAACGCCCCTCCGATCTCGGCCCCGGATGTGCCGATATTGACGTTGGCAATGCCACAATCCGACCCGGCGACGGAGAGGAACGCTTCCGCCGTTTGCAAACTATCGGTAAAAATGGCGCTGGAAAGTCCCTGCGGAACGCCGTTGTGCAGCCGCACCGCGTCGTCAAAATCGGCATAGCTGAGCAGGTACAAAATGGGGGCAAAGGTTTCTTCGCGCACGATGGGGGTTTGCGCGGGCATGCGCACAATGGCCGGTTCCACAAAGTGCGGCCCCAGGTCGGGGCGGGGTCGGCCGCCGGTCAAAACTTCGCCGCCCTCGGCTACGGCCTGGGCCAGGGCGCGCTGCATGGCGACGACGGCTTGCACCGTCACCAACGGCCCCATCAACGTCCCTTCGGCCAGCGGGTCGCCAATGGGCACCTGGCGGTAGGCATTCACCAGCCGGTCGGCCAGATGGTCGGCCACGTCCTGATGCACAATCAGGCGGCGGGTGCTGGTGCAGCGCTGCCCGGCCGTGCCCACCGCGCCAAAGAGGATGGCCCGCGTCGCCAGTTCCAGATTGGCATCGGCGGCGACAATGATGGCGTTGTTGCCGCCCAGTTCCAGGATGGTGCGCCCCAGGCGGCGGGCCACCGTTTCCCCCACCAGCCGCCCGGTGCGCACGGAGCCGGTGAAGGAGATGAGGGGCAGACGCGCATCTTCGGCCAGCGCCCGCCCCACCGACCCGTCGCCCACCGCCAGATTGAAGATACCCGTCAGGCCATAATCAGCCATGACCCGGTTGGCGATGTGCTGCACGGCCACGGCGGTGAGCGGCGTCAACTCGCTCGGCTTCCAGATCACCGTGTCGCCACACACGGCGGCAATGGCCGCATTCCACGACCAGACGGCCACGGGAAAGTTAAAGGCGGTAATCACCCCAATCGGCCCCAGCGGGTGCCACTGCTCAACCATGCGGTGGCCGGGGCGCTCGGAGGGCATGGTCAGGCCATACAACTGGCGGGAGAGGCCGGTGGCGAAGTCACAAATATCAATCATCTCCTGCACCTCGCCAATACCCTCGGCGCGGATTTTGCCCATTTCCAGCGTCACCAGTTCGCCCAACGGCTCGGCCAGTTCACGCAGGGCATTGCCCAGATCACGCACCACCAGGCCGCGCCGCGGCGCGGGCATCTGCCGCCAGGTGTGGAAGGCGGCCTGCGCTGCCTGAACCACCTGGTCGGTTTGGGCTGGCGTAGCCGGGCTAACGGCGGCGATGGCCTCGCCGGTAGCCGGATTGGCGGAAATAATCGGCTCGGCGCTGCCGGGCAGCCAGCCATCTGGCCCGGTGCAAACACCGCTGTTGAGGGGGGCGAGGTTGAGTTTATCGAGCAGGGATTTCGTGTCAGATTTCATGTCGTTCTCCTTTTCTTGACGCAGAGGTGCAAAGAGGGCAAATAGAGCGGTCAGGAGCGGCCGAACTCGAAAAGATTCCTCGCTCCGCAGACTACGCTCGGAATGACACTTCAATGGAACCCTCAGGCACATTGTACCACCAGCCCCCACCCCCCAACCACCCGACACCTGACACCTGACACTTGAACACCTGACACTTGAACACCCCCTGCTACCTGCTGCCTATTGCCGGGGAAAATGATATTGGGTTACACTACGCCGCGAGTTACGATGGACAGATTCACTATTTTGGTTGAGTTGATTTTACCGCCGCTGCCGCCCTGAAGGACGGCCGTGACGTGTTCGTGCCGGTAATCGGTAATCTGTGAACCGTGAGCGGTAATCGGTGATTCGATTTCGGGTCTCGGGTAACGTGTATTAGTGAATGGATGGAGCAGATGCTCCACTTGCCCCGATAAAACAGGCAAATTTATTCCCACCCCATTAGAAAAATGGTCAGGAGTTGGTTCTACACAGGCAGGCCGTGTATTTCACGATGGGTGAAACTTTTTCAATTGAGAGAGTGATCACTCTCCAAATTCAATTTTCATGTAAACGGAGTTTTAACAATGACAATAACTTCACTAAAGCGGAAATTAATCGGTGAGCCGTTCCCGACTCGTGATGATGTGCATGAACGGCTGGATAAAAAACGGGCGCTGGCGGTATTCGCCTCTGACCCCATCAGTAGTAATGCCTATGCTACCGAAGCGATTATGAGCGTACTCATTTTGATGGGCAGCGCGGCGTTGGCGCTGACGCTGCCATTGGGCATTGGCATTGCTCTGCTGGTGCTGTTTGTAATTTTTAGCTACACTCAAACCATTTTGCATTACCCCGAAGGCGGCGGCGCGTATATGGTCGCCAAAGATAACCTGGGCACGATGCCCTCATTGTTTGCGGCTTCGGCGCTGCTGCTGGACTACATCCTGACAGTATCGGTATCGGTGTCGGCGGGTATTCGGGCCATAACGTCAGCCATTCCGGCGGCGTTTGAGTATCGCCTAGTTTTGGCGTTGTTGGCGATTGTACTCCTGACCTGGGTGAACCTGCGCGGGGCGCGAGAAAGCGGCACCATTTTTGCCATTCCCACCTATGCCTTTGTGGGTGGCGTACTGGTGGTGATCGGGATGGGGATGGCCAAATACCTGGGGCTGTTTGGGGCAGCGCCGTTGGTGGTGGAAGTGCATGATGTGGCCGCGGCACGGCCGTTGACCTCCTTCCTCACCATCTGGCTCATCCTGCGCGCTTTTGCCGCCGGCTGTACCGCCCTTACCGGCATAGAAGCCATTAGCGATGGCGTGAAAGCGTTCAAACACCCCGAAGCCCGCAATGCCGCCCAAACCATGGTCGTGATGGGCATTATCGCCATGTCCCTCTTTTTGGGCATCACCTTTCTAGCGACACAACTCAATTTACTGCCCAGTGAAGAAGAGAGCATCCTCTCCCAAATGACGCGCAGCATTACCGGTGGCGGCCCTGTCTATTATTGGGTGCAGTTCTTCACCATGATGATCTTGATTCTGGCGGCTAACACCGGCTACCAGGATTTTCCCCGCCTTAGTTCGTTCCTGGCGCGCGATGGGTTTATGCCCCGCTGGATGCAAAACCGGGGCGACCGCCTGGTTTACAACGGCGGCATCATTGTGTTGGCGGCCATGTCAGCTTTGCTGGTGATCGCCTTTGACGCCAATGAAATTGCCATGCTGCCGCTATATGCGCTGGGGGTAATGCTCAGTTTTACCCTGTCCCAATTTGGTATGAGCCGGCTGATGGGCAAAATAGGCCACCTGAAGCCGGGTAGCTCTGTCTTCACCGGCGTTACCACCATTCACTACGAACCCGGTTGGCGCTGGAAACAGAGTGTGAACGTGATTGGCGCCACCGTTACCGGTATTGTGCTGATCGTGCTCACCGTAACAAAATTTGCGGAAGGCGCATGGCTCATCGTCGTCGCCATTCCCCTGTTGGTATATATGCTGCGTTCTATCCAACACCATTACGTGAGCATCCGGCAGGCGCTTTCCACTCAAGATCTGACGCTGGACATGTTGCACGAGATTGCCGATGTGGTCGTTGTGCCCATGGCCGATATCCACCGGGGTACACTGCGGGCGCTGCGGTATGCCAGACGGATTTCCCGTGATGTGCGCGCTGTGTACATTGCCACCGACGAACAGCAAAAAGAGCGGTTTATGGTGCGTTGGCAGCGGTTCCCGGAAATGACCGACGATGTGACCTTACAGTGTATCGAGTATGAATACCGGGATATTTTGACGCCGTTGGTAGATTACATTGACGAAGTCAGCCATAAAGAGTTCCCCGACCGGTTAATCACCGTCGTAATACCAGAATTTGTGCCAGAGTCTTTTACCGGGCATTTGCTACACAATCAGACAGCCAATATTTTACGGGTACGTTTACGTAACCTGCAAAATGTGGTGGTGATAGATGTGCCATTTCACGTACCGGGCTGAGCCGTAATCCGTAGGCCGCAATCCATAGGCCGTAATCCGTAATCCGTAATCGGACTTCGGTTCACGGATTACGGGTCACGGTTCCCCCAAATCGGAGGCGATATGTTCAAAAATTACATCAATGAGACAGAGCGCCGGGAAGCGAATCGTAAGCTGCCTGGCCTGATGACCGAAGGTTTGCTGCTTGGCGGTACCGGGCTGGGCGTGTTGGCGCTCATCTTTGAGATTGCCGCCGATGCGTTTAGCGTGGCCGCTTACCAGACCTTGCTGGCCATTCACGGCGCCGGTGGCTACCACGAGATTGCTATTGCCGCTTTCATGTTTCTCTCTGTGCTGCTATTTTTGGGCATCGTGCCCGCCTACAAAGCGGGTGCTTACCTGCGTCCTAATGCCGGCGGCAGCGGCCCACTGGTAGAGGCCATTGGCCCGCCGAAACTGCGCTGGCTTTCCTGGTTAGGCACCAGCCTGTTCTTTCTGGATGCCGTGCTGACCATTATTATCAGTTCCATCTCGGCCGCCGACGTAACCATGCTGGTGCTGCCGGAGTTGGCGCCCTATCGCATCATCCTGGCCGAAGGGTATGCCTTTTTCATTATGGTGGTACTGGTGGCTATTGGCCCTCGGCGGGCTGTGCCGCTTTTCCTTATGGGAGGTGGGGCGTTTACGCTGTTCACCATTGGCGCGTTGGGGCTGGTGGGGGTGATGGCCGCGGCCAACCCCGAATGGGCCTTTCTGACGGGTGGTATTGTCACCCGGCTGGAACTGACGGGCGTGACGGAGCATGTGGCGCGGGCCAGACAAGACCTGGCGGCCATCAGCACGGTCATCATTTTCCAGTTATTTTTGCGCTCCATGTCCAGCGCCATGCTGGGTTTTTCCGGGTATGAGGTGATTCCGGCCAGCGGCAAACATGCGGCCCGGCCCAAGTGGAAGGTGATCAACACGGCGTTGACATTGGCGGCTGTTTTCCTGATTGGCACGGGCATTGTGCAGTTATATGCGGCCAAACAGTGGCAAATTCCGGCGACGGAAGGGTACAGCACACTGTTGATTGAGTATGAAATTGTGGCCGCACAAACGATGGGCAAGGGGGTTTCACCGGAAGATGTGCAGGTGACGAATGCCGACCGGCGTGCGGCCGAAGTGATGTATGCCGCTCTGCCCTTGCAACGCACCCAGGAAGAGCTAACTGGACACAGTGTGGGGCAGGCTGATGAACTGGCATCGCTTTCCGAAGAAGCCTATGTGCAACTGGTATCCCAGGATATTGCCCTGGCGCGGGCGCTAAACGAGGCCATGTTAGGGACGCCAGGGCAAACGTTTTTGGTGGTAGCCGGGACGCTGCTGGCTATCATTTTGCTGCTGGCGCAGGGAGGGGGCTACGTGGGCGGGGCGGCGGTGGCGGCTAATGCGGCCCGGTTGGGCCGACTGCCCGGTTTTTTTGGGGATGATCGCCTGGGCATTGCCGTGATATGGGGGGTATCGGCCGTACTCATCCCCATTATCCGCGAAGTGGTGGTGGTGGAGGCGTATTATGCTTTTGGGTTTGTCAGCGCCTTTGCCATCACCAGCACCACCGTTTTTTTTGTGCGCCCGGATGCGCTGCGGGAACATGAGATTGAACCCGGTTCGGCTGAGGCGAAATCGCTGCGCTTTGCCGGGCTTCGGGGGATGATCGCCAGCTATTTCATGCTGCTGGTGCTGGTGACGCAGAAAACGGAGGCGCTGCCGGCGATTATTCTGTTTGGCGCAGCCATTACCGCTTTCCAGGTTTTTTATGCGCGGCGTGGGTTAAAACAACAGCCAAAAAAGGTGGCGCCGCCGGAATTTGCGCCGGGCACACGCCGCCGGCAATATGAGGCCGGGGTGCAGCGGGCGCATGATGAGGCCCGGCAGCGGGGAATTGCGGATGCTGTTACCGAATTGATTGAGTCGGGCGCCATGTCTAAGTTTAACGTGGGGCCAGAGCGGATCACGACGCTGGTGAGCTATCTGTACAATGTGGACCCCCGCCTGTTTCATGGGCATGATGAGCACCACGAGCGCATTGAAGAGCCAAGTCTGGAATTGGAAGCGACGTATGAAGCGGCCTACAACCAGCAAAAACAACTGGCGCGGCGGATTGAGGATTTTTCCCATTTTGGGATTTTCATGTTTATCAACAATTACCACATCAATTGGGTGGATGAGGTTCACGGCCGTGACGCGGCCACCGTGCAGCAGGCGATGTTAGACATTCTCTTCCCCCTGACGCCCCACGAACAAATCTGGCAGGAGTATTGCGCCTTTAAGCCGGAACGCCAGCCGGAACCGATCTGGCAGTTTAGCCGCCGCCGTTACCTGTGGGCCAAAGACCAGTGGCCCAACCTGAGCGACCGCATTACCACCATCTGGACGCTGCAAGATTTTGGCCTGCTGCCGCTGGATATTGATGTACGGACGGTGATCACGGTTGCCGACGGCCGTCAGCAGCTTTCCGTTAAAATCCCGGCCAGGGTCCATCACGAAGAAGAAAATGCGGAAGACGAGACAGAGAGTTAAACAAAAACGCGCTCCCCAGGGAGCGCGTTTTTGTTTGTGGAGATGGCGGGAATCGAACCCGCGTCCGAAAAATTCGGCCGCTGAACGTCTACAAGCTTAGTTGGTCAATTTCGCTTTAGCTACCGGGCGCCCCGACCAACAGGGTCAGCCGATAGCAGGCCGCTGGCTCCCGAAAGAGCCTCTTTTCCTTCCTTAGCGGCATCTGGAAGAAGCACGTTGGCGTGTGTGTCGCCTGCACCCTTCAGGCCAACGAACATCCAGGGCAGACGGGGTTCCGGCTAAGGAACCATCTAAGCGCTTCCCGCGCAACTGCGGTTAGGCAGCCATCGGGAGGGCGCTATAGGTGCGTGCATTTGTGTTGGCACTTATTGGTTTGCTTCCAGTTTTACGGGATGTGAAGCGTGCCCGGCTTGCAGCCCAGGACCAACCTTCCCCGTCGAAACCGATCATCCCCAGGTTGTTAATGAACATATGGATTATAGCATACATGAAGTGCCAGGCACAGGGAAAAACGGCCTGGTCACACCAACAACTCACGCCCTGTGCCTGGCACTGCCCTACGAGGGGCGGACAATGGTTTCGTAAATGGCTTGCAGGTCTTCGTCGTTGTAGTAGTGAATGACCACACGGCCGCCGTTGCCACTTTTTTCGATGTTGACGCGGGTGCCCAGGCTGTCGGCAAACTGGCGTTGCAAGTCGGCCAGTTCAGGAGGCAGTATGGGGCGCGGTTTTGAAGCCGGTTTTTGTTCGGCCAGCAGCTTTTTCACCAATGCTTCCGTCTGGCGCACGTTCAGGTCGTGTTTGATGATCTGGTTCATGGCAGCGGTTTGCGCTTCGGGGGTGGGCAGCGGTAAAAGGGCACGGCCGTGCGCCCCGCTAATCTCCCCATCTGACACCGCCTGCTGGATGTTGGGCGGCAGGTTGAGCAGCCGCACCAGATTGGCTACCGTGGAGCGCCCTTTACCTACCCGCTTGGCCACTTCTTCCTGAATCAGGCCAAATTCATCCATCAACTGCTGGTACGC
>JAHBVI010000209.1 GCA_019637635.1 Anaerolineae bacterium
TATATAGGCAATATCGGCCAAATTCTGGGGGCAGATGTGGGGGTTGTGCAGGATAACGCCATCGTCGTTTCTACCATTGATCCGGCCAGTGGTTATGAACAACGGCTGCAAATGGGACTGATTCCATCAGACGGCCGTGCCGCCTCAGACACCGTCCTCTACAGCAACAACAGCCAATACCGCCTGCTTTCTCACCCCCTCCAGATTGGCGACAGCACCCAGGGGCACGTTTTAGTCGCCCGCCCCATAAACGACCTTTTTCAGGTGCAGCGCGATATTCAAACTGCGCTCATTGCGTTTGCCGGCGTCATCATCATGATCAGTCTGGCATTGGCGCTGGCTATGTTGTTTACTTTTGCCCGCCCCTTGCAGCGCCTTTCGCTGGCTGCCAGACAACTCAGCAGCGGGCATCTGGATCAGCGTGTGCAAGTAACACACTCCATTTTCCGTGACGAAATAAGCGACCTGGGCGAATCGTTCAATGAAATGGTGGAAGAGTTGCAGGCGCTTTATGAAGGGCTGGAATATCGTGTGCAAAATCGTACCCGCGAGCTGCAAGAAGAACAAAAGAAGTTAAATGAAGCGTTAGCAGATTTAGCGATTGCGCGTGACGAAGCCGTTGCGGCCAACCAGGCCAAAAGCGAGTTTGTATCCACCGTTTCCCACGAACTGAAAGTGCCCATGACCTCCATTCGTGGTTACAACCAGTTGTTAGCCAGCGGCATGGTTGGCCCACTCAATGAACAGCAGCAAGATTTTCTGCAGCGGGTGGAAAACAACGTGCGGCGCATGATGACGCTGGTATCTGATCTGTCTGATATTTCGCGCATTGAAACAGGGCAACTGCGGTTAGAGTATACGGCCGTGCCCATTGAAGAAATCGTCGAGGAAGTGGTTAGCGTCACCCAGACCAACATTGAAGCCAAAGAACAAGAACTGATGTTGGGGCTGCCGGACAGTCTGCCGCCCGTATGGGCTGACCGCAACCGCCTGGCCCAAATCATGACCAACCTGATAAGTAACGCCAACAAATACACCCCCGACGGCGGCAAAATCTTGATCAACGCCAAGATCATGGAAGCCCGCAAAAGCAGCGGCGCGCTGGCGAAAGATTGTGTGCTGGTGGCGGTGAAAGATACCGGCATCGGCATCCACCCCGATGATTTCCCCAAAATGTTCCAGAAATTCTTCCGCTCCGAAGATGAAAAAACCCGGCAAGCACCCGGCACCGGCCTGGGGCTGACTATTACCAAGAGTCTGGTGGAACTGCAAGGCGGCTCCATCTGGTTTGAAAGCGAATTCCGCAAAGGCACCACCTTTTATTTCACCATGCCCACTGCCAACGGCCGTGTCCCCGTTGGTTGATCTCCGTTTGGGCAGGCAAAACAAGCCACAAAAACTATCTTTTCAACTCGGTTATGTTCGATAAATCAGTGCCTTGCTGTACAATCGTGTACAGGATGAAAGGTAAGGCACAATGAAACAACTCGCTCTGTTTACACTCGATGAAGAAAAGCCGGTTAAAACCGATGAATGGGGAACATTTAAGGACAGTCTGCGCGCGCCCATTCACAATTGGTTTACATACCCCGCTGGCTTTTCCTATAAAGCGGTCGAAGCCAGTCTCAATACCCATTCAATTACCACCGGGCAAATCGTGTATGACCCTTTCATGGGCACGGGGACAACAAATCTGACAGCCAAAAGGCTTGGCATCAATTCCTACGGAGTTGAAGCGCATCCTTTTGTTTATCGCATCGCCCGAACCAAATTAAACTGGGACATTAAAGAGGATCGCGTTGTTACGGCCGTAGCATACATTGAATCCTGGGTCAGAGATCAGCGCAAGAACCTGAACGGTGATCTTCGTAACCACCTTAGACAAGAATTTCCAGAACTTATTCTGAAATGTTATGAAGATAGAACCCTTTTTGATCTACTCCTGATCCGTGAAGCGATAACAAACGGCAATTTTCCAGCCGACATGCGCGACTTTCTCTTTGTTGGGCTGACAAGTCTATTGCGCCAGGTTTCTACGGCGGCCACAGGATGGCCTTACATTGCTCCCAAGAAACAGAAAACCACATCACTAGAAAAAGATGCATTGTTTGAATTCTCACGTCTCATCTTCAGGATGATGCAAGACATACTCATTACTCGCTTTGAAGCCCATCCCGATTACCCCAACACTTTTCATGCCATATACAATGGCGACTCGCGGAACACAGAAGGTTTAGTGCCCAGCGGTCGTGTTGACCATGTGTTCACCTCTCCACCCTACCTGAATAATTTTGATTATGCAGACCGCACCAGATTGGAACTTTACTTTTTTGGGGAAGCCAGGAGTTGGGGGGATATTACACAAAATATCCGCACAAAACTGATCACATCAGCTACAACCCAAATTACCAGAGACAGCCCCCGCTACCAGCTTTCTGACAACCTGCATAAAGCCTGCCCTGAAGTCTATGATTTTTTAAGCGAGTCGGTTACTCAGTTAAGTAAACTTCGCCTCACCAAAGGTGGCAAGAAAAGCTACAACCTCCTGGTTTCTGGTTACTTCAATGATATGTTTTTAATTCTGGCAGATGTTTATCGTGTGCTAAAATCTGAAGCAACGGCAGTTTTCGTTTTAGGCGACTCCGCACCGTATGGCGTCCACATTCCCACAGATGAACTCATTGGAAAAATCGGCATAGCTGTAGGCTTCTCAGAGTACCATCTAGACATTCTGCGGGAACGTGGTGGTAAATGGAAAGATAATCCACAACGGCATGATGTAAAGCTGCGGGAGTCAATCGTAACATTACGGAAATCATAAAAATGGCAAAAATATCTCGCGCACCCCAAGAAATCAAAAGCCCTGCGAGTAAGTTCGGCCAGATGATAGGGGATGCTTTCGCCGGCGCAGTTGATGCCATCATTCGAGAACATATCGAGAATGTGCATCCAGATTACGAGTTACTCAAGGCCGAAGACGGTAAGGCGCTGGTAAGGCTCGAAAAAACAAGTGGTTCAAAACTGCAAATGGACACTACCATTGTAGCAAAATCATCTCTTGAACCTGTGGCTTTGCTGGAGTCTAAATGGCTAAAAGATGCTCGCCACCACAACGACAAAGGTGCATGGATTTTGCAACTTCGGGAAGTGAAGAAAAAACACACAACGATTCGCGGTTTGGTGGCCGTACTCGCTGGCTATTGGACTGAAGGTGTTGGTGTTGTTTTGTTGTCGGATGCGGACGTCAAGATGATTCACGTGGCTACAGATGAAGAAATTTACAGCACTTTGCAACAACCGTTGGATAAATTTCTGGGGTCTTCCTCCTTCATGCTTGACGCCAAACTAATGCGTCAGAGCTACCCCAGGCCACATGAGTTGTTGCAACTGATGCTCCACCTGCAACAAACCGGCCAATTGAAGGCGATAGCGGCAACCTGGCTGCAATTCCAGCGGGACGATAATGATCACCTGGTCTCCGGTACAGAACGAATCAAACAAGCCATTGATGAGATGTTAACACCGTTGCCGTCCAATCCCGCCTGACGTTCAACACCATGGGCGCGGGATTGGACACGGCCGTGAAGCACCTGCAAGCCATCGAGCAATTTGCCCAGATCATCTAAAGGAACAAACATGGAAATCCTCGGCGGCCCCCTTTTTGCCGTAGCCGGCGCCGGTGAATCACACGGCCCGGCCGTTACCACCATCGTTTTTGGCTGCCCACCCGGCCTGAAACTGTCGCGCACGGCCGTCCAGCAATACCTGGACCGGCGGCGGCCCGGCAGCAGCCGGCATGGCACCCCCCGCAATGAAAAAGACAAGGTGGTGCTGCTCTCCGGCCTGTACCAGGATGACCATGCCGCCCTCACCGCCGGCCCGGCCATTCACCTGACAGTGGACAACGCCGAATTCCAGACCACTGGCTACGAAGAGGGTTTCACCACCGGCGAGCCGATCAGCGCCATTGTGCTGTCCGCCAGCGGTAAATCGGGGCATTATGCCCAGTTTATGGGGCCAACCGGCGCCGTGCGCCCCGGCCATACGGACCTGGTGAAGTACCACCAATCCAAAGGGTTTGTGGATGTGCGCGGCGGCGGCCGTTCCAGCTATCGCAGCACCATTTCGGACGTAATCGGCGGCGCTATTGCCCGGATTTACCTGCAAGAGACATTTGGCACGGTCATTCTCTCATCTATCAGCCAGGTGGGGTCTTTACAGACCGGCGTGCGGTTAGGGGATTTTGTGAGCGAGTGGATAAGGGGGAACGGCCGTCAGACCATCCCGCCCGACGAAATCCAACAGCTTCAAGACCGGTTGGCTGCCGCCGAAATCCATTCGCTAGACGCTGACTTTGCCCAGGCCGCCGGTGAATTGATTAAAAAGACGCGCATTGAAGGGGATTCGCTGGGCGCGGCCGTGGAAGTGGTGGCTGTGAACGTGCCTGCGCTGGTGGGCGAGCCGCTTTACCACAGCCTGAAAGTGCGGCTCATGGGCAGTTTGGGTGGCCTGCACGCCGTGCAATCCTGCGAAATTGGCGACGGTATTGAAGTGATTGCCCGGCGCGGCAGCGAAAACAACGACCCCATCCGGCATACCGGCTACCAGGCAAACAGCCATGGCGGGCTGATTGGCGGCATCACGACCGGCATGCCCCTGGTCTGCCGTGTGGGGTTCAAACCCACCTCCACCATTCACAAGCCGCAGCAGTCAGTCCGCAAAAATTTGGAAGAGATGGAGTTTGAATTAGAAGCGGGGCGGCACGACCCCTGTGTGGGTGTGCGGGCGGGCGTGACGTTGGAGTCACGCCTGGCTATTGAACTGCTCAACGCCGTCCTCTGGCGCCAATCGCAGCATCTCGATCCGCAACAGTTCCAGTTGTTTGCCTAGCCCAAAACCCACATTCGCCGGTGTAAGCGTTCAATCCCTTAGCAGACCTGACAGGTTTTTGGTCTGCAATGTTTCAGGTTGAACTGGTAAAAAACCGGTCAGGTCTAAACGGCTATTCGCCGGTTTGTTAGACTCTTGTCAGGTAACTGTATGCTTTTGTTGGCTTTGCCTAAGGTTGACGTGACCTTTGCTTGTTATCATGGGCTGCATAACGATGGTTTTAGAAATAGAGGAGAAGAAAAAGATGAACCTATTGATTTCAACCGCTATTTTATTCTTCATTACGATGATAGTTTTGAGTACTCCCTCTACCTGTCTCTTGATAGCAGTCTTGATACGATCCGCCCAATTGAGTCGGGCCGAGGAAATAAGGAGAAATGCCCTATGATTTAGCTCTCGCAGGTTCACCTGCTTTCACCAAAGCCCTTCAATCCTCTTCCCATGAAAAACGGGACGGCTCCCTAGAACGGCCGTCCCGTTTCCTTTACCCCCCCTATTACAATTGACGATTGACGGATTACGCATAACGGACTACGCATTACGCATGACGCTCCGCCTGCACCCACGTCCAATGATGCCGTTTCACCGGGTCATTCAGGGCATGCGCCAGATTTTCGTGCCAGAAATCCTGGTCTGATAAGCCCCGGATGCGGGCGGCCACTTCCACAAAATGATATTCCGTTTGCAATCCTGGGTACGAAGGGGAATCCCCTTTTTCCGTCTGCGCCCCGCCTTCGGACAAAATAACTACCTGCTCCAGGGCCACGCCCAGCTCTTCATGCAAACAACGCAAGGCGGCAGCGGCCGGCGGCTCGCCCGGTTTCATCTTTTCCGAGGGAAAAAAGCGGCGGGAGCGCAAACGGCCGTCGCTCATCTCCTGTGCCGCTTCTATCAGCACCTTCCCCCCTTGCTGAATGACCACCTGCACCACCCGCACCACCCGCAAAGGCGGCGGCCCTTGCATGATGCAATCTCCGTGATGCAATTCCAGCCACAGGTCAACGGCCGTTTTATTGCCATCCTTCCCCCACAAAGACATATCTACCCCCCAGGTCGCCAGCCAGAGCGCCAATGAATCGGATTGTTCAAAAATCATCACGCTATATTTTGCTCCTTTGCCCAACTGCGGTACAGTCACATCCATGAACAACTTGCTAATTTGTGGGCATATCAATCTGGAAACGACGCTGCGGGTTGACCGGTTTCCGCTAGACTACTTCCCGGTGTGTTACCCCTTCTTCGGTGTCCATAGTCGCGTTGCCGGTGTAGGATACAACATTGCCAGGGCTTTAACCACCCTGGGCGACCAGGCACGCCTGCTTTCTCTGGTTGGGCAAGATGCGGTAGGGCAGTTGGTGCAGCACGGTCTGGCAGCGGATGGCATTGCCGGGGAAGGGATAGTGGCCACCATGCCGGAAACGTGCCAGTCCGTTATTTTGTATGATGCCGACGGCCGTCGCCAGATTCACACCGACCTGAAAGATGTGCAGTCACGGCCGTATCCACCCGACGTTTTTCAGCAATACCTGCCCTGGTGTGACCTGGCGGTGTTGTGCAATATCAACTATTCACGGCCGTTTCTGGCGCTGACCCGGCAGGCCGGCAAACCCATCGCCACCGACGTTCACGCCATCAGCGACCTGGATGACGAGTACAACCGCGACTACATGGCTGCCGCCGACATTCTCTTTATGAGCCACGAACGGCTGCCCGACTCTCCTGAAAGATGGGCCAGAAAGGTGCAAGACAGGTACGGCACGGCCGTGCTGGTGATTGGCCTGGGCGCGGCAGGGGCATTATTGGCTGTCAAAGACGAACATTTCATGGCACGGTTCCCGGCTGTTTATACTCGCCCCATCGTCAACACCATCGGCGCCGGCGATGCTCTATTTTCAGCCTTCATTCACAGCTACTTGCAAACCGGCAGCCCCTCTATCGCTATCCAACATGCCATCACCTTCGCCTCCAACAAAATCGGGGCAGTGGGAGCGGCAGAGGGGTTTTTGACGGCCGTTGAACTGGAGAGGTTGGTATCTGAAAATCGGTAAACGGTGCAGGCAGGTGTGGGTGTTGGGGATAACACTTTTTTGATACATAAAGCGAAAAGCGTCAGGCGTTTGAGGGGCGCCTGACGCTTGCAGAAGGTCTTCATATACCTGGCATAGCCCGTTTTAAGGCATCACGCTGTCTGGGAAACCCATCTCTTTAATGTGTTCCGGGTTATACGCCGAACCGTGAGCGGCTACCGTCCATGCGCCATCCTGCCGCGTCATAAAGACGGTGAAGCCGCCGGGTGGATTGGTGGAATGAACCGTCACACGAGCATAGTCGCCATCCACCGCCTCAACCTCGGCCGTGAAGCCGCCGCCCGCCACATCCCAACCAATTTCTTCCAGACCGGCCAGGGCCGCTGCGCCGATGTCATCACTGCTGGCTGCCGGTTGGCCACCGGCAAACTGCGGGCCGAAGACTGTTTCTAGCAGGGCCAGCGTGGCCGCATCGTCGCCAATGTAGAGGGCGATGGCGCTGCCAGAGCGGTAGAAGTGCGGTGTTGCCAGCCAGGACACCATGCTCGTGCCAACGGCCGTACCCTCTGGCGAGACCTGCGCCGCCTCTTTTTGGGCGCTGACGGCGTCGGCGTAGACGAAGAGCTGCACGTCATGGCCGTTCAGGCTGACCACCTGGCCGGGCACGCTAAAGAAGGGCTGCGCCACATCGCCTACCTGTTCCACCGTCGCGCCGGTGGATTTCAATGCGGCGATGAGAACGTCACTGGCATCGTTGGCGGCATCCGGTTCGATTACGGCCGTTGCCGGCTGGTCGTCAGCAACCTGGGGGCCAAAGACGGCGACGGCGATGCCTGAACAGGCAGTCAGCAATAAGCCAAAGGCCAGCAAGATATACAGCAAAATCATACGAAACTTAAACATTTTTACTCTCCTTTTTTTGAGGTGCGACGCACTTTCACAAGTGCGTCACGCCTGACATAGCCGCCACGCGAATGGCGGTGATGAGCATTTCCGGGTTGCCCTGTTTGGGCACAAATGCCGCTGCCCCGGCTGCTTTGGCCTGCACGCGGCAGGTGGCCGTGTCTTGCATGGTCAGGACGATGATGGCGCTGCGGCTGCTTTGGGCGCGCAGGGCAGCGGCGGCGGTCAGACCATCCAGGGTCGGCATGTGCAAATCCATGAGGATCACGTCAGGTTGGAGTTGCTGCGCCAGGGTGATGGCGTCACGGCCGTTGGCCGCCTCGCCCACCACCTGCATATCCGCTTCCAGCGCCAGCCGCAGCTTTAAGCCTGCCCGCACCGCCGGTTGATCATCTACCAATAACAGCGTAATCATGGCACACCTGCGTTGGTTGGCAGCGCAGCCGATTGATCAGCCGTTGCCAGAGAGATGGGCCGGCCACCGTCATGGAAATGATTGAATTAGCCAGCCGTGCTTCTTCGGCGATTTTCAGCATTTGTTGGTGCCGTTCCCGATAGTATTGCCACTCATAATGGTTGTACATGACGACCTCCTTGCCGTATCCTGTCCGGTTCGCGGCCTACGTTTTGTTACTGAGCACAGCATACGGCAGGCCAGCGCCAGACACATGCGGCGTCTGGCCGATTCTGTTTGCGGTTTTTAGGGGAGACCGAACTCCGACTTTAGGCGGAGGACGAAAGGCCGAGGCTCTGTTAGAATGTCTTTTATCTGGTTAGGAATTTAGTGATGCGTGATACGTGAAACGTGAAACGTGACCAGAGAGACCTCACGTTTCACGCATCACAAGGGCAACCAAATGTCCATACGAATCTTGTTAGTTGACGATCATACCGTTGTCCGCCAGGGCTTACGCATGTTTTTGAGCCTGGACACCGACCTAGAGGTCATCGGCGAGGCGGCCGATGGCGTGGAAGCCATAGAACAGGCGCACCGGTTACAGCCGGACGTGGTGTTGAAGGGGCCGTGATCGGCGTGTTGGACGTGGAAAGTGAACGGATCAATGCCTTTGACGCCGACGATTTGATCGTGCTGCAACTGTTGGCGAACCAGATCGCCACCGCTATTGAAAACGCCCGCCTCTATGAGCAGGCACAGCAGTTGGCGGCGTTGCAAGAGCGGCAAAAGCTGGCGCGGGAACTGCACGATTCTGTCTCCCAGGCGTTATACGGCATTGCTTTAGGAGCGCGCACCGCCCGTGTGCAGTTGGAGCGCGACCCGGCGCAGGCAGTTGAGCCGGTGGAGTACGTACTCTCGCTGGCGGAGGCTGGACTGGCGGAGATGCGCGCCCTGATCTTTGAACTGCGCCCGGAATCGCTGGCCACGGAAGGGCTGGTGGCGGCACTAGAAAAACAGGCGGCGGCGCTGCGCACCCGCCATCTGGTGGAGGTCATTACCGATTTTGCCCCGGATCCGGACGTGAGCCTGGAAGCCAAAGAGGCGCTCTACCGCGTGACGCAGGAGGCGCTGCACAACGTGGTA
>JAHBVI010000021.1 GCA_019637635.1 Anaerolineae bacterium
TCAAATTGCCGGTCTATAAAATATTTTTGATATAAAGCAAGAGGGGAATTTGTCACTGTCTTTTCCAATGTTTATCAACACATTTCGCCGCCCAACTTTGTAGTATGCTGATTCATTACACAATGAATCGTCATAAATCCATTCATTGATAAACCCTCAATCGTAGCCAGTTTACCGCAACCTGCCTGTCGTCCGCCAGTGTTATAAAGGATGTACGGCCGTTCGCCCCATCACCCATTCACCTCATCACCTGCTCACTCCCTCACGCCGGTTCAAGCTGTTGGCGCATCTGCATGATCTGGTCGCGCAGGCGGGCCGCCTTTTCAAACTCCAATGCCTGCGCGGCCGTGCGCATGGCGTTTTCCAGTTCGTCCAATTCGGCCAGGATGTCACCCGTAGCATAGATGGGGGCAGGTTCGGCGAGGGATGGCAACGGCCGTTCCTTCTCCTTGTGTGGCAGCATCTCCCCTTGTGCTTTGACGATGGTTTGCGGGGTGATGCCATACATTTCATTGTACGACTGCTGCACGGCGCGGCGGCGGTTCGTCTCATCTATCGCCCGCTGCATCGAATCCGTCACCCGGTCAGCATACATAATCACCTGTCCTTGAATGTGCCGCGCCGCCCGGCCAATCGTCTGAATCAACGCCGTTTCCGAGCGCAAAAACCCCTCCTTGTCCGCATCCAATATCGCCACCAACGAGACTTCCGGCAAATCCAGCCCTTCGCGCAGCAGGTTGATACCCACCACTGCATCATACACCCCGGCGCGTAAATCCTGCAAAATCTCCACCCGCTCAAAGGTGTCCACCTCGCTGTGAAGATAATGCACCTGCAAGCCCATCTCCTGCAAATAGTCGGCCAGGTCTTCAGCCATGCGTTTGGTGAGGGTGGTAATGAGGGCACGTTGGCCGCGATCAATACGTTGTTTCACCTCATACAGCAGGTCATCCACCTGCCCCTTCACCGGACGAATGAGTACCTGCGGGTCGAGCAGGCCGGTGGGGCGGATGATCTGCTGCACGGTGCGCTCGCTGTGCGCCTGTTCATACGGCCCCGGCGTGGCCGAAGTGTAGATCACCTGGTAGGCGCGATCTTCCCATTCGGCAAAGGTGAGCGGGCGATTGTCCAGCGCGCTGGGCAGGCGGAAGCCGTAATCCACCAGTGTTTGTTTGCGCTGGCGGTCGCCGTTGTACATGGCCCGGATTTGGGGCAGGGTCATGTGGCTTTCGTCAATGACCATCAGGTAGTCGTCGGGGAAGTAGTCGAGCAGTGTCCAGGGGGGCAGGTTGGCTTCACGGCCGTAGAAGTGCCGGGCATAATTTTCGCTGCCGGAACAGTACCCCAGTTCGCGCAGCATCTCCACGTCATACCGGGTGCGCTGCTCCAATCGCTGCGCTTCCAGCAACTTATTCTCGCCCATCAATTCATCCAGCCGCTCTTCCAATTCCGCTTCAATGCTGGCCACCGCCAGTTCCATTTCGTTCTCATCGGTGACAAAATGTTTGGCCGGGTGGATGAGCAGTTCGTTCATTTCCGCCAGCAATTCCCCCGTCAGCGGATCAATTTCGGTGATGCGCTCCACCTCGTCGCCCCAAAACTGGATGCGGTAGGCAGCTTCGGTGTAGGACGGCCGTATCTCCAACACATCCCCCCGCACCCGGAACGTGCCAATCTTGAAGTCCATATCATTGCGCTCGTAGCGAATGCCAATCAGGTGGCGCAGCGTCTTATTGCGCTGTTTCACCTGCCCCAGGCCAAACTCCACCCGCGCCTGGTTATACTTCACCGGGTCGCCCAATGAATAAATGGCGCTGACACTGGCGACCACAATCACGTCTCGCCGCGTGGACAACGCCTGCGTGGCCGCCAGTCGCATCATCTCAATTTCGGCGTTAATCTCCGTCGTCTTTTCAATATAGGTGTCGGTGCGGGGAATGTAGGCTTCCGGCTGGTAATAGTCATAATAGCTGACAAAGTAGCTGACTGCGTTGTGGGGGAAGAACTGTTTGAACTCGCTGTAAAGCTGCGCTGCCAGTGTCTTGTTGTGGGCAAAGACTATGGTTGGCCGCTGCGCCTGCTGGATGACGTTGGCAATGGTAAACGTCTTGCCGGTGCCGGTGGCGCCCAACAGCACTTGCTGGCGCAGCCCGGCAGACAATCCATCTACCAGCCCGGCAATGGCTGGCGGCTGGTCGCCGGTGGGTTGGTAAGGGGAAACAAGTTGAAACTCTGTCACGGCCGTCTCCTGGGAATTAGGAATAATGAATTAGGAATTATGAAGTTCATTCCTTCAGGTTAATGGGCAAACATGACATCTTTTGTCAGTTTTAGGGCGTTTGTATGGGGGATGTAGGAAAGAGAGGAGGAAGGGTTACGGCCGTTAACAGAGTGACCAGGTATTAGGCCACACCCACCCGGCCACGTCGAAGCGCCCTCCCATTGTCGTGCTGGTCAAAGAATGCAACCGCTTTCGCCGGATTGAACGGCTGCTGCGGCTGCGTTCGGTGGATGGTGGTTGACGCACTGACAAAAGTTTTGCTGATTACTTCATTGGAATTCTTCGAGCAAACAATACTCCATGAGCGCGTTTTGGGCATGTAACAGATATTCTTTTGCCGCATAGTTACAATAGCGAGGATGGTTGACCGATTCTGCGGACACTTCTTCACCGCGCGTAATAGGGGGACAGGGCATGAAAAACCCGCGTGGATTGATTTGATTCACAATGTCTTGGGTGATCTGATAGGGAGAGAATAACTGCCGAATGCTTTCTGGATCCTCACTTTTGGGCCAAGAGTCGGTATACAACACGTCGGTTGTACTTGAAATACAACCATCAAATGTGTCCGAGACAGAAACCTTCCCGATCGCGGTCGAATTCATGGATTTGACAGCTTCCGTATTCAGTAGATACGGTTTGGGACCTATTTGAACCACCTCCATAGGCAGGACTTTAGCTGCTTCAAACCAGCTCATGCAGAGGTTGGTGCATTCCCCCACAAAAACGACTTTGAGACCATCCAGCGTTTTTCTTTCGCGGCGAATATATTGAAGGTCCCCCATGATTTCACAGGGATGATTGAAATTCGTTCTGGCATTAATCACAGGAATGCTCGCATCGTTACTTACTTGTCGTAAGTGATCATGGGAGCGGCAACGAATAATGAGCATGGAAAACCAATTGTTCAGGTAATGGGCGATATCTTCCATCGGTTCATGGACAGCGAGTTCTCCGGGGATAAATGAGACATCGGCTCCCATAGACCTGGCGCCGATTTCAAAAGCCACCCGATTTCGAAACCCTTGTCCCCAGAACCACAAAGCCAGTTTTTTATCCTTGAGGGATTGTGGCATTTGGTTGGCTTTCCATTTTTCTCGCAGGAAGTCGGCTCGGTCGAGAATTTTATGGATTTCAGATTCTTCGAAGTCGTTGAGGTGAAGAAAGTTTTTCATATGTTTTGTTCTGCTTTCCGCCACGCCTGCTCCGCGCCTTAACGCCGCCATCAGCCACGCTGGCGTGGTCTAGTGAGGCAGACCTGACAGGTTTTTTGAAACCTGTCAGGTCTATCGTCTTAGCTAACCGCTTACTGCTTTCTTCACCAGCGCCTTGATCTTGGCCTCTTCAACGGCCGTCAACTCAATCAAGGCAAAACTGGCCGCCCACATATTGCCATCATCCAGGTTGGCATCCGGTTGGAAGCCAAACGTGGCATAGCGCACGCCAAACTTACTGGCGGCTTGAAAGAAGCAGATGACTTTGCCATCCGCGTTGGCATAGGCCGGCATGCCATACCAGGTTTTGGGCATGAGGTCTGGCGCGCTTTCGGTGATGATCTCGTGCAGCCGCGCAGCCATGATGCGGTCAGGTTCCGCCATCTGGGCAATCGCCGCCGCTACCGCTTTTTCCCCTTCCTCACGGTTCTTGCTCGCCCGCGCCTCGGCTTTCAACCCCTGGGCGCGAGCCTTCATCGCCGCTTTTTCTTCGGCTGAAAACCCCTCTCCAGACTTTTTGGTGGTTTTTTTTGACTCTGCCTTGGTACTCATGGTAATCAATCTCCTTTTTGAACTCGGGTTGTTTGGTATCTTGCATCTAAACAAATTTAGTTATACAATAAAGATACTTGATAATAAAGATAAAGTCAAGGGGTATTTCATATGACAACATCCACAAAAGCAGAGTTAACAAGACGGGCATTGACGGCCGTAGCAGAATATGGCGCCCATTTGACGCTGTTCCGAAACGCGATGAGTGAATGGGCGGGCCTGAACGTCACCGACCTGGAATGTCTGCGGTTTCTCTTTCTCAAAGGCATCGCCACGCCCACTGAACTGGCCCGGCATACGGGTCTCACTTCGGGGGCGGCAACCGCCATGCTGGATCGGCTGGAAAAGGCAGACTTAATTGTGCGCCGGCCCAATCCCGATGATCGCCGGGGCACATTGATTACGCCCGCGCCATCGGCCGCCGAAAACGTGCGATCCTGGTTTGAATCGGCGCGCAACGCGCAAGAGGCATTGATTTCCAGTTACGCAGAAAGTGAACTGGAAATTATTGCTGACGTCTTTGAACGCTTTACCAAACTATGGGATCAGGAACGGGAGAAGTTGCGAAGCGATCTGTAGGGGAAGAAAAAGGGTACGGCCGTGTGCCAGACTACCCCGTAATTTCTGACATGGCTGACGCTCTGCCGTTCAGCCGCCGCGAGCGCGCAGAATGAGACGTCTTCATTACTCAGCGATCTTGCGCACGAAGCGGTCGGCGGGACCGGATTGTTGGGTGGCACAGGCCCTACCGCCCTACCGTACCGCGATCCGGCGCCTAGTCAGGCGCATGCTCCCGCACATCAGGTGACAGGTCATTACTGCTCACATTCTTCAGCCGTCATGCCAAAATACAGCTCATCATCGTGCCGTCCTGAGCATCTGCCAACATCGCGTCATAAAGTCCTCATTTCATCGGTTTAAAATGTCGCTTTTTCATTGGTCTTCGTGTCCCTTCGTCGCTGTGGATGAAAAAGATACCGTTATTGTCCGGGTGGGGGTCGCCGGAAACCTGGATGGCTACCGTCTGCCCGGCAATGCTGTACGTGCTGCGCTGGATCACGGCCGTACCCATCGTATACACCCTTGCCCGCCCTACGCCCGTTTGCCCGCTGCTGACAGTGCCTATGGTGTGTTCGTAACGGCCGTTGGCCATCATACCTCACCCACCCCCTGCCGGGCCACAGGCTAGAAAATGGGGCGTGGCGGCCACACATCTAACAGGCCACCGACGAAAACCGCCACGCCCTTACCGCCCACCCCATTGGCGCGGCATTACGCCTTGCCCAACACGGCCGCCAGCAGCGCCATGCGAATATACATGCCGTTTTTCACCTGGCGGAAGTAAGCGGCGCGGGGGTCTTTGTCTACGTTGTAATGAATTTCGCCCACCCGCGGCAGGGGATGCATGACGATCATCTTCTTTTTTGCCTTTTCCATCAGGTCGGCCGTAATCTCATAAAAGTTCCTGACTTCCTCATACTGCGCCAGGTCCGAGAAACGCTCTTTCTGCACACGGGTCACATAGAGCACGTCGGCGTTTTGAATCACATCGGCCACATCATGCGTTTCGCGGGCCTCCACGCCAGCGTCAATGACCTGGTTCATCACCGTCAGCGGCAGGCGCAAGATTTCCGGGGAGACGAAGCGCAGGCTGACGTTGTAGCCCAGCAAGAGTTTGGTGAGGGAGTGGACGGTACGGCCGTATCTTAAATCCCCGATCATCGCCACCTTCAGCCCATCAATCTGCCCCAACTCATCCTGAATAGTGAACAAATCGAGGAGCGCCTGGGTGGGGTGTTCCCCCGGCCCATCGCCGGCATTGATTACCGGAATATCGGCGTAATCGGCGGCCAGTTTGGCCGCGCCAATTTCCGGGTGGCGCAGCACAATCACGTCCGAATACTGCTCCAATGTGCGGATGGTGTCCGCCAATGTTTCCCCTTTGCTTACCGAGCTAAACTGCACGCCCTGGGTAATGGGGATGACACTGCCGCCCAACCGCTCCATGGCGGCGATGAAGGAGGAACTGGTACGGGTACTTGGTTCATAAAAAAGGCAGCTAAGGACATGCCCTTTAAGCAAATCAGCGCCGTGGACGCGCTGCACCATTTCCCGCATCTCGCGGGCGCGGGCGAAGATGTACTCAATCTTCTCCTGGTCAAATTGGCCCACGGACAGGATGTCCATGCCCGTCAGCCCATTGCCCACATTGGGTGTGGGCTGCATTTCATCAAAATTGAATAACGGTTTCAGTTGCATTTTGTTTCTCCTCAACTATTTTCTTGTGTCATTCCAGGTGAAGTCTTCGGAGCGAGGAAGCCCTTTCCTGTATAAGTGCGGGAGATTCCTCCTCGCAGACTCGTCGGAATGACAATCACAACATTACACAATCACCATCCCCGACCCCGGCTGCGCCAGAACCCGACCTTCCTCAAATACCACCTGCCCCCGCAGCACTACCCGTTTGACGCGCCCGGCCACAACACGGCCGTGAAACGGCGTCCAACCACATTTACTGTGCAAATTCTCATTGCGGATGGTGGTGGGGGTCATCTCCACTTCCACGTGGGTGTCGGGCTGGGCCGGCAGGTTGTACAGGCGGCGAGGGTTGCTGTGCATCAGTTCGAGCAGGCGGCTAAGGGTGAGGCGGTTTTCGGTCACGGCCGTGAGCATCAACACCAACGACGTTTCCAACCCGGCCACCCCTGGTGGTGGATTGTCTGACTCTTTCTCTGCCAGCGTGTGCGGCGCGTGGTCGGTGGCGATGCAATCCACCGTGTCCTGGAGGTGCGCCCAGAGTGCGGCCACATCATCCGGCGACCCCAACACTGGGCGCATATCGGCCAGCATCCCCAACCGCTCCCGATCCGTCACGTCCATAAACAGATGATGGGGCGTCACTTCGCACGTTACCGGCAGGCCGCGCATTTTGGCGTCGGCAATCAGTTCAATTTCCTCGCGGCGGCTGATGTGGCAAAAATGCACGGGCCTCTCATATGTCGCCGCCAGACCAATACCCACGGCCACACTCTGCTTTTCGGCGTGCATGGCAATCAGCTTCTCACGCGGCCAGGTCTGGAAGCAGGCGCGCAGCGTGGGCACATCCTCTACCCGCAGTTTACCGAAAGTGTCATTCAGGTAAATTTTGAGCGCCACCGCATACGGCGCCAGGGTGGGCAATTGGTCAATCTGCTCCGGGCTGGCCCCGGCAAACAACCCCACATCACACACCACATTCTGCCGGGCATTTTCCAAAGTGTGTGCCATCACGTCCGGCAGCGTCAGCGGCGGGGAGGTGTTGGGCATCGCCAGGATTTGGGTGATGCCCCCGGCCAGGGCCGCGGCCGTACCGGTCAAGAAATCCTCTTTGTACTCGCCACCCGGTACCCGCAAATGGGTGTGGGCATCTATCAGGCCGGGTAAGGTGATTGTCTCCGTCATGTTCTCTCTCCGGGCAAAAAAAAAGCCTGATCCCTAAAAGGATCAGGCTATTATTTCCATTAAAAAGGGGGCTACACGCTGCTTTTTACCCCGACGATGCTTTTTTCCGGTCAACCAGGCCATCCTGCCATACCTCTTCATATGATGTGTGCCATGAATGCACCGGGACGTTATGGTATCACCCTATACAGTGCCAGGCAAGGGGAAAAAATTGATGTCTATTCATAACCAGTTGTTGCGCAAATAGAACATTTGTACTATTATCTTGACCGGGCGCAGGACAAGGAGAGCATATGGACGGGTCTGAATTGATTGTGGCGTTGTTTGCCCTGGTGTTCCTGGCCTTTTGTTTAACCGCTATTGCCGTCATTGCCATGAGCAAGGACAAGGATGAAGTCGCCAATAAAAGCGTCTCGGCCTTGCGCCAGCTAAAGGCGGAGCAGTTGCGACCGGCTACCAGGCAAGAGAAGCCAGATACCCCGGATGAGGCAGAAGAAGATGAAGCGCCACACTAAAGAAAAAGCCAACGGTTTACGGCCGTTGGCTTTGCACATCAGATCACATAGGCAATCTATCCGGCTACTCTTCAATCTTAGGCGCGTTTTCGCCGGTAGCGGGCAGCGGCTTGTGTCCACTAAGGGCGCGTTGCAGTTGCTCTTCGGCATCTTCAGAGAGGGTGGTGTGCAAGACCTTGCCCTCATACTGCCGCAGCGCGCCCATGGCCACATCCGCCTGCGCCGAGCGCACCACAATGAAGAGCGCGGACGTGCCCGGCTGGATGGATTCGCTGACATCCTTGATGAAGTTGTTGTCCACCCCTCGATTCATCAACGCACCAACCGCGCCACCGGCCAGACCACCCACCAACATCATACCAATTGGCCCACCAAAGACGGCCCCCACAAACAGGCCAATCAGCCCACCGGCGGTGATGCCTTCTTTGGTGGTTTTATCAACGGCATTACGGGCATGTACTTCGCCAGCGGCATCTTTGCGCACCACAACGGTATCTTCCAGGCGCATATAGCCTTGATGCTGGACGCTCTTGATACTGTTTAAGACTTCCTCTGCCTTTTCTTCGCTATCAAAGGCCAACACAATCATTTCTCTACTCATGGTTTAATCCTCCACAACTGTAAATCTCACCCCCGGCCAATAATTAAGGTACATTGTATCCCGTTTAGTCATGGTAACAACTGTCATCCAACATTTACGGCCGAAACAGTTACACTTTGGGCGCGGGCAGGGATACCCACACTACACCGAAGATTCCTGGAAGGCGGCCAGGTGGTCCCGGATATGCCAGAAGCTGTTCCCGGCAATGTTTAGCCACACGGGCTGGTCAGGGTACCACGCCATCCGACCTGGCTCTAATAAATCTTCTTCGATCATGGTGGCGACAACGGCCGTCAACGCCTCACACGCCTGCCGGTATTCTTCAATTATCGTGGCAGCGGGCAACTCCTTGTGCGTTTCAAAAATATGGTCATTCAGCCGGTTCATAATGGCTTCGTCGGCCGCTTCATCGCCGGTCAATTCATAACCGGGCTGGTAACGAGTGACCGGCTCACCGTTGATGGTTTTTTCCAGCCAACCGGCTGCCAGCTTCATCCAGGCCGTAATGTGAGCCAACGTATCCTTCACCGACCAGTCACCGCCAGGGCCCGGATCGGCCATTTCTGCCTCGGTCAACGTTGCCAGAAACGCTTCTAACTCTTCATTCGCTTTACTCATTTCGCCTAACAGTTCAAACTTGTTCATCTTTTGCTCCTTCGTTCGTTTGTTCGTAGCAGGCGATTTATCGCCTGAAGAGGGCACTGAAGTGCCTGCTACAAACAAGTTCTATGCTACTGTCCAGCCGCCGTCCACCGGCACGGCCGTACCGGTGATAAAACTGCTGGCGGGGCTGGCTAAAAATAAGATGGCCGGGCGGATTTCATGCATTTCCGCCCACCGCTGCATAGGCACCACCCGGTTAATGAAGGCGTCGCCCTGAGCGTTGCCGATAAGCGGCGCGTTGAGTTCGGTGGCAAAGGGGCCGGGGCAGAGGGCATTGACGGTGATACCGGTTTGCGCCAGTTCCAGCGCCAACGCCCGCGTAAGTTGCAAGACAGCCCCTTTGGCGGCGCAGTAATTGACCCGATTTTCCAGCCCCACCAGACTGAGCGCGGAACCCATGTTGATGATACGGCCGTAACCCGCCCCTTTCATCACCGGCACCACCGCCCGGCACATAAAAAAGACGCCGTCCACATTCACACTCTGCACCCGCCGCCAGTTTTCGTCCGAAATTTCGGTGATGGGCTGGCGGATATTGATGCCGGCATTATTGATGAGAATGTCAAGGCGGCCAAAACGGTCATGCACTTCCATGACAAAGCGGTCTACGGCCGTTGAATCCGTCACATCCAGCGGCAGACCGATAGCTTTAACCCCCGTCTTTTCCGCCACCTCCGCCGCTGCCTGTCGCACGTCTGCTTCGGTGCGGGCGGCCAACACCACGTTTGCGCCCGCTTCTGCCAGCGCATACGCCATTTCCAGCCCTAACCCTTTGGAGCCGCCGGTGATCACGGCCGTTTGTCCTGTCAGGTCAAAAATTTCCATGCTGTCCTTTGTCACTCGTCACTCGTCATTTGCCATCACCACCGCCTCCCGATCACGGATTACGGGTCACGGTTTACCCACCTCAAACCCGGCTAAATTCTCCAATGCCTTCACCAGGGCGTGGTTGCCTTCTGCGCCCAGCCCTTGCTGCTGCAAGGTGCGGTAGAGATTGAAGACGGCGCTGGTGCCCAACACGGGCACACCCAGGGCATCGGCCGTTTCCAGCACCAGCCGCAAATCTTTTTGCTGCAAATCAATGGTAAAACCGGGCTGCCAATCACGCTGGATGACCTGCGGGCCACGATTGGCCAGCATCCAACTCCCGGCCGCACCGCCGGACACGGCCGTAAGCACCTTCCCCAAATCCAGCCCACCCGCCTGGGCAAACAGGAGGGCCTCGCTAACGCCGAGCATCGTCACCACCACCAAAATCTGATTGACCAGTTTCACCATCTGCCCCGCGCCCGTTGGCCCCACGTGGGTAATGGTCTTGCCCATCGCCTGAAAAACGGGCAGGGCGCGGTTAAACTGCGCTTCGTCGCCGCCGACCATGATGGAGAGTGTGCCTCTGGCCGCGCCTTCGCTGCCGCCGCTGACGGGTGCATCCAGCAGATGGGCGCCTTTTTGCGCCAGAATCCCGGCGAACCGCTGCGTGGCCTGCGGGCTGATGGTGCTGCAATCAATCACCAGATTGCCCGCCGCCGCGCCGTAAATGACGCCATTTTCATGCAACAGCACCGCTTCCACATCGGGTGTGTCGCTGACGCAGGTGAGGATGATGTCACAATGAGCGGCGACATCGGCCGGACTGGTGGCGGCCACCGCCCCCTCAGCCACCAACAGTTCTGTTTTACTGTGCGTCCGGTTCCAGACGCGCAAAGGAAAACCAGCCTTGAGCAAATTGCGCGCCATCCCCTGCCCCATGATGCCCAGACCGATAAAGCCGATTTTTTCTTGCATGAGATATTTCCTCCTGTTGTCGGAAGTCGGATTTCGGAAGTCCGAAGTCGGAAGTCCGATGCCCGAGGTCGGATATCGGGCCTCGGTCTTCGGGTTATCGAATTATCCCTCACCTGCTCTATTTTCCCAAACGATGGATGAGAAGGACGGCCGTCCCATTGCCGACTTTGCCCTTGCCCGATAGAATTCAGTCCGACTTTTAAACTAGCAGATTCACTACCCGGCCCACCCAGGCCGGGTATTTTTATGGAAAGGTCAGGCCGTGCCAGGCACACCGTATAGATACTGGATATTTCCAAACAGTAAACGGTGGGCCTGGCACGACTCGCACGAACATATGACACAACAACTCAGAAACGACATTCGCAACATCGCCATCATCGCCCACGTGGATCACGGCAAAACCACGCTGGTGGATGGCATGTTGAAACAAACCAACGTCTTCCGCCAAAACCAGACCGTCAGCGAGCGTGTGCTGGACTCCAACGACCTGGAGCGCGAACGCGGCATCACCATCCTGGCTAAAAACACCAGCATCGTCTACGAAGGCATCACCATCAACCTGGTAGATACGCCCGGACATGCTGACTTCGGCGGCGAAGTGGAGCGCATTGTGAATATGGTAGATGGCGTGCTGCTGCTGGTAGACGCCGTGGAAGGCCCCATGCCCCAAACCCGCTTTGTGCTGCGCCAGGCATTGCAGGCGGGCTGCAAGGTGATTGTGGTGGTCAACAAAATTGACCGCCCCGCCGCCCGCCCCGACTACGCCGTCAACGCCACCTTCGACCTCTTTGTAGACCTGGGCGCATCCGAAGAACAGGCCGATTTTCAAGTGGTCTACACACGGGCGCTGGAAGGGCGGGCCGGGTTAGCTCCAGAAGGATTGGCGGGGGATTTACGGCCGTTGTTCGACACTATCATCAACTACCTTCCGCCGCCAATGGTAGACCCGGACGGCCCCACCCAACTGCTCGTCACCACCCTGGAACACAGCAGTTACGTGGGCAAAATCGCCGTCGGCCGCCTCACCAGCGGCACCTTGCGCGAAGGCCAGCCCATCATGCACATCACCGCCGAAGGGGAAATGAAGCCCGGCAAAGTCAGCAAACTGTACACCTACCGCGACCTGAAACGGCAGGAGCAAAAAGAAGTGCAGGCGGGCGACATCGCTGCTATCGCCGGTATCGCCGATGTGGGCATTGGCGATACGATTGCCGATATGGATGATCCTCGCCCCCTCCCCCCCATCAAGGTCGAAGAACCGACCGTACGCATGACCTTCAGCCTGAACGACAGCCCCTTTGCCGGGCGCGAAGGCAAATTTGTCACCGGCCGCCAGATTCGGGAGCGGCTGCAAAGCGAATTGGAGAAAAACGTGGCCCTGCGGGTGCAAGAAACCGACAAAGCGGGCGAGTTTGTGGTCTCCGGGCGGGGTGAACTGCACCTGGCGATCCTCATCGAGACGATGCGCCGCGAAGGGTACGAATTTGCCGTCAGCAGCCCGGAGGTCATCTTCCATGATACGGAAGACGGCCGTGCCGAACCCATCGAACACGTTTTCCTGGAAGTGCATCAAGATTACTGGGGCGCGGTGGCCGAAATGTTGGGGCGGCGGCGCGGCCGTGCGCTGACAATGGAATATGGCGACGATGGCACCGTCTACGCCGAATATCTGGTACCCACCCGCGGCCTGTTAGGGCTGCGCCAGCCCTTCCTCACCGCCACCCGCGGCACCGGCATCTATAACACCCTCTTCCACGCCTACGAACCGTACCAGGGCGAGATCGAACACAACGAACTGGCCTCCATGGTCTCATTGGAAACCGGCAAAGTCAGCGCCTATGCCTTGCAGCACCTCACCTCCCGCGGCATCTTCTTCGTAGACCCCACCGAGGAAGTGTACGCCGGGCAGGTGGTGGGCGAACACATCCGCGATGACGAACTCGTCGTCAACGTCTGCCGCACCAAAAACCTGACCGGCCATCGCGCCGTGCCCAAAGCGATTGTGGACGCGCTGCCCGCCGCCACCAAATTTTCGTTGGATGAAGCGATTGAATATCTGCACGAGGACGAACTGCTGGAAGTGACCCCCGCCTCCCTTCGCATCCGCAAAAAAGAACTGCGCCACGCCGAACGGCAGAAAGAGACAAAACGGGCCAAGTATACGGCCGTAGCATGATTTGGGTTGCAAGTGGCAAGTTGCAGGTGGCAGGTTACTTGCCACTTGCAACCTGCGACTTGCAACCTGCCTCACTACATCATTTGTGCCAATACCTGGTTCTTACGTTTGGCGTCGAAAACGGCCGTGACAGGAATAGTGAATCCGGTTACGGCCGTGCTTGTCAAACTCCCCTCCTGAATCTTAAACAACAACGCATACCCCCCGTCGCGCAGCACATACTGTTCCACCGTCTGCTTTTCAGGATCAATAATCCAATACTCACCCACCCCATGCGCCGCATAATCTTCGAACTTCACCCCGCGATCCACCCGCTCTGTGCCTGGCGACAACACCTCCGCCACAAAATCCGGCGCAGGATACTTTACCTGTTCAGGTTTAATCCTGGCTGCTTTGGCCTCGCCGAAAAAACAAATATCAGGCAAATAATCATTGCGGGTCAGCGCAATCAATACCGTTTCCGCACCCACAAACCCCAAATCATTCAGTTCAACGTAAGTGCTTGACAAAGTGGACAAATTCATGGAAGCAACTGTATGACGATTTGTAGCAGGGGTTTGCACAACAACTTCTCCATTGATAAATTCAGCCTTGATGTCCTCAGTGAGCCAATCGTAAAACGACTCCCGCTTGTGATGCTCCTCATCCAGAAAGCTTTGCAGCGCCCTGGCATACAAAGGGAGCTTAGGAGACTTAAGTATCGGTTCCAATGGCGTCAACATCATCTCACTCATCATGCCACCTCATGCCCACATTATAACCCATCTGCTACAACGGTAGATATTGGACTTGATTTTCAAGTTCTTCACCTGAAGACAGATTGGCAATGAGCAAAATATCTTCAATGGCTTGACCTATCGCCAGAGATTGAGGTACTTCTATCACGCCTGCCACACGATGTCCTCTATGCATTCTCTCGTAGGCATGGTCTGTCATTGTGCTTACGTCATGGGTTAGCAAGACCCTCCCCTCGTGTTCCGCCCAGGCAAGCAATATACTGTCAGCCTGGCCCATCAACCCCACTTCTTGCACACGCACAATATCCAGAGCAGGTTCACGGCGTAGCAAACCACGAATGATATGCCCGTTAAAATCCTCATCAGCTAAAAAACGAATCATTGTTGGCTGCGAGCTAACAATCGCTCTCTAAACTCTCGATAATCTGGTCGGGACTCAATTTCGTGGCGAATGTTGGCAGCGTTAGCCTCTCGTTGGCGAATATACGCATCAACCTCTGGGCGATTATTTAAGTAATAGGTGATGACAGCATATACATCAGCCAGTTGTAATGAGGGATATTGGCTAACAATGTCCTCGGCCGTGTAGCCCTGATTGAAGGCATAAACAACCGTATCCAGCCTGACCCGTGTTTTACCAACACGGATTACACCGTCCTGATCGGTATGCAATGGAATGACAGGAGCTTCAAAAACCAGCATCATATCTTTACCTCTTGTTGGGAGTATAACGCAGGTGCGACGCACTTGTGAAGTGCGTCGCACCTATCTCATCATTTGGGCGGCGCGACGGCCGATCTCGACGGCGTAGTTGGTGCCGCGATCCCAGGGGTAAACCTGGCTCATGCTGGCGAAATAGAGGCCGGGGATGGGGGTTTGGATGTTCGGGATGGCCTGGGAATGGTTGAGCAGGGGCACGGGCTGGGCGTACTTTTCGCGGAAGAGCCAGCTCTGGCGAATCCACTCCGGGCGAAATTCGGGGTTGATTTTGCTCAGGGCGGCCACAAACTTCGCCTGTAGTTCCTCTTTATCCATGCTCATGTAGGGATGGTCAGGTGTGATGTAGTCGCCGCAGTAGAGGATGTGGTCACGGCCGTAATGCTGCGCCGGGATGTAGTTGGTATGCTCCACCAGCGCCAGGAAGGGGTACTCGCTCTGGCTTTTGTCCGGGGTGTTGGCGGGGATATTCAGCCAGTAAGTGAGGCGGTCGGGCATAAACGGCCGTGTCAGCGCCAACGTCAACACCACCGCCCCCATGCTCTTCAAGGCCAACAACTGCCCCAGGTAGTCAGCCGGTAAAACGGGCGCCAGTTTACTCAACAAACCGGGGGATGTTGTGGCCAGGCAGGCGTCAAAGTGCTGCCTCTCGCCGGCGATATGCAGGGTCAGGCCGCCGTCCGCCGGTTCAATGCGCTGCACCGGGCTGTTGAGCAATAGACAGCCACCTTTTTGTTGGACTACGGCCGTGAGCCGATCCACAAACGCCTGAAACCCGCCCACAAAATAACCCAGCCGCGGGCTGCGCACGTGTACCCGCGCCCACATCCAGGCCATGTTCACTTCCTGGTAATACGGGCCAAACTTGCCGATGAGCAAGGGCCGCCACACTGTCTCGTAAATTTTGTCGCCATACCAGCGGCGCAGCCAGCTATCGGCCGTCTGTTTTTCCAGTTCACGCCAGGGTTTGGTAAAACGCAGGTACGCGCTCACCAACCCAAAACGGAACGTGTCCAGCAAGTTGAAACCGGAAAAGGTAAACCAGCGGAGGGGTGAGTCAAAGGGTTCAATACGGCCGTTGACAATCACCGATGTCGTGGGCCGGGGAAAAAACAACTGATCGCTAAATCCAATTTCCTCCACCAGACCAATAATCGCCTTATCCGACTTAAACAGGTGGTGGTAAAACTTTTCCAGCGGCCATTCCCACGCTTCATCGCGGAAACCGCCAGCCAGCCCGCCGGGCCGGTCACTGGCCTCAAATAGGGTCACATCGTGCCCCGCGTTCAATAAGTCATATGCTGCCGAAAGACCGGCAATGCCGGCGCCGATGATTGCAATTTTCATAGGGAGATTGGAGATCGGAGATTAGAGATTGGAGGCGCAAATCTCCAATCTCTAATCTCCAATCTCTTAATTCACAGTTACCTCTTCCTCTCTCACTTCCACCGCCTTGCCAAACGTAGACCAGCGCATCCCGGCGCGGATCATGTAGTACGCGCCGAGCAGGGTGATGGGCAGCCAGAGAGCGGCGTGTAAGACCAATGTGTAAGCGGTGGCAATTTCTTTGGGCACGCCGTACAGTTGCAGCACGGCAATACCCGGCGCGTCAAACGTGCCCACGTAGCCGGGCGCAGCCGGAAAGGTGGTCATCAGGTTGACCACGCCGTTCATCAACATCAGGGCAAAAAAACTCACCTGAAAATCAAACGCCTGCATCACAAACCAATATTTGACCGTTTCCAGCAGCCAGATAATTATAGATGTAAAAAAAATCATCAATACACTACGAAAGCTGCGCAGCGATTCCAGCCCCGTCAGAAATCGCTGCAAAAAGGTGAGCAGGGGATGGTGAATGCGGTGCGGGAAAATTTTGTAACTGATCACCTCGGCCACTTTGTAAAACCAGTCGGGAAAAGCAGCCATCACAAAGAAGATCAGCAGCGCCAGGAAAAAGGCGGCGCTGGCATAGTTGACCAGGGTGCGCACAAAGTCACCGCCGACGGGCAAAGGGGTAAACGGCAACGCTACAAAGACGAAGATGAGCATTACCAGCCCGTCAAACACCCGTTCCACCACCACCGTGGCCAGGCTGGCGCTCATAGGGATGGCTTCCCGTTCGCGCAGCACAAAGGAGCGCAGCACTTCGCCCGCCCGCGCCGGGTAGACGTTGTTGCCCATGTAGCCAATCACCACAACGGGGAAGAGGCGGAGGAGGGGTACGTGTTTCAACGGCCGTAACATATAATCCCAACGCCACGTCCGCGCCCACACCGCCAGAAAGTAAACCACAATGCCCGGCAGAATCCACCCGTACCGCGCCGTGTGCATATACTCCCAAACATCACCCAGTTCCAGGCCACGCAGCGCCAGCCACATAAAAAAGGCGCTCACCAACAGCCCCAGCCATAATTTCCAGTTTCTCAACAAGCCATACCCCAATATCTCAATATCCCATTATCCAAAAGATATACACCCCTCACCAGGGCAAAGCGCAATTGTACCAGTTCTTGCCCATTGGCGAATGGGAATTAGCTCACGCACAATATAAGTGAAAAAGAACTGCAAGATGCATCTGTGACTACCCGCCCAAAGCGCCTCCACCTTTCGCCTATAAACAAAAACGCCGCAAGTTTTAGAAACTTGCGACGTTTGTTGACATCGGGTTAATGACTAGCCAGGCCAAATTGAGGCTACCTCGCCCGCCTTACGGCTCTCCTGTAAATCCAACCGGCTTTGACCGATCAGATGTGCATCAGGTTCTCACACACTGCTCAAGGCCTCCATTTGAGAGAAGATGTTTTTTTGAACATGTAACCCATGTATTCACAGGTACTTCCCATGTTACAAGTGATAGATGTGCCGCTGTAATTTATGTGTTCGAAATGAATGAACTGGCTACAACCACTGTAACTTCGTGAAGAACCGATGGTATCTCCCCAGCCAAATTGATGGATGTCTGGATGTTGGAACTGATCACCATCTAGACAACCATCACTATCACCTATCCAGCTGACACTACTGCCAGAGAAACCGCTTGCCGACCAGCTTTGTCCAATTATGGCATTAAGAAGAGTCTCACCTCCACTACTAGCATCTCCGTTTAGCATTTCGTCAGTGACCGCACCTGGTTCTACATCAGCAGATAGGTGGACACGGCCGTTTGTGGCCACCGCGACAGCTTCCTGATAGGTAGGGTAACAGCCTAATTCTTGGGACTTGGATGCTGTTTCGCCCTCTTGCAATGGCTCTAAATGCACAACACAATGTTGGTCTTCTCTAGCCTGACTAACTTGGGATGCACTACCTTCCCCTGCATCAGCCGAGAGAATGGCTTCCACTTCTTCCATCGAATCATAGCAGCCTAAGTCGGTGGCTTCAGACGATTCGGCCCCTGCCTGCAAGGGCTCCAACAAAACCGCACAATGGCGCTCCAATTCATTTTGCGCCGATAGGTCGGTGAAGAAGTTAACTGCAAGCAACCCTACTGCAACCACCAACACAAACAAAGCAATTACTAACCTTGTATTTTGATGTGTCATTTTTGTCATCCTCTTATTTTCAGAGCCCCTATAATCACGTGCCTTATCAATCTCAGATCTGACCATGAATCATGGCAAACCTGAAACCATTACTCTTAATATCGAGAATGGGTAGAAGTGTTATCCCTGCGCCTAGAAGGATGTACTGCATCTTATTCTGCATAGTTACTCTCCTTATGTTAAACTGTTAATAAAGCGATTCAGGCGAAAGTATAAACGTTTAGCTTACCGGGGAAAGAGAAAAAGTTCCTGATTTGATGGGATAAATTTCCCGACTTTTCGGGAAATTTATCCTTTTTCGTTGTGCCACAGTCCTGTTTTGACATATTTCTAGCCGGTGATATATTTTGTACTCAGGGCATGATTGCGTGATGAAGCAGATGGGGCGCCTGACAACAGGTGTGGTACCCATACCAGGAGGAGCATCCATGGCAGATCCATTACGTGTTTTGGCAGTAGATACTATTTCCCTGACAGCGTATGGGTTGTCTTATCTTCTCGATGAGAACCAATTTATTGTCCTGCCAGAACACGCGGGGTCTTGTGCCCAGGCTAGAGAGTATTGTGGCCGGTATATGCCTGACATACTGGTGCTGGCACGGCAACTAACAAAACCTTATCTTGAGGCGGTGATCGGGCGTTTCCGCCAGGATTATCCCACCATGCGCCTTGTTCTGGTTGATGAAGACAACGGTGATGAGTTGCAACCGCACTATCTGTTATCTCTGGGCATTACCGGTTATTTGCGGCGCAATGATTCGCCCGAAATATGGCAACGTTGCTTTCGGGTGCTGGTTGAAGGTGGCGTTTATGTGGGTGAGTCGGAGACATCCCCGCTATCTATCAATCAGGCTAATGATAACAACCTGACATCAGGTCAACTGACAGAACGGGATATAAAGCTACTACAATTGTTGGCAAATGGTCTTAGCAATGAAGAAATTGCCATTCAATTGAGTTTGAGCAAACACACGGTGAAAAATAGTCTGACCACGCTTTACAAACAATTGGGGGTTCAAACTCGTTATCAGGCCATTGCCTGGGGCATTCAAGCCGGGGTTTTGGGGGAGCAACCGACCTGATTCCCATGTGGTATTCCTCTCGGCTCGTAGCTAAAACTGATGGATGATCTGGCAACGGCCGTAACCCAAAAAGCACATACTCTCGGCTTCAACCTGGTGGGGTTTGTACACGCCCAACCGGCGCGGCGGCTGGATGCCTATTTGCGCTGGCTGGAGGCGGGGATGCACGGCCGTATGGAGTACCTGGCCCGCCCCGACCGCATCACCCGCCGTCAGGACCTCAACATTATCTTGCCCGGCGTACAAACCATCATCTGCGTGGGGCTGGAGTACGCCACGCCGCCCCTGCCGCCCGCTATCGCCAACGATCCATCACGCGGCCGTATTTCTAACTACGCCTGGGGGACAGATTACCATGAGGTGATGACACCCCGCCTGGAAGAGTTGGCAGATTGGCTGAAAACGCAGGGAAAAGACACGGCCGTCCACAGCCGCGTCTACGTAGATACCGGGGCCATCCTGGAACGCGACCACGCCGAAAGCGCCGGTCTCGGCTTCACCGGCAAAAACACCATGTTGATTCATCCACGGCGGGGGTCGTTCTTTTTTTTGGGTGAAATTCTGACAACTTTAGAGATTGGAGATTGGAGATTGGAGATTGAGCTAATCTCCAATCTCCAATCTCCGATCTCTTGTGGCGCCTGCCACCGCTGCCTGGATGCCTGCCCCACCAACGCCTTTCCGCAGCCTTACGTACTTGACGCCCGGCGCTGCATCTCGTATCTGACGATTGAGTTGAAGGAGTGGATACCGGTGGAGCTACGGCCGTTGATGGGCAACTGGATTTACGGCTGCGACATTTGCCAGGAGGTGTGCCCGTTTAATCGTTTTGCCAAACCGGGAGGAGATTGGGGATTAGAGATTGGAGATTGGTCGGGAAAATCTCCAATCTCCAATCTCCAATCTCTCAATCTCATTTGCCCACCGTTATTGGAGTTGCTTTCTCTCACCGAAGACGACTTCAACCAACGTTTTGCTCACAGCCCGATCAAACGGCTGAAGCAGGCACGATTTTTGCGGAATGTGTGTGTGGCGGTGGGGAATTGGGGCAGCGTTACGGCCGTGCCCGCCCTCATCCCCCTCTTGCACGACCCGCACCCCCTGGTGCGTGGTCATGCGGCCTGGGCGCTGCACCAGATTGGCGGCCCTGCCGCTCAAATGGCCCTGGCTGCGGCACTGGAAACGGAAACTGACAAAACGGTACGCCGGGAACTGGTTGGAAATGACCAGGCTAGAGAAAACGCAGTATAATGTGACCGCACATTGGGTAACAATGCTGGGAGGAAAAGCATGAACCAACATACGATTCAACTTTCACCAGACCTATATGATGCTGTGCGCCGCCGGGCTGCGGCGCAGCAAAAATCTCCCGATTCTCTGGTTAGTGAATGGGTAACAGAGCAACTGGATTCCACGGAAGCCGACGAAGCGAAAATTGCCTTTGAACAGGAAATCGCCGCCTTCGAACAAATGAAACCAGCCCTCTTAGAACAGTACGCCGGACAATTTGTAGCCATCTACCAGGGGCAAGTGGTTGCCGTTGGCGACAACCGGCTGGCATTAGTAAAAGAGGTTTACAACCAGTTTGGCGAAGTGCCCTGTTACGTTGAGCAGGTCACTGCCGAGCCACCTCGACGAGTACGAATCACTTCCGTTTGGAAAGCAAGATGAACACCCCCTACGACTTGAACTATGATCCACCTGCCCCCATTCTGACAGCGGTTCTGACCGGCGTGATTCATCGGCGACCACAAGTGCGTTTACCCGCCTTGATAGACACGGGATCTGACTTGACGGCAATCCCCGGCACGGCTGTTAAACGTTTACGTCTCTATGCCGTGGGCCGGTTACTGGTTGAGGGGATAGATGCCCAAGTCTCGATCACAGAAATCTTTACCGTTCGTCTCACCATTACTGACCAACCCGTTCGGGAAATGGAAGTGGTGCAAACAGAGCAGCCCTTTGTCATTCTAGGGCGAGATTGGTTGGAGCATTATTACCTGCTCTTAAATGGCCCGGAACGAAACTTCCTGTTGAGTGACACACCTCTTTACCGACACAATGAATCGTGAGGCTCGTATGGCCCCTTACGGCAAGCGAAACGCGAAAAGCTGGTCGCTGTCGTCCAGATGGATGACCCCGACTTTATTGAGTACCAAAATATCTATGTAGTTGGAAGTTAAGGGAGTGCCCTCAAAATCTATGGTTCCCAGAAATTCCTTTGCGCCCCCGTTGAGGATGTGTAAACGATTTCCTTCGGTGACGAAACAGTATCGGTTATCCCCACTACAACCTTCGGTTTCTTGAGCCGCCATGGAAGCGGGGGCAAAGGCTGCACCCTGGACGCCCTGGCTAAATTTTGGCAAACCAGGAAGCAGGTTGCCATCTACGGTACATTGTTGATCGATAATGAAACCGGTATTCATTTCCACGCTTATCAACAGCCTGGACTGTCCATGATCATCACTGCCGGCCAGAACCATACGCTGATTTTCAAAAGTCATGTCGGGAATGTTCATACCGCCATAGCCATAACGCCACTCATTTTGACCTGTATTGATGTCATACGTGGAAATGGAATAGTGCTGTTTACGAAATGAACAATAGGGCAACTGCCGGTAGGGTTTGGCCGGCGCCTGACCCTGCCATTCTGTGGATAATACGACGAACTTCCCCTCGTAAATTCGTATCATACGGGGGCTGGCGATGTCCGTTTGCCAGCGTGTCTGGCCGCTGATAACATCAACAGCCTCCAGGGTAAAAAGGAAGGCGGACCTGTCCGCTGCCGGAAAAACAAGGGTTCGATTGTTTAATGAGAAAAAAAGGCTGCCTGCACTTTCAACATTTGGCGCAATATAGTCATCTTTGTGCCACAAATACGTCGTGTTATGGGTTGTCTGAATGGTTCGCGCCGGTACGATGCGTGGCGCTATCCCTAATGCGGATTCCAGAGTATTCCACATATCGCCTGTACCAAAAATCAGCAAAAATATCGTGGCAGACACAACAAGGATAGCAAGCAACGATACATAGTCTGCCACCGCCAATTTGCTGAACAAAAATATCCGCCGCTTCTTTTTTAGTCGTGACACTATCCTGGCCCCCCTCTCCATCAAGGGAGAGGCTACAGTTCTTGCTGCTCAAACACGGCCGTACTCACCACAAACAGCACCACAATCAGCACAATGGTCATTACCAGCGCGCCGCCGTTGGCAGCAGGCACGGCCGTCTCCAGCCCCAACTGGCTCGCCCAGGCCACCAATCCACCGGGCATGAGCGGGCCAATGCGCGGCAGGCTGCCCGCTATCAGCAAAATGACCGCCCCCACAAAGGCAATGCCGGCACCCGCTACTGTGCTATCGGCAATAGTGCTGCCCAGCAGCGTCACCGCCGCTAGCGCCAGCAGCCACAGCCAGAGTAGCAGATTGCCCAACAGAAACGGGCCAAACGCCAGCCCGCCAAACAATACGTCGGTGTAATAATAGGCCCCCACCGCCGCCAGCAGCAGCGCCAGCAAAAAGACCGCCCCCTGCGCCGCCAGCTTGCTCAACAAAAACGACCAGCGGGTGAGTGGTTTGCTGAGGACCATCACGGCCGTGCCCTTTTCCTTCTCGCCCGCCACCGCCCCCATGCCCAAGACAATCACCAGGATGAAGCCAAACTGGGTAATGTTTTCGATGTATTGGGCTATGGCATCGGCGGTGGTTGGCGTGGGAATCAGGGCGGCAAACTCCTCCGCCCCTTCAATGCTCGTCAGTAGTTGCGGCGTGAATTTTGCCAGCAGCGGCGACATCAGGCCAAAGACCAGGAAGATGGCGGCGACCACCAACACGCGCTTTGTCCGCCACTGCTGCCCGATTTCTTTGGCAACGGCCGTGCCTAACAAGGCCAGGTCGGTGCGCCACGAATTGAGTTGGCGCGGCGGCTGCGGCTCACGCGGCCAGATGCGCCATAACCAGAGCAGGGCCAGGCCCGCCAGCAGCACAAAAATCGCTTCTATCAGCCATACGCTGTCCAGGTATTGCGGCAGCAGCACGGCCAACATATCAAAGAAGGTGTGGAATACGATAGCCACCAGCACATACAACGGATTGCGCCGCTTAAAAGCCAACCAGACCAACACGGAGGCCACCACGTGCAGACTCATCGCCGCGCACCGCTCCACAAAAGGGGCCAATCCGATCAGCGGCGAACTCTGGAACGCCTCTAGTTGTTTAGTCACGGCCGTCATCTGCTGTGCCGTCAGACCCAATGAGTTCAGGTCTACCCCTTCCAGCGCCAGCAGCGAAGTCAGCCCGGCGGCGGTCAGCACCGCGCCAAACAGCATTGCCTCAATGCCGCCGTGCCCCAGCCCCACCATCACGCCGTCGCTGAACTGCTCCGCCCGGTGGTAGCGGAACAAAATCCAGAAGGCGACCACCCGCGCCAGTGTTTCACACAACGCCGCTGAGAGTCCCAGGACAACGGCCGTGCGCCACAAATCCGGCGCGTCCGGGCCAATGGGGCCAATCAGCCCCACATCGGTCAGCCACTCATTCAGCGGCAGATGGTACACCTGCGAGGCCACAAATGCGGCCATGCCTACGCAGAACAAAAACCAGGCCACCACGTACCGCCGCCGCAGCCAGGCCGCCAGCGCCAGCGGCAGGAAGATCATGCCGAAAATGGAGAGGGAATGAAAAAATAGGGTCATTTATTTAATTTGATCGCGGCGTGTGGGACGCCCACGTCCCACACGAGGCACGAGGGCGTGCCCCACTCCTCCGATCATTCGCTTAACGCCAGGAATATCTCCTCCAACGACGGCCGTACCCATTCATACCGCTCCAACACCACCCCTTGCTGCACCAGCAGCGGCAGCAGGGCGTGTTTGGCGGTGTCCACGTCATGCACCCGCAGGCGCAGACGGCCGTTGGCCGGGATTACATCTATCACCCAGGGCTGTTCGGCTAACAAAGCGGACAGTTCCGCCGACCGAGCCGCATCGCTCAAGTCCAATTCCACCACATCGGCCGCGTATTGGTTGAGCAGGTCATCCCGCGTCGCCACCAGCAGCAGTTCGCCCTGGCGAATAATGGCGATTGTGTCACAAATGCGCTCCACGTCGCCCAAAATATGGCTGGAGAAAAAGACTGTCACCCGGCCACGCAAACTTTCAATGAGGGTCAGCAGTTCATACCGCCCGGCGGGGTCAAGGGCGCTGGTCGGTTCGTCCAGCAGCAGCACCGGCGGGTTGTGCAGCAAAGCCTGGGCCACGCCCAATCGCTGCACCATGCCGCCAGAGAATCCACGAATCGGCCGTTTGGCCGCATCCGTCAGCCCGGCCAACGCCAATACTTCGTCGCTGCGCCGCTGCCGGGTGGCCTTGTCCATCTGGAACAGCTTGCCCACATAATCCAGGTAATCACGGGCGCTCATCCAGGGGTAAAAGGCGGGGTCTTGGGGCAGATAGCCAAAGGTGGCGCGGGCGGCGCTGTCCGCCTGGGTGGTCTCTATGCCGACAATCCAGGCGCGCCCGGTAGACGGCCGTGCCAACCCCGCCAGCAGCCGCATCGTCGTCGTTTTGCCCGCCCCATTGCGCCCCAAGAAACCAAAAATGGAACCGGCGGGCACGTCCAGATTCAGCGGTTTCAGCGCCTGTACCTCGCCGTAGTGGCGGCTTAAATTTTCGGTGCGAATGGCAATCTCATTCATGGTACAGCTATATTTAACGCAGAGACGCTGAGGCGCAGAGAATTATCTCGTGACTCCTTCGCGTCTCTGCGCTACTGCTTTCAACAGTTTATTCATCTCGCCCAACAACGAAATAGACGATGGGGCCGATCATGTTAAAAAAGAGGATGATCAGCACCCACAGCCATTTGGGGCCTTTGGTCTTCTCCCGCCGGATCAGGTCTACCAGGGCGGCAATCACCAGCGCCAATTGAATGAGCAAAATGGGGATCAGTAGGGGGATATACGGCCGTAACTGCTCCAACTCTTCCATACCAAACCTCCTCTTCCCGTCAGAATGGAAAACGTTCAGCCCCTCTGGAAACCTGACAGGTTTATGACCGGCAAAGTTTCAAGTTGAACTGGTAAAAAACCTGTCAGGTCTGAACGATTACCCGTCAGAATGTTCAGCCAGTGGTGCGCAGGTCTAAAATTTCTTCTACCACCGGGGCCAAAGCCTGGCGCACCTGTGTTTCGTCCAGCCGCCTGACCTTGAAGGTGAGAATGCGGCTGCCGGTGGCGTCACCCATAAACTGGCCAAAGGCCAGAAAACTGCCACCAGCCTCCGCTATCGCTTTGGTGATGGCCGCCAACCGGCCCGGTTCATCTGGGATAACGGCCGTCACCCGCACCCCCGGTTCACGCGCCCCCATCAATTCCAGCAGCAGCTTGAAAAGGTCAGTCTCGGTAATCAGCCCCACCACATTCCCATTATTCACCACCGGCAGCCCGCCAATTTTGTTATCCACCATCAGGCGCGCCGCATCTTCCACAGGCGTATCCTCATGGATGGTCAACACCTGCCTGGTCATCACATCCTTCACCTGAATCCGGCTCACCAGATAATTCAGTTCCCACACACTCAACGAGGTGGCGTCTGAGGGGGCCGCGTGCAGCAAATCCTTATCGGAAACAATGCCCACGAGACGGCCGTTTTCCACCACCGGCAAGCGCCGGATATGCTCGCGCTGCATCAATTGCAGGGCATCACCAATTGGCATTTCCGGCGGCGCTGTAATCACCGGCTGAGACATACGTCGTTTTACAAACATCTTTTATCCCTCCATAGGTTCGTCTTTTCCAACAACTCCAAAAGTTCAACTTTTACAAAAAGTTGAACTTTTATACCACCATTACCAGATTTCGGGCACAAACGTTTGTTCATGAATTGGGGGACGAATGTAACCTTTGCCCTGTTCTCGCGGCGGCAGTTCCACCGGGGACGGGGTGATGTCCTCATACGGGATCATGCTCAAAATGTGGGTGATGCAGTTCAGGCGGGCGCGCCGTTTATCATCGGCGTTGACCACAAACCAGGGGCACTGCTTGATGTCTGTGTACTCAAACATCGTGTCTTTGGCCCGTGAATACTCCACCCAGCGCCGCCGGTCTTCCAGATCCATGGGGCTGAGTTTCCAGCGTTTGAAAGGCGTGTATACCCGCGCCTGGAAGCGGCGTTCCTGTTCTTCGTCGCTGACCGAAAACCAGTATTTGAGCAAAATGATGCCGGAGCGCACCAACATGCGTTCAAATTGAGGGCAGGAGCGCAAAAATTCCCGGTACTCTTCTTCGGTGCAGAAGCCCATCACCGGCTCCACCAGGGCACGGTTGTACCAACTGCGATCAAAAAGAACAACTTCACCGCCGGCGGGCAGGTGGGCAACGTAACGCTGGAACCACCATTGGGTATGCTCCCGGTCGCTGGGCACGGGCAGGGCGACGACGCGCACAATGCGGGGGTTGGTGCGCTCTTGAATGCTCTTGATCACGCCCCCTTTGCCCGCGCCGCTGCGCCCCTCAAACAGGATGATGACCCGCAGTCCTTTTTCGGCGACCCAATACTGCAATTTCACCAGTTCCTCTTGCAGCCGCACCAATTCTTGCTCGTAGTATTTCCTTTCTAATTTGCCTCTGTCGGTAAACTGCGGTGGAGATTGGGGCAGCAGGTGACTGGGGATAACATATTTATCGCCGTGAATGGTGACGTAGGTGGCTGGCGGGGTGGGTACATCCTGAGCAGCGGCATCGAGGACGGAAGCACCGCCATTTCCAGGGGGGGCAGGTTCGGCTACGGCCGTACCCGCTTCATCTTCTTTTGCATTCTCCTTCTTCTTTTTCTTGGCCATGGCATACACCTTCTTCCTTCGTGGAGGCCGGCGTGATGCGTGACACGTGATGCGTGAGGCGTGATACGTGAGGTCTCTCCGATCACACATTACGCATCACGGATTGCCAACCTCCTGAAATCCCAAAGAATCATATACCGTTAACCGACTGCCGACTACCGACTACCGATTACCGCCCCTACCCGATCATCGCCAGCGGAATGGCATGGGTGGGCGCAAAATCGGCGGTGGGGATGCGAGGCCGGTCAACGGCCGTGCCCGACATGCTCCACGGCCCCGTATGTTTGATCTGCACAAGGACCAGATCGCCCTGGCGGTCACGGCCGTCGCTGAAAAAGACCAGCTTATTTTGCGGGGTACGGCCACGCCAGCGCCCCTTGTGCAAATCTTCCACCAACACCTCCACCGTTTCCCCCAGGTAGCGGCGGTTGATGTCGTGTGAAACCTGCTTGTGCAGTTCTTCCAGTAAATGGAAGCGGCGGCGCTTTTCCTCGTCCGGCACATCGTCTTCCATACGCCGGGCGCTGACCGTGCCGGGGCGTGGGCTGTACCGCGCCAGATGCACCTTATCCAGTTTCAACTCCGCCAGAATGTCATAGGTATCCATAAACTGCGCGTCCGTCTCGCCGGGGAAACCGACGATAATGTCACAATGCACGGCCGCGTCGGGGATAATGTCCCGAATTTTGTAGACCAGATCGCGGTACTGCTCACGGCTGTATTCCCGCTTCATGTTCGCCAGCACCTCATTATTGCCCGCCTGAATGGGCACTTCAATCTGGGGCATCACCTTGGGCAAATCCCGTACCGCATACAAGATTTTGTCCGTCATGTAATTGGGGTGGCTGGTGAGAAAACGAATGCGCTGCAAGCCGGCCACATCGTTGATCACCGTCAATAGATCGGCCAGATCAGGGCCATCGGGCACATCATAGCCATAGCGGTCTACAATCTGCCCCAACAGCACCACCTCTTTCACCCCCTGGGCCACCAGCGAACGCACCTCGGCGGCAATTTCGCCCACCGGGCGGCTGCGCTCCTTGCCCCGCTTCTGGGGGATAATGCAGAAGGTACAGGCATGGGAACAGCCATAGACGATGGAAACGGGCGCGGAGACAAGCTGGCCCCGCTGCTCTGCGGGCAGGATGACCACGCCATCCATCAGCGCATGGCGGCGGCTGGTCATCTCTAAATCCAGCGCCAACCCTTCATCCTGCTTCAAATGGTTCACCAGCGGCAGGCCATCCGTCGCCGGTTCCATGAACACGTCCACAAAGGGAAAACGTTCTTCTAGCTGCTCATTGCCGCGCACGCCGACCACGCAGCCCATGACGGCAATCGTTATGTCGGGGTGTTTTTCTTTGAGCGGCCGTAAATTGTGCAGTTTGCCATACGCTTTGTCTTCCGACTGCTGGCGCACGGTGCAGGTTTCCAGCACGATCACATCGGCATCTTCGGCGCGGGGCGTGGCGGCATAACCGAGCTTTTCCAGTTCGGAGGCCACCCGCCGGGCATCGGCGTAGTTCATCTGGCAGCCGGTAATCCAAAAATGATATTTTTTCGTCAAGACGGTAACTCTCCAAACTGCTTCCGGTATTGTTCCAAAAGCTGGCTCAATTCATGGGCGCGTTGTGCTTCTTCGTTGGCGCGTTGTGCTTCTTCGTTGGCGCGTTGTACTGCTTCATTGGCGCGTCGTTCTGCTTCATCGGCCCGCATTTCGGCTTCATCGGCACGTTGTCCCGCTTCATCAGCAAGCATTTCGGCTTCATCGGCGCGTTGCACTGCCTTGTCAGCCAGTTCCGCGCCTACGGGCAGCAATTCACCATCCAGCGTAGCCCAACGCAGCCAGTTTGTTTCAATATGTTTATATTCGCCATACCAGTCAACCAGCATCAGGTCTAGCTTTCGGCTGATCATGCGCCCCTGAGCATCTGGTTTGATGGGATGATACAGGCCATCACGCAAGACAAAACCGGCCCGTTCGCCGGTGTGAGGGTGATAATAAAAGTATTCGGGCACACGCAGACGATCCTGGTAAATCTCCTTCTTTCCCGTTTTGTCAAACCGGGCCGTGCTGGTGGACATGAGTTCAATGACTACGTCTGGCGCTTTGCCTTCTTCCCAAACGACCCAACTTTTGCGCTCACGCCAGGGCACACCTAACGCCACAAAAAAATCCGGGCCACGAAAGTCATAGTCGCGCACCTGTTCCGGGCTGAAATAGACAAACATGTTGCCGGCTGCAAAATAATCGCGCCCGGCAAATGCCAGATCAATCTGCTCCAGAAGTAAGTGCATTTGGGTCACGTGCCGCCAGGTTTCCATGGGTATTCCGTCGTCGTAGGGTAATTCGTCTTCGGTCGGCGGCCGCTTGATGTCTACTGCTTCCAGGTCGGCAAACAAGGTTTCGGCCATAAGCTTACTCCAATCTACTTATAATCAGTAGCTCTTGTAAATGAAAAGCGATTCTATCCCCGGCAAAATGGGGCGTCAAATAATCCAGGACGGGAACCGGCGCTTGTTTGAGGAGGGCATGCAGGCGCAGGCGGTGGGACGACGGCAGATGAAGTGCCCAGTCGTGAAAGGTGTGGGGCACGGCCATGACCCCCACATACACCACCGTAAACCCACGTTGCCGCAAAACATCCTCCCATTCAACCTGACTCCACGCTCTCTGCCAGCCACTCATCTGCAAAAAGGCATTCACGTAATCACCGGCCCGTCGCTGCCAGTCGGCCTTTTTGCCGCGCAGCCGGCTGCCGGGCACAACGAGATCACGCACAGATAACAGGCCGCCCGGCTTGAGTTCGGTCACGGCCGTATTGAGCCAACCAGCCACATCCGTCGCCGTTTGTGAGGGGTGGTAGTAGGTGAGGCAATCGTACATAGTGGGAGGTAATTGCGTAATTGGGTAATTGGCGGGGCAAAATTACACAATTACCCAGTTACCCAGTTACCCACTTACTAATGATTCACCCAGGCCAGCGACGAGCAGTTGCCTTTGTCATGCACAATGAGCGTCTGGTAGTCGTAATCGGGGGCGATCAGGTTGATGACGCCGTTGTTCATAATTTGCGCCAGCCAACGGCCGTCGGCCGACCAGTCAAACGGAAATGCCGGAATCGCGCTATAAGCGCCGGCCATAAAGGTTTCGGTGGTATTGGCCGCAATGTCGTGCAAAAAATAGACAAAGACGTTTTGGGGAGCAAAGAAATTGTCTTCGGGCGCACCGGTAACCACCAGATAACGGCCGTCTGGTGAAAAACCGGCATAGTGCGGGCTGCTACTTATAAATCGCAGGCGGTATTCAATCACATCTTCGCGCCAGTTCACCAGAAAGATAAAGTTTTCGGCGCGCGATGTCGCCATCACCACCAACCAATCCGGCTGGGTAGGATGGGGCAGCACGTAACGAATCGCCAGGCGAAACGGCCGTGACGACGCTTCCGGGATCGCCTGGAGCAAATCCTGGGTACTCAAAACAGGCTGTGGGCTGTCGTCAACGGCCGTTGCCAGCACAATTTGTTGGACATTCTCCACGCCAGATGGATTGTTAACTTGCAGATACCCATACGTCTGCTCATCCACCCAAAATGGGGCAACACCCCCAGACACAGGCAACACCACTTCACTGGTCGGGTCGCCCGTCTGATTGGCGCGGCTGAGGGGGACATTTTCCACCTGAAAATCGTTATTGAACAACAAGACACGGCCGTCCGTCCCCAGCAGCAGCCCATTGCCCAGAAAACCCATCGCCTCCAAAATCGTTTGCGCGCCATCTGCCGACCAGACAGGGTTCCCGCTCAAGGGAATGGTGGCGCAACCATCTTCATCACAGGCAGTCATATCCACCAACATGGGGTGCGGGTCCATGCCGTTGGCCGGCACCCCATATACCAGCAAATAACGGCCCGTTGGATCCATCTTTCCCCAGGAAAGTGAAACAGGATAATCCTGACTAACTGCTGGCAGGCCCACGCCGTTCCGCCACAGCAGCGGCTTGAACAATTCATTATTCAGCGGAACGGTCTGCAAAATAACGGCCTCGTCACCCGGCAGCGGGCTGGCAAACAATAACCCGTCCAGGGCGTATTCCGCCTGCCACGTCTTAGGCGCCAACTGGTAACGGTACAGGGTGGTGGTTACCATTTCCGACAAATCGGTGCTGCACGTGAGCAATAAATCCTGGTCAGGCAGAGGAATGGGCAGCGGCCCCTGGTTGGCCATCAATTGGGTATGGGCAAACAGCCACCAATCCCGCAGCAGCAGCTCTTGCACCATATTGCCTTCTTCTGGCTGCGCCCCCACCAGACCGGCCAACCATTGCGACAACGTTTGCGGTTTATTGAAACTGGTCAAAATTGTCATAGGCTGGGGCGCAGCCGGTTGGTGCATAAAGAAGTCTACAAAAGCGTATAACTGCCAGCCATCAGCGTCGCGCAAGGGTTGGAATGATGATTCGCGCCAGAATTGGAAGAGCGTATCCAGGTTGGCGCCGCTGTTGATAATTTGGGCATGGGTGGCGGGGGTGACGGGCCACGGCCGTAACCCCATCTGGCTCAATTGATACTCCAAAAATGCCTGGTAAACCGGGGCGTGGGCGCAGCATTCCCATTCAGCCAGATAGGTAAGGAGGGTAGCGGCCACGGCCGCGCCATATCCTCTGGCCAATGCCCGGTAGCCGGTCTCATCTATGGGCAGGCCTACCAGCGTGGGCGTGGGTAAATTTAGCCGCAAATTGCCATCATAAAAATTGGCGGGATCTGTCATGGCCAGCAAGGTGGCAGGGTCGGTATCCAGCCGCAAGGTCAGGCGCAGATCGGCGGGGCACGTTTGCGGGCTGCTCTGGCGGCAGACGTCGTCCAACACGGCCGTAACATCTTCGGCCAGTTGTTGGGCAACGGCCGTGTCCCGCGTGGGGTAGCTCAACGTCAACCGGGCCGTTTCGATGGATTGCCAGCCGCCCCAAAAATCGGCGTCCGGCGGCGCCAGCAGCCAACGAGTACGCCCCCGCCGGTAAACGGCCGTGTGTTCCAGCATCACCGACTCCTCGCCCAAACCCAGCGTGTGTTCCTGTAAAAAATGCAGTTCGGCCGCAGTCATATCCGGCGCGACATCCATGCGAATATACGCTTCATCGGCCGCCGACAAATCAGCGTAGCTGTCATTGTCCGCCGCCAGCGACAAATAAAAGGGGGTGCGATCATAGAACAACCCCTGGGTCAGCAGTTTTTCATAGGTAGTGGTCCAGCCCGGCTCCCGCGCCGAAAGCAAAGGGGCCAGCAGTTCCATGTCCTGCCCGGCCACGGCCCGGTTTACCAGATTGTGCGAGGACAATACGTCGGCCTCTATCGTCGCCGTCAGCGTTTCAATGCGGCGGTTGAACTGCCAGTAAATCACCAGGGCCGCCGCTGCCAACAGCGCCAGCACCAACAGCAGCGCCGGCCACGGCCGTTTGGGTGGCGCGGCGGTCCGCTGCGGCTGCGTATCCAGCGTATCCCAACCGCCATCATCTTCTGTTTGCCAATCAAAGTTATCCGTCATAGGCTTGCAGCCAGACCTGACAGGTCTTGGAAGACCTGTCAGGTCTCCTTGTACTAACTTACCGCACCCAGGCAACAAAATCACAGGAGTCGCCTGGCGTCATCAGCAGGTGGTCATACCCGGCAGCGGGGGCGCTGACGTGGATAAACCCATCATCAACGCGCAGCAGCCAACGGCCGTCGGCCGACCAATCATACCCCGGCAGGGCGATGTTTTGCGCCGAACGATACCGTTCATGCTGGCCTGTGTCCAGATGCAAAATGTCTAGCTGCCAGTCAAATTCCCGGCTGCTGTAGGTCTGCATGTTCAACCAACGGCCGTCCGGCGAAAAAGCGAGCGGGTGGTATGGCCCAAAGCGTTCCGCCCCGGCAAAAAGCATTTCCACCGTCTCCGTGGTCAAATCATACCGCAGCAGCAGCGTGCCGGAAACCGGGTCGCCATCCGGCACGGCCGTGTGGCTGACTGCCATGAACACGGCCTGGCCGCCCGGCGCAACGGCCGTAGCAAAAACCTGCCAGTTGTGGAGATGAGATAATGCCGCTTTCAGTGCCGCCAGAGAGTAACGGCGCGGCGATACAGTTTCCGCCAGCGTAGCCAGTATCAGATCATCGTCGGTGACGTAACCATATTGAATGGTGTTCAGCCAGAAGGGGGCACGGCCGTGCCGTTCCTGCACCACCCGCCCGGCGGCGTCTTGCAGCCAGATGGTATCCTCTTCCGCCACACCTAACTGCCAGCTTCCGTCCGGCGACCACTGCGGCGGGTAAGCATAACCGGCCAGGCCACAGCCATCCGACCGGCAGTTCGCCATCTCCACCCGGTTAAATTCTGCGGCCTGCTCATCAAATTTGTAGACGTACAGCAGCACGTCCTCACCCACCGGGTCTACGCGAAAGATGGTGGATTGGGCCGGGTAGAGAGCGATGGATTGTTCACGGCCGTCTTGCCAGCCAAACAGATGCACCAAACGCTCCCGCCCAACCTGCTCTTGGAGCAGCACCCCGGCATCACCGGGCAGCCCGGCCATAAATTGCAACCGACGGCCGTCCATGGCCAATGACCAGCTATCATCACGCCATGAATAACGCATCAATCGCGGGAAACCACCGCCACGTTCCCGGCAAAGCGCCATAAAGTCCTGCGCCGGAAGGGGCAAATCGGCCGGCGGCGGCGCCAGGTTTGCCTGCACATGCGCCAACCACGCCTCCTGAAAATGACCCTGGTTCACAAAGCTAAAACCGGTATGGTTGGCTACCCAATACTGGTAACTTTCCGCCACCGTCAGGCGGTGTTGCAGGGCGTAAGGATTTAGCTCCGGCTTCTGGCGCAACAGCACCGCAATCATGGCGTAAACCTGGGGCTGAGCGATGCCCCTGATGGGGCGAACGGGTGGCTCGTGCCAGTAACGGCCCAGAGCAGCCACACCAACCAGGGGTTCATGTACCATTGTTTGATAGTGCCCGGCAAGCAACGGCCAGGGGCGCAGGTCTAGCTGCGCCAATTGGTAATCTATCAGGGCTTGATGAAAAAGGCCCTGTTCGCAGCAGCGCCAACCGGTGTTATATACCAGCACGGCCGTGATGAAATGGGCGGCGTAGGCGCGCAGCAGTGCCCGCTCCCCGGCGGCGTCCAGGGGGCGGCCCACCAGCGTGGGCGCAGGCAGGTTGAGGATGGGCTGGCGGGTAAGCATGGCCACGGGATCGGCGGCTTGCAGCAGGCTGGTGGGGTCGGTGTCCAGGCGAATGGTATAGCTGTTGGCTGCCGGGCAGGGCAGGTCTAATTGGCGGCAGGCACGGGCCAGTTCGGCTTCCAAACCGGGCAACAGCTTTTCGGCCACGTCTTGGTCGCGTTGGGGGTAGATGAGGGTGAGATTACGGCCGTTCACTACCTGCCACTCGCCCCAAAATCTGGCATCTGGGGCTGCCACCAGCCAACGGTCAATCCCCTGGCGCAAGAGGGTAGTGGTTTCCAGGGTGACGGTTTCGGTACGGCCGTCGGCGTGGACAACGGTAAACGGCTGCCGGGCCAATACTTCGGCCTGGGTCAGATCGGCCGTGGGCGTGATGGTGACAATTTCGGGGGCACGGCCGTTTGCAGGCGAGAGCAACCCCATAGACCACCGCCCCAACAGCAAATCCTCAGAAAGCAGGGCCAACTGCCCTTCCCACCAGACCGGCGAGGCGCCGGAAATAACGGTTTTGATCAAATCCGCATCCTGGTTTTGGGCGGCGCGGGTATAGAGGGAATACACGGCGCGCACATCCTGGATGACGGCCGTAGTCGCCGCCTCTACTCGCCGCTGCATCTGCCCCGCCAGCCAGACGCCGCCGACGGCCACAACCAGCAGCAGGAACAGCAGCCAGCGCCAGGGGATGGCCCGGCGCGGTCGGGGCGGCGGCGGCAGCGACGGTTCCGGCCAATCACCCTCATCATCTGTTACCCACTCAAAATCAGCCGACATGTGTCAATCCGCATCTCCAGAAGTTCAACTTTTGGGAAAAGTTGAACTTCTTTTCAATTATTTCCAAAAAACCTGCGTACAGGCGCCATAGTCGTGAAAAATATACTGTTCATAGCTGGCATCGGGCGCGCCCAGGGCCAGCACGCCATCACCGGCGCGTATATACCACCGGCCATCCGGCGAAAAGGAAAGATTGAAGGCATTTGAGGATGTAGAGATCAATGGCAGTGTTTGCAAATCGCCGGTTTGCAGATTTTGCAGTCTGTTTACTGCACCGCCAAACCTGTTACTTTCATATATCACCAGCCAACGGCCGTCTGGTGAAATATCCTGCCAACCTTCCAACCCACTTTCGGATAACAGGTTGATGGTTTGCACCTGGGACAGATCGGGCGTGAGTGTAAGGGCAAATGAATAAGTAGTCTGATCTGGCCCTGAATGGGAGTTGGCCCGTACATATAATTGACCTGCCTGGCCCGGCACGGTAATAGGGCTGCCAATAGTTAACGATTCTGGGCGCTGCGCCTGGGGTATAACGGCCAGCAAATCCCCAACCGTGAACAGGTGACGCGGTATGTTTTCGCCAATCACGGCCGTAACCCATTCATCCAACCGCTGATACCCATACACGCGCTCATCTACCCAAAATGGCCCCAGACCAACCCCCACCGCCTGCCGGTTTGCGCCTGTGGCGTCGCCTAACCAGACAACAGGGGGATCAGCAGGCGTAGACGCTTCTGCCTCTTCTGAAAGGATGATAAGGGTATGACGGCCGTCTGGCGACCAGATCAACGGCCCATCTGCCGGCTGCGGCTGGCACGCCCCCTGGCGGCAGGCGGCCACGTCCACCAGGCGAAAATCCGGCGGCGTATTCCCCACATCCCAACGAGCCAGCAGCAGGTAACGGCCGTGTGGGTCGCCGCTCCACAGGAAATAATTGCTCCTTCCCGCGCCCATTTCCAGTGTAAAAGAGGCCACACGTTGCCCATTTTCCAACAAAGAATACGTGATGGCATCCACATGTTCATCAGGAAATTCCACAAGAAAGATCAGGTCTGGCATGGTGGGGATGGGTTGGGCAACGGCCCAAAACAGGGATCTTTCCTCATAAAATAGCGTCTGCCAGCTTTCGGTGGCAAATCTATATTCATACACCCCTACGCTGGTGTTATTACGGACGGCCGTATTACACTGCAATTGAATGCGGGCGTCTGGCAAAGGATAAGGGGGTTGGCGTACCTGAGCGTAGGTCGTTTGTTGCAGCATATATCGGAATAGCGCCTGATCCAGGGTGATGGTATCCCCGGCAAAAGGGGTGTCAACATACTGGTTGACCCAGACCGTCATGCTGCGGGCGTCGGCCAATGTGCCCTGCATCTCGGCCAACGTCACCTCAGGAGAAACGACCGACTCCAAAAATTCTACGAAGGCGTCTATTTGTTGGCGCTCCACCACCGAAAAATCGGGGCGATTAACCAGCAGCCGAGACAAACCACCGGGAACAGGCTGCGCCAACAACTGATCATACGTGGCCGGGTCCAGCGGCCAGGCTTTTAACCCTAACCGGTGCAACTGCCGGTCTAACATTGCCTCATACAACAACTGCCAGCGGCAGCATTCATAGTTCACCTGTTGGGTAATTAGAGCGGTGGCCACCACTGTCCCATAAGCGCGGAATAGGGCCTGATACCCGACCTCATCCACCGGCACTCCCAGCAGGGATGGCGTGGGCAAACTTAAAATGTGCTGGGAGTAGCCCGTATCGGCGCCGGATAAGAGGGTGGACGGCTCTTTGCTGAAGCGCACCTGCACCAACGCCCGCTGCAAACAACGGCGCGTGGCTAATTCCCGGCAAACCGCCTGCACCAGATCGTCCAGGTCTTGCGCCAGTTGTTGCACGATGGTTTCGTCCCGTTCCGGGTACAGCACGGAAATGTAGTCACCGCTGTGAAAAACCATGCCCCCCCAAAATTCCTCATCGGGCGGGGCGTAGAGCCAGCGGGTATCACCTTTGCGGTACACGGCCGTCTGCCGCAGCGTCACGGTTTCGGTCATACCCTGGGGATTGCGCAGGTAGTAGCTTTGTTCGCTTTGCACTTCGGCGGTGAAGAAGTCGGGGGAGAGGGTGATGGTGAGGGGAACGGTGGCCGTAACTGTTTGGGCGGCGTCTGCGGCCGGGGGCACGGCCGTCCAGCCCAACAGCGGTGGATTGCCAAACCAGCCCTCGGCCACCAGCGTTTTTTGCACTTCCGTCCAGGCCACATCCCGCCCTGACAACAAGGACCGGAATAAATCTTCATCCTGCCGGGCCGCCACCTGCTGCAAGAAACGGTGGGCGGCGCGCACCTCATTTTCCACATTGGCCGTGGCGGCGCTCACCTGCCGGTTTAGCTGCCAACGTGCCCCGCCCACTACTACCAGAGCCACTACCAGCAGCAGCGCCAACAATTTCCAGGGAAAAGGGCGCGACGGCCGTGTCTCTGGCACCACAATTTCATCTTCCCAGCCAGCCTCTTCTTCGGTTTTCCACTCGAACTCGTTGGACATGCTCCCAAGTGTAAGCCATTTTGAGCAAATGTTTTCTACGACTTCCTGACGATTTAGAAAGTGTTTAGGTGTTCAGGCGTTTGGGTATCAAGTGGTACCATCACGCATCACGGATTACGGATTACGGATTGCGGATTTCGGCCCACTGCCTCCAACCCATGCGCTTCTAACAACGCCGCGTCTTGCAGCAGCACGGCCGTTGGCCCATCGGCTACGATCTGCCCTTCATCCATAATGACCATGCGCGGGAATAGCTCCTGTACCAGCAGCATGTCGTGGGTGGAAACCAGCATTGTCAGCGGCAGGTCGCGCAGCAGGTTAATGAGCTGCCGCCGCCCACGCGGGTCTAAACCGGCGGACGGCTCATCCAGCACCAAAATTTCCGGGTTCATCGCCAACACGGTGGCAATCGCCACCCGCTTTTTCTGACCAATGCTCAGATGATGAGATAAACGCCCGCTGTGTTCGGCCATACCCACGGCCGTCAGCGCCGCTGCCACCCGCTGCCGCACTTCCGCCTCCGGGTACCCCATATGCAGCTGCCCAAAGGCCACATCCTCAAACACCGTTGGCGAAAAAAGCTGGTCGTCCGGGTTTTGAAAGACCATACCCACTTTGGCGCGGATGACGGGAAAATTGGCTTTCACCACCGGCAGCCCGGCCACGGCAATCTCCCCGGCGCCATGCAGCAGGCCGTTTAGATGCAGCATGAGTGTACTTTTTCCCGCCCCATTTGGCCCTACCAGGGCCACCTTTTCGCCGGCGGCAATATGGAGCGAGACGTTCTGCAACGCCCGCTGCCCATCCGGGTAGGAAAATTGCAAACCACTCACCTGCAACGTAGGACGGCCGTTGGCAACAGGGGCGGCATTATCTGGTTTTGATCGGAATGTGTTGACCATAGACTCAAATAACTACCGTGTTCGTACGCTTTCGTCAACCTTTTTACCAGATTGGCAGCAATTCTCAATTTGGGCTGTTTGCCACCACCGCCACCGATTGAAATCGGTGGCTGAGATACACAAACGCGCTAAAGCGCGTTCTTGTTGCCTCTGGGCACGTGTTTTAGCACGTTTTTTGTATCAGCCTATGAATTCATTCATAGGCGGTAAAAGCCAAAATGAGAATTACTGCCAAATTGAGAACCATCCTCCCATCTTGCCGCCCCCCTACGCTTACGCTAAACTTGCACCATGTCCCAGGCACTCTACCGCAAATGGCGGCCACAAACCTTCGCCGATGTCATCGGCCAGGAACACATCACCCACACCCTGCAAAACAGTGTAGCGGCGGATCGGGTGGGGCACGCCTACCTTTTTTGCGGGCCACGCGGCACCGGCAAAACCACCTCGGCGCGGCTGCTGGCCAAGGCCGTTAACTGCCTGCACGACGACCCGGCGCAACGGCCGTGTGGTCACTGCCGCATCTGCCAATCGGTAGCCGACGGCCGTTTCCTCGACTTGATCGAAATTGACGCCGCCTCCAACACCGGCGTGGACGACATGCGGGATTTGCGGGACCGGATCAATTTTGCGCCCAGCGACGGCCGTTTCAAGGTGTACATCATTGACGAAGTGCATATGCTTTCCACGGCCGCCTTCAACGCCCTGCTGAAAACGCTGGAAGAGCCGCCGCCACACGTTAAATTTGTACTGGCGACCACCGAAGAACACAAAGTGCCCATCACCATTAAATCCCGCTGCCAGCAGTTCAACTTCCGCCTGCTCACCGAAGCGGAAATCACCGCCCGGCTGCAATGGCTGGCCGAACGGGAAGATTTCACCATTGAGCCAGAGGCGCTGACCATGATTGCCCGCCAGGGCGCGGGCAGTCTGCGCGATGCCGAAAGCCTGCTGGATCAACTGGTGGTCTCGCCCGGCGACGTGATTACGGCCGAACGCACCCAAAGCGTATTAGGCGTGGCTTCCAACACGGCCGTGATGGAACTGGTAAACGCCTGGCTCAACCGTGACGGCGCAGGCGGGCTGGGCCTCATCCACCAGGCCTTAGGGGTGGGCACCGATGCCCGCCAGTTTTGCCGCCAGATGGTGGCTTACCTGCGCCAGCTTTTGTTGCTACAGGCAGCCGGCGCTGACATTCTGCTGGAGACCACACCGGAGGAAAAAGCAGCCATGCTGGCCCAGGCCCAGCGCGCCCCACGCCAGGGCCTCATCGAAGCCGTTAAGAAGTTCAACGATGCCGCCCTGGCACCCGCTTCAAGCTGGCAGCCGCAGTTGCCGTTGGAACTGGCCTTCATTGAAATGCTGCCCGGCGAACCGGCCCCGGCGGTCGCCATCGTCCCGCCACAAGCTGCGCCGGTCATCACACCTGCCACGTTAACATCCGCCGCGCCGGCGCCCGCTGCCCAAAACACGCCCGCCGCGCCTCCACCCCAGCCTGCACCCGTTGTGCCGCCCCCCACACAGGAAAGTAAGGCAAAACCGGATGGGGCAGGTACGGCCGTGCCCGTCCTCACCTTAGCCGTCATCCAAAGCCACTGGCGGGAGATGGTGAACCGCGCCGGGGCCGAAAACAAGAATATGCCTGCCCTGTTGAACATGGGCAAACCGCTGGCTGTGGAGGGGAGTACGGCCGTGATCGGCTTTGATTATCCCATCTTCAAAATGAAATTCGACGATACACGCGGCGCGGCGCAACTACTGGGGGCCATTCTCAGCGATCTCACCGGGCACCCCTGCACCATCCGCGCCGTCAACACCAGCGAGTACACCGTCACCGTAGACAAAAAGGATTTTGAAGCCCTGGCCCATGAATTGGGCGGGGTTGTGAGTGAGGAATGAGCCGTGAGCCGTGAACCGTAACCCGTTATCCGTAAGCCGTAAGACGTGAACCGAAGACGGAATACGGATTACCGATTACGGATTACCGATTACGGATTACGGATTACGAATAACGGGCAACGCCAAGAGGAGAAACCATGTCTAAACGATCATTTAGCCGCCGTAGCTCAACTGCCAAGAAAGGCGGTGGCAAACCAAAAACCAATAACCCCAATGCCATGATGGCCCAGGTACAGCAGATGCAGGCGGAAATGGCCGCCGCCCAGGCCAGCCTGGAAAACGAATTCCTTACCGTCACGGCCGGCGGCGGCGCGATCAGCATCGTCATTTCCGGCCACCAACGGGTACAGTCCATCCAGATTGAACCCGACTTGTTGCAGCCTTCGGAAGTGGAGATGCTGCAAGACATGCTCACGGCGGCCGTCAACGCGGCCATCGAGCAGTCACAGGCCATGTCTGCCCAGAAAATGGAAGGCATCACCGGCGGATTAGGTGGTGGGTTGGAAGATATGTTGGGTGGATTGGGATTGGGGTAATCGGTAATCAGTAATCGGTAATCAGTAACCGGCAATCGGTTTTTGACCGATTGCCGTTCACCGATCACCGATTACCGGAGAAAACAGTGGCAAACGCACTTCCCAAACCGGTACAACGCTTGATCAACGAATTTGCCCGGCTGCCGGGCATTGGCCCCAAGTCGGCGGCGCGGCTGACGTTTTACCTGCTGCGGGTGGGCGATGAGCAGGCGTTGGAACTGGCCGACGCTCTGCGCGACCTGGTGGAGCGCACCCGCTTCTGCTCCGTCTGCTACAACATCACCGAAGCCGACCCCTGCGAATTGTGCAGCGACCCAAACCGGGATGACAGCCTGCTGTGTGTGGTGGAAGAGCCGCTAGATGTCTTGGCCATTGAGCGGTCGCGGGCGTTTCACGGCCGTTACCACGTCCTGCATGGCGCCATCTCCCCGGTAGAAGGGGTTGGCCCCGAAGATTTGCGCATCGAGGAGTTGCTGACGCGGGTGACGCAAAACGCCTTCCAGGAAATCATCCTGGCCACCAACCCCACCCTGGAAGGCGAATCCACCGCCCTCTATTTGCAGCGGCGGCTGGGCGAGACCGTACCCAAACTGACCCGGCTGGCGCGTGGTCTGCCCGTCGGCGGCGACCTGGAATACACCGACGAAATCACCCTGGGCCGCGCCCTGGAAGGGCGGCAGGAATTGTAGCCGGCTGTGGGGATGGTTTGGAACCACCCAACCAGTTTGCGCCACAAAAATCGTTGTGCTAATATCCGCTCTGTCATTGCGGCGTCGCCAAGCGGTAAGGCAGCGGACTTTGAATCCGCCATTCGTAGGTTCGAATCCTACCGCCGCAGCACTGGTTTGAGGACTGAGGGCTTTACTCAGTCCTTTTTTTATCTCACCTTTTCGATTACGGAGTTGACATGACCCTGGCTATCGTTCTGCTTGCCGCCGGGCAGGGGACGCGAATGAATTCTAAATATCAGAAGATTTTGCACCAGGTGGGCGGTAAGCCGATGGTGCAGCATATCTTCGAGGCCGCAGCGCAGGTGGCCGATCTGCCGCCGGTGCTGGTAGTTGGCCCTGGGGGGAAGGGCGTGCAGGCGCTGCTGGGCGACCGGGCAGTATATGTGGTGCAGACAGAGCAATTGGGCACAGGTCATGCCACGTTGATGGCCGAAGCTGTCTTGAAAGGTAAAGCCAATCAGGTGATTGTCACTTACGGCGATATGCCGCTGCTGCGGGTGGAGACGCTGCGACGGCTGGCAACCATGCAAGCCGAAACCAACGCCGCCATCACCATGCTGACGATGATGGGCGATCCGGGTAGTGCTTACGGCCGTATTGTGCGCGATGAGGATGGGGCGGTGCGGGAAATTGTGGAGGTGGCCGAAGCCCAAAAACGCCCCAACCGGGAGGCGCTGCGGCAATCCCGCGAGCAAAATGTGGGCGTGTATTGTTTTGACGCCAATTTTCTGTGGCCCAATATCCACGCTCTCCCCTTGCGGCAGGCGCGTAATGGGGGCGAGTATTATTTGACCGATTTGATAGACACGGCCGTGCGCCAAAACCTGCGCGTGGAAGCCGTCATCACCGATGACCCGGACGAAGGACTGGGAGCAGGCACACGGGCAGAACTGGTGGCCGTGGAAAAGGCATTCCGCTGCCGCGCCAACAATTACTGGCTGGCGCATGGTGTGACGCTGATTGACCCGGACAGCATCTATATTGACACCGACGTGGAAATTGGGCAGGATACCGTCATCTGGCCGAATAGCTATTTGCAGGGGCGCACGGCCGTTGGCGCAGACTGTATCATTGGCCCCAACACCATCTTACGGGACGCGCAGGTAGGCGACGGCTGCCGGGTGGAGATGGCCATGGTGGTAGATGCAGCGGTGGCGGCGGGTACGGCCGTGGCGTCGTTTTCGGTAATCGGCAATCCGTGAACCGTAATCGGTAATCCGTGAGCCGTAGTCTGACCGGGAGGCAATACGATGATCAGCGACAGGCAACGAGAGAGATTGATTCAGGCGGCGGTGGCGGTGCGGGAACAGGCATATGCGCCGTATTCAAAGTATCCGGTGGGGGCGGCGCTGCTGACGCCAGACGGCCGTATCTTCACCGGCGTGAACGTGGAAAATGCCTCTTATGGGCTGACCATTTGTGCGGAGCGCACGGCCGTGTTTAAGGCCGTTTCCGAAGGCTGCCGCGAATTTGTGGCGGTAGCCGTGGCGACGGAAAACGCCGGTTCACCCTGCGGCGCCTGCCGCCAGGTGTTGGCCGAATTTGCCGGCGATGTGCCGGTGTGGCTGGTGAATGACAAGGGACACGGCCGTGAAACCACCCTATTTACTTTGCTACCAGACCACTTTGGGCCGGAGCATTTGCCGTGATCCGTAATCCGTGATCCGTAATCCGTGATCCGTTTACGAAAGATGACACTTTGCCCGCCAACAGATGACAACTGATACATGACAGCACGGCCGTGCCTGTCTACCCTATTGGCGGATGTCTCCTTTCACTGCATCCGCTTTCCTCCCCAAAAGAGCATCCTGCTTATCAAACCCCTATTACCCCAAGGAGAAAAGATCATGCTCAACAAAGTTGCAGATTTGGCCGGGCCGGGCATTGGCAATTATGATGATCTGTGGCACGTCCTGCCGGATGATTACCGTTCTTTGCTAACGCCCAAAGAAACCCAACAGGCGATTTTTGCCGCCAAACAATACATTGAACAAAACCTGTGCAAAGAGCTAAACCTGATGATGGTGGAGGTGCCGCTAATTGTGGATGTGGACAGCGGCGTCAACGATTATCTGGATCGAGATGGTTCGCGCACGCCGGTGCGTTTCCACATCAGCAACGATTACGACAAACACCCCATTGATGCCGAAGTGGTGCAGGCAGCGACCAAGTGGAAGCGAATGGCGCTGAAACAATTTGACATGCAGCCGGGTGAAGGGCTGCTCACCGACATGCGCGCCGTGCGCAAGGATTATTTCCTGGACCACGACCACAGCGCCTACGTAGACCAGTGGGATTGGGAGCGCACCATCACGGAAGAACAGCGCAATCTGGAATTTCTGACGGCCGTTGTCACCAAAATCTGGAAGGTGATCAAGGGCGCAGAGAGTTATGTGCATGGCCTCTTCCCCAGGCTGCGCGATGACCGTTACCCCGACCTGCCCGATGAACTGACTTTTCTGCACGCCGAGGATATTCTGGACATGTTCCCCAACCTGCCGCGCAAACAACGGGAAACGGCCGTGCTGCAAGAGTTCCCCGCCGTCTTCATTTACGGCATTGGCTGGACGCTGCGCGATGGCTACCCCCACGAACTGCGCGCCGCCGATTATGATGATTGGGTCACGCCGACGATCTCAGAAGACGGCCGTCCCATGCACGGCTTAAACGGCGACATCCTGGTTTGGAATCCCGTTACCCGCCGCCGCCACGAGCTTTCCTCTATGGGCATTCGCGTCAACAAACGCACCCTGGTACAGCAGTTGGAAATGACGGGACAGCTTCATTTCCTAAACCTGCCCTATCATAAGGCCATTCTCAACGACGAGATTCCGCTGAGCATTGGCGGCGGCATCGGGCAGTCGCGCACCGTCATGCTGCTGCTGCGCAAAGCCCACCTGGGTGAAGTCAGCGTCACCGTCTGGCCCAAAATTTTGAAAGAAATGGGCGCAAAGAAAAATATCTTTGTATTGGAATGATGGGCTTTTAGCATAATAGGAAACACGGCACTCTTGGTGGGGCGGCAGGTGGCAGGTACAATGCGTTGATGAAAAACCGCTTGTGGCTGCATGTACTGGGATTGTTTTTGCTGCTGTTGGGGCTGGGTGGGTATCTGGCAACGACACGCACCTTTTTACTCAGCGATGTGGGACTCCGCTTCTGGCAGGTGCGGGCGCTGCTGGACAATGGCGGGCAGTCGTTGGCAGTTACCTATCCGGGACAGGTGTATGATCCCAATTTGCAGCATATCCCCTTTTACTTTGCCTATGCGTTGGTGGACGGGCAGATTTTTCTGAACATCACCCCCTTTGTGCCATTGGCAGCGGCGGGGTTCTATATGCTCTTAGGGGAGGTGGGGCTGGTGATTGTGCCGGTGCTGGGCACGGTACTGACGGCCGTTGCCGTCTACCTGCTGCTGCGTTTAACCAATGTATCTGGGGCGGTGGGCTGGTTTTGGGTGACGGCCGTGGGTACACCCCTCTTTTTTTACGCCCTGGAGTTGTGGGACCATACGCCCGCGGTCGCTTGCGCCGCCTGGGCTGTCTATGGGGTCAGCCGGGCAGTGGTGCGGGAGCGGTGGCAGCCGGCGTTTTGGGGCGGCGTGGCCTTGGGTGTAGGGCTGGGGCAGCGCCCAGAGATGTATGTGTTTGCCTTAGCGTTGGGGTTGGCGGCACTGGTGATGCTGTGGCCGCGCCGGACAACGGCCGTTGTGCTGGCGCTAGGGGCATTGGCCGGCGCAGCACCGTTGTGGCTGTGGCAATATCAATGGGTGGGGCATCCCCTGGGCATGGCGCTGGCGACCAATTTGCTGGGTTACGGTGTGCCAGACAACTATGCCTTTGAGCCGGAAAACGTTTTGTATAATCCCGCCATTACCCTGGGGCGGCTGCTCATTGCCATTCAAGCCCGCTCCATTCCCACCTTTTTGGCCGGACTTTTGGTATTGGTGGGGATAGTGGTGCTGATTCTGGCGCTGCGGCAGGATAAGTGGCGTACATCCCGGCTGCTGCTTTTTGGCCTGGCGCTGTGCCTGGCTGGTTATGGCATGTATGTCTGGGTGGCGCTGCGTCCGGCGGCCTTGCATGGTCTGATTACCACGCTGCCGATTATTGCCTTTAGCCTGGCATATGTACCGGCAGAGGTAGACAACGGCCGTTACCGCCCCATTTACCGGTTCATCATGGCCGCGGCGCTGCTCTTTTTAGGGTTCATGCTATTTTTGTGGCCCACATCAGGCGGTTTACAATGGGGGGCGCGGTATTTGCTACCCATCACTCCGCTGCTGGTTTATCTGGCGGCGTATGCGTATCAGGCATATACGGCCGTAGCCGATGAAACGACAGCCGCCACCCTACGCTGGACACTGCGCGGGTTAGTCGGGATAGGGGTACTCATTCAACTGGCAGGTTTGTGGGTGCAGGTGGGGGAACACCGGCTGGCAGGAGAATTACAGGCCAGCATTGAGGCGCTGCCAGCGGAAGTGGTGCTAACCAATGGCCCGTTTATGGCGGCGCATCTGGCGGGGGTGCAGAACAAGACGATTTTGTATGTGGCCGATGAGGCGGCGCTGGCGGAGTTGGTGGTACGGCTGGCGGCAGACGGGGTAGAGCAAATTGCCGTCGTGCCGTTGGCGTATGTACCATTGGTCGTGCCGTCGCAGGCGGGAAATGTGGCGCTGCGCGCCACTATCCCTTTTGTGTATGAACTGGAGGCAGCGCCATGAGCGAACGGCCGTATCTATCCATCATTTTGCCCATGTACAACGAGGCGGAAAGCATTACGGCCGTACTGCCCCATCTGGTGGCGGAAATGGCCCACCATTTACCAGAGGTGACGTATGAAATTTTGGTGGTGGATGATGGCTCGTCAGATGGGTCGGCGGAGCGGGTAACGGCCGTCGCCGACGACCACATCACCCTCATTCAACATCCCTACAACATTGGCAATGGCGCAGCCGTGAAGTCCGGCATTCGGCGGGCCAAAGGGCGGTATGTGCTGATGATGGATGCCGACGGGCAGCACAAACCGGCGGATATTCCCCGCCTGCTGGAACATGTGCCCCGGCACGATATGGTCGTGGGGGCGCGCACCAGAGAATCAGAAAGCGCCAGACATCGCGATCTGGCAAACATGATTTACAACCTCTTTGCCAGTTACGTGTGCGAACGGCCAATTGACGATCTCACCTCTGGTTTTCGCCTCATCCGCGCCGAGTTGGCCAAAAGTCTGGTCTACTTGCTGCCCAACACCTTTTCTTACCCCACCACCGTTACCCTGGCGGTGGTGCGTGGCGGTTACAGTCTGAAATACGTGCCCATTGTGGCCCGCAAGCGGGTGGGCAAAAGCAAAATCAAGCTATTTCGGGATGGCTCCCGCTTTTTGATGATCATTCTCAAAATTGCCACCCTCTATTCACCCATGAAAGTGTTTTTGCCGGTGAGCGTGTTGTTATTTGCCACCGGCTTTTTCTATGGCTTGTTCAAGGTTCTCTTTCTCAACACGCGCTATGGGCCAACCTCAGCCATGCTTATGACCATTTCCATCGTGGTGTTTATGGTGGGGCTGGTGTCTGAACAGGTGGCCCAATTGCGCTACATACGCAGCGATACGGCCGATAACGAGCCAGAGCTATGAGCCGACGATTTTGGGCCAATGCGTTTGCCATCTTTGTGGCGGTGGGGGCCATTGTCGCCGTGGTGGTTTATTTGCGCGCCAACCAGGAAATCTGGCAGCTTTTGGGAAATTTAACGGCCGTGCAGGTGCTTTTGCTCATTGGGGTGCGCATCATCTTTCTGGGGTTGAATGGGGTGCTGCTTTATCTGATCGCCCAAAAGTTTGCCGTAACCCTCAGTTCCATGGAGTGGTTTAGCCTGGCGTACATGACGGCGCTGTTTAATTACATCATGCCTTTTTCCGGGGGTATGCTCATTCGGGCCACCTATTTTAAGTTGCAGCATCGCATTGCCTATGCCCAATTTGCCGCCTGGCTGGCGGCAACTTATTTTGTGATCTTTTTTGTAACGGGGGTGGTGAATGCCGTGCTGGCGTGGTGGTTGGCAACGGCCGTGCCTGCTGCCTGGTTCCTGGTAGCATTTTTCCTGATGATGGCGGGGGGCATCCTCATTTTGCTGCTCATCCCTTCCTTCCGCTTTCCGGCAAACAACCGCCTCTTCCGCCTGGCAAACACGGCGCTGGACGGCTGGGACGCCATTAAAACAGACCGCCGCTTGTTAATGCGGTTGACTCTTTTTACGCTGCTGCTTTTTTTGTCCAATGGGCTTTCCTTTTGGCTGGCGTATCGTAGTCTGGGCATTGCCGTTTCCTGGGGAGCGGCGTTTATTGTCAGCCTGGCCAATATCTATTCGGCGGTGGTTAGCCTGACGCCGGGCAACATTGGGCTGCAAGAAGCGATGGTGTCGCTGCTTTCGCAATTGACCGGCGCCGGAATAGAGGAAAGTTTGCTCACCATCTTGTTAGTACGGGTCACCACCCTGGTTTCGGTGTTTACACTGGGGCCGTTATGTACCTTTTGGCTGGCGCGGCAGTTAGGGGGCAACCGTTTGTTTGAGCAAAATGTGGAGGCATAGTCGTTCAGACCTGACAGGTTTCTTAAACCTGTCAGGCCTCCAACGGAAGTCAACATGAACCGATTGGATGACGCTTTGTTGATGGAAATGGCGCAGTTGCTGGCGAAAGATGCGCGGGATGAGATGGCGATTCCCAGTTACCTGCATAAAAACCGGCTGCTGCGCTGGATGGCCTGGCGGCGGGTGGAGGTGTTGGCGCAATATCTGGCGCAAACGGCCGTTACCCTGCCCACCCCACCGACCCAACGTACCCTCATGGATTTTGGTTGCGGCACAGGCATCCTCTTTCCGGCGGAAACAGCCGATTTTGGGCACATTTATGGTGTGGATATTGTGCTGGACGCCGCCCGTCTGCACCTGAGCAAACGCAGCTATCCCCACGCTACCATTCAACTCTACAGCCCGGAAGAAGCGCAAAGCCACATTCCTGACCACTCGCTGGACGTGATTGTGGCGGCGGAAGTGCTGGAACACATCTCCCCGCTGGATGACACGCTGGCCTTTTTCCGCCAAAAGCTGCAACCACACGGCCGTTTGCTCATCACCGTTCCCACCGAAAACAAACTGTACCAGTTGGGCCGCCGCCTGTCTGGTTTTGAAAAACATTTTCACGTAGACAACGCCGCCTCCATACATCAAATCATCCAGCTTCAGGGATTTCATTGCCAAAAGCAGCGCAAAATCCCCCTGCCCGCGCCGCTGGACATTTACTGGCTCATGGCCTACGCCATATAAAGGAAAAGCATATGCCCAACCATGCCCCCACCCAACGTTTTTCTGACCGGGTGACCCATTACGCCAAGTACCGGCCTGGTTATCCACCGGCAGTCCTCGCCTGCCTGCGCGATGAGTGGGGGTTGACGGGTACGGCCGTTGTCGCCGACATCGGCTCCGGCACCGGCCTGCTCACCCGCCTCTTCCTGGATAATGGCAACCCCGTCTATGGGGTGGAACCCAACGCCGAGATGCGCGCCGCCGGGGAAACGTTTCTGGCCGACTATCCCCACTTCACCAGCATCAACGGCACGGCCGAAGCCACCACCCTGCCCGACCACAGCCTGGATTTCATCGTGGCCGGGCAGGCTGCCCACTGGTTTGCACCTGAACCCACCCGCGCCGAATGGCAGCGCATCTTGAAACCGGGCGGCCACATCGCCCTGGTCTGGAACACGCGCCATGTAGACGGCTCTGATTTTATGCAGGCATATGAGCGCATTTTGGTGGACTTTGCGCGGGACGACACCGGACGGCCGCGCCGCGAAGGTGGGCATGAGCGAGGGCCAGAACACATCCTGGGCGGCTCGCCGGTCTATCGCGCGTTTGTGAACGCCCAACAGTTTGATTATGCCGGGCTGGAAGGGCGTACCCTCTCTTCTTCGATGATGCCGTTGGCCGGGCATCCCCACTATGAACCGATGCTGACGGCTTTACGCGAATTGTTTGATGCATATCAGGCAGACGGCCGTGTCACCGTCCTCTACATCACCGAACTATATGTGAGCTAGAAAATCAAAGGGAATGCCGATAGACCTGACAGGTTCCAGAAAACCTGTCAGGTCTGCCTCTCCATCACTCACACTTTGGCCGGGAAGGCGCACGTCAAGAACTGGGGCAGCGCCCGCGCCCAGGTGTCGTAATTGTGACGGCCGCCGCGCATTTCCACATACACCACGTCCTTGCCCCGCCGGTAGCCCAGTTTTTCCAGTTCGTCAATCAATTCCAGCGTATCTTGAATGGCATCTATGACGCCGTTCTGGTCGCGGTCTTCAAACTCGTCTTGGGTGGCAGCCTCAAACCAGAAGCGTTGACCGTCTCGTTTTGGCCCCTGCCGCACCAGACTGTGGGCAATGCGCTCACCCGGTTCAATGCTGCTTTCATCATCGGCCGCCTGCCACCAAAAGGAACCGGACATCACGCCCACCATACCAAACTCGTCAGGGAAGTTCCAGGCAATGTCGAAGGCCGATAAACCACCCAACGACGCGCCTAAAACGGCCGTATCCGCCGCCCGTTCACTCACCCGTAAATTCTGGCGGACAAAAGGCAGCAGTTCCTCGATGACAAACAGGGCATACAGCGCCGCTTTGCTGCCCAGGCCGCGCGCATTGGCGGCTACGGCCGTGCCATACTCCTCCAATCGCTCCTCATTCGTGGGGATCGCCACCACCACCAGCGGTTCCATCTGGCGGCGGGCAGCCAGCGTCGCCAGCGTTTGCTGCAAATGCAGCGCCTCCCTATCCTGGCCGTCGTTGACGATCAGCAGTTTGCAGGTCTGGTCGGTGTGGTGGTAATGAGGCGGCAGGTAAATGTGCAACGGCCGTGCATTTTCCAGGTGATGCGAATAGAAATCCGGCACGGTGATAACCTCGATGGAGGCCAGAAGGGTATGCAACCGCCGCCGATGCCACCACCAGGCCACACCTACCCCCGCCAGCAAGACGGCCGTTAATGACAATGGGGAAATCCAATCCATATAGCATCACGCCAATCACAATTCGATAACAAATATAGACCCACGCGGGGTATTGGGTGTCATGTAAATACGGCCGTCGTGCGCCTCCACCACCATCCGGCAAAAAGCCAGCCCCAACCCCACCTGGGACACATCGCGCCGTTTGGCGGCCACAATCTTAAACTTATCAAATATCGTTTCCCGGTGTTCTTCAGGAATGCCCGGCCCCTCGTCCACCACTTCCAGCCGCAGCCGCATACCGGCCACTGCGCCCGATTCCGCCTCCTGTTCCGGGTAGCTCAGGCGCAGCGTGATCCGCCCCCCCGTTGGCGAAAATTTAATGGCGTTGGTGAGCAAATTGTCTAACACCCGCCGCCACAGGCTGGCATCTACCGTCAATTTACACGTCTGCGCCGGCAAATCGGTGACAAATGAAATGTCTTTCAACTGCGCCATCGGCACACAGCTATCGCGCACGGCCGTGACCAATTCATTCATATCCACTTCCGAACGGGTCAGCATGAGACGGCCGTGTTCCATCTTGGCCATCATCAGCATATCCGTCAGAAAACCACTCAGCCGCGCTGCCTCACCGCGAATGGTAGACAGGGGCATAGAAGCCGCGCCCACTTCCATTTCCAACAAATCACAAGAAATCAGGATGGCCGAAAGCGGGCTGCGAATATCATGCACAATCATATTGGAGAGGTCTTGCCGCAGTTGCAGCGCCGTTTGTAATTCATCGTGTCGCTGTTTAATGCGCAGCATGGAACGCACCCGCGCCCGCAGTTCCAGCCCGTTATACGGCTTATGCAAAAAGTCATCAGCGCCCGCCTCTAACCCCCGTGCCAGGTCTTGTTTGCTGTCCAGCGCCGTCACCAAAATAATGGGCACATGCTGCCATTTAGGATTGCGGCGCAGCCGTTCACACAGCTCAAAACCATCCATGCCCGGCATCATCACATCCAGCAAAATAACGTCGGCGGATTCCTCGTCCAGATGCGCTAGCGCCTCATAGCCGTCGGCGGCAAACGCCAGGTCATAACCTTCACGCAGCAGCAGCATTTCCATCGTCTGCCGCGCGCTTGGTTCATCATCCACAATGAGAATTTGGGGTATCTCGTTAATGGCAAACTCTCCTATTCACACCTCACGCATCACTCGTCAGGCATCACGTGATGCCTGACGAGTGATGCGTGATGCCTGATACCTAAGCACCTGCTAACTGCAACTCAATACGCTCCAACAACTCTTTCAAACTGACCGGTTTGCTCAGGTAATCATTGGCGCCGGCAGCCAGGCACTTTTCCTGGTCGCCGGGCATCGCCAGCGCCGTCACGGCGATAATGGGCACCTGCCTTAAGCCAGCCTCCGCCCGGATTTCCCGAATTGCGTCCAGGCCATTCATCTGGGGCATTTGAATATCCATCAGGATAAGGTCCGGGATTTCCTGCTTGGCCCGGTCAACGGCGTCACGGCCGTTATGCACCACGATCATATCATACCCTTTGGCCGCCAGGTAATTTGAAAAGGCGTGAATGTTGGCCGCATTGTCTTCGGCCAGCAAAATACGGCGGCGGGCGGCAGGCGGCGAGGCGGCTGGTATATCCGAAGGAATCGGGGGGGGAAACGGCCGTGTCTGTACCCGGTTCACCTGCATCATCAATCGCTGCAAAGCCTGGCGTAGTTGTTGGCGCGTCACCGGCTTCAGCAAACAATCAGCCGCCCCCACCGCCAGCGCGTTTTCCCGCTCATCAATCACCGAAGCAATAATCACCGGCAGCCGCCGCGTCTGGGGATTAGCCTTTAAGCGGGCCAGCACCTCCCAACCAGAAATATCCGGCAGCAAAATGTCCAGCACAACCACATCGGGCCGGATCAGCGCCGCTTTCGCCACCACCTCCTCCCCCGCCGGCAGCGATACCACACCCACGTGCAATTCATGGAAATAGCGCTTCAACTGCGCCACCGCCGCCGGAGAATCATCCACCACCAGCGCCAGCCGAAACAGCCGGCCCAATCCACCATCTGTCTGCTGCGCCTGCTCCAGAGGCGCCAACGGATGCTCCCCCTGCTGCCAGGGGAAGGAGATGGTAAACCGGCTGCCTTTGCCCACTTCGCTGTCAACGGTAACGGTTCCCCCATGCAAATCCATCATCCGCTGCACCAGGGAGAGGCCCAGCCCCGTGCCGCCATATTCCCGCGCCAGGCGGCTGTCTAGCTGCACAAATGGCTGGAACAGCCGCGCCATATCCTCGTCGGCAATGCCAATGCCCGTATCCCACACCGTAATATGCACCGCGCCAACGGCCGTGTCCCCCGCCACTTCCAACCCAATTTTGCCCCCCTCCGGCGTAAACTTCACCGCATTAGCCAGCAAATTGACCAATATCTGCTTCAAGCGCCGTTCATCCGCCTGAATGGTCGTTACCGCACTATCAAAAGAAGAATGCACGGTCAGCCGCTTCTTGTGGGCATTTTGTTTAATGATGCGCAAACTGGCCTGGCAAATCATCTCCACCGGCACCGGCGTTAGTTCTAGCTCCAATTTGCCCGCTTCAATTTTGGACAGGTCCAAAATGTCGTTAATCAGCGCCAGCAAATGCCGCCCACTCTCTTCAATGCTGCGCAGTGACATGATCTGGTTTTCATTTAGCGGCCCATACACCTCTTCCTGGAGGGCTTCCGAAATACCCAACACGGCGTTAAGCGGCGTGCGTAGTTCGTGGCTCATGCTGGCCAAAAATTCATCCTTGAGCCGGGCAGCGTGGGCCAATTCGGCATTGGCGGCGCTGAGGTCGGCCGTGCGTTCGGCCACGCGCCGCGCCAACAAGGAGCGTTCGGCTTCCAGGGCCATTTCCACCCGCGCCCGTTCGGCAATTTCCTGCTGCGCCTGGGCAAACAACCGGGCGTTTTCAATGGCGGTGGCCCCCGGCGCGGCCAGGCGCATCAGCAGTTCCAAATCTTCTTCGGCAAAGAAACCATCTTCTTTGTTAATGGCTTCCAGAGCGCCGATTGTCTGCCCTTTGGCCTGCAAGGGAACGCACAAAATTGATCGGGCCACAAACCCGCTTTTTTCATCAAAATCACTAAAGTAACGGGGATCGTGTTCGGTATCTGGCGCCAGCACCGGTTCACCATTTTGCACCACCCAACCAATGACCCCTTGCCCCAAAGCCAACCGCTGCCCCCGCACAAAAGCGGCCGCCTGCCCGGAAGCGGCCGCAAACATCAGGTCGCCCGCGGCCTGGTCTAGCAAAACCACCGAGGCGGCTTCCACCCGCAGCAGGCGCACGGTGCTTTCGGTAATCACCGTCAACGTTTCCGGCAAATCCAGGGTGGAGGAGATGGCCTGGCTGATGGTGTTGAGGGTGGCCAGTTCGGCGACGCGCTGCCGCACCTGCTCGTAAAGGCGGGCGTTTTCAAAGGCAACGCCGGCCTGCCCGGCAAAGGCAGAAAGGCGGGCCGCCGCTTCGGGTTGGTAAAAACCGGGATGGCTGTTGTTGAGAGCTAAAATGGCAATGACATCGCCTTTGATGCTGATGGGCGCGCCGGCCCAGGAACGGACGTGCGGCGATTCCTGGGGATTCACCCAGAGGTCAGACACGGCCGTGTCCGGCACAATAACCGGCTCTCCTGTCTGTAACAACTGCTGCAAGCTGGGCATACGCCCCACGGGGAACCGCTGCGGCGCGCCGGGGCGGACATCCTTGCCGTAACCGCGCGTGACGCCAATTTCAATTTCCTCTCCATGCACCAACATGACGTTGGCCGTATCGTAGGGCAGCACCCGCGCCATCTGGTCGAGCAAAACATCCAGCAGCCGGTCAAAATCCAACACTGAACTTAAAGCAATGCCCACTTCACGCAGGGCTTCGGCCAGTTGGCGTTGTTCATTCTCGGCGGCTTCAATCCGTTTGCGTTCGCCGATTTCGCGTTGCAGGGTCTCGTTGGCCTCAGCCTGGGCAGCCGCCATCATTTCTGCCTGGCGAAAGATGGAGATGATACTGATGAGCAGGCCCAACAGCACAACCAGGTAACTGACGGCCTGGGACATGAGGGCTACCACCGCCAGGGCATCAAAGAAACTATCGGCAAAGGCCAGAAACAAGACCTGGCTGGCATAAATGATGACCAGCGCCAGGATGAGGGAATGTTCAAAGGCGTCGGTGCGCCATTGTTTTTTTTGCAGATAACCCAACAGGGCGATGAGGAAAAAGGTAGCGGCTACGGCCGTTGCCAGATGCCCACCGGCAAACCTGGTGATACCGGCCAATTCGGGAACGATGGCAAAATAGGCCACATTCAGCAGCAGCACGGCCGTGCCTCCCACCCACACCGACCATTTCACCTGCGGCCATTTTTCGCTGCGCAGCCATACCAGCCAGCTTCCGGCCAGAAATATCGCCAGAAAAACAGCCGCCGTCTGCCACACGCCCAATTGGGGCGTGGCCGTGCCCCCGGTTAACGACCACCACAACAAGGCCAGATAATACGCGCCCAATAAACCAACCCCCACATACCCAATGCCGATAAACAAATAAACGGCATCCCGGCGGGTGTAAAATCGGGCCAGGGCCAACACAGCCACAAACAACGCCAGATTGACACTGGCAAAAGCCCACAATACGTGCATTGCCGCCGATGGCTGCCAGGCCACCACCATCAGCAGCAATCGGGCTATCAGCATGAAGAAAGCGGCTGCGGCATAGGTAAACAGTTTAGAACGCGCCGAATGATTCATCAGACCAAATGGGTTAGAATCCGTGCCCATGCACAAGAGTATACCGTTACTCATCATTGTCATCACTTATTTGGGGCTGGGCGTTTTGTATGCCCGGCAAACCCCGGCCTGGCAAAGCCCGGATGAACCGGCGCATTATAACTATGTGCGGCAGTTGGCCGACGGCCGTTTACCGGTCATGGCACGGGGCGACTACGACGAAGCCTACCGCAACGAAGTGGTCAGTTCCCGCTTTGCGCCGGAATATGACATCAGTCTTATCACCTATGAGGATTGGCAGCCGCCGCTCTATTACCTGCTGCAAACACCTGTTTTCCTGGTTACGGGTGGGTCGCTAACGGCCATGCGGCTGCTGTCGCTGGTATTAGGGGCCGGGGTGGTGGTGATCGCTTACGCCATCGCCGGGCTGCTGCTGCCACAGCAAGAATGGGTGGGTTGGAGTACGGCCGTGCTAATCGCCTTCCTGCCCCAACACCTGCACATGATGGCCTCCGCCAATAATGACGCCCTGGCCGAATTGCTGATCGCCGCCCTGCTGCTGCTGCTGCTCAAATGGACACAGCAGCCAGAAACGCCCCGTTTGCTCTGGGGGCTGGGGCTGCTGCTGGGGTTAGGTTTCCTCACCAAAGGCACGGTTTATCTGATGGCCCCGGTGATTGCCGTCGCAATCGTCTGGCAAAAGTGGCGGCAGTGGGGGCAAATCGTTCGGGATGGGCTGCGTGTGTTTGCCCCGGCCTTTTTGTTGGGGGCGCTGTGGTGGGGGCGGAATATGGCCGTTTATGGCGGCCTGGATATTCTGGGCAAAACCCGGCACGATGCGGTGGTGGTGGGCCAGATTCGCACGGCCGAATGGATCACCCAATATGGCCTGGGCGGCACAATCACGCGCTTTTTGCAAACGACGTTTAACAGTTTTTGGGGGCAGTTTGGCTGGATGGCCGTGCCCATGCCACAATGGGTTTACTGGCTGCTGCTGGTGATGGTGGTCACGGCCGTGACCGGCTTATTGTTAGCGCCCTTTGTCTGGCCGGCCTCCCCCGATGCCCGGCAGCGTTGGCTGCGCCACCTGCCCATTTCCAATCTGCAATTTACCATTCTGGCGCTGCTAACTATGCTCACGTTGGCGCTGCATATGGGCTACAACCTGACCTTTGTGCAGCACCAGGGGCGGTACCTGTTTCCGGCGCTGATTCCCTTGATGTTGGGCACGGCCGTTGGCCTGGGCGCCTGGGCCGTGATCCTGGCCGAAAAGGTGGGCCAGCCGCGCCTGCCTTATCTGCTGCCCATCGGGCTGGGGCTGGCTCTCGTCCTGCTCGATCTGGTGGCGCTTTACCGGTATATGCTTCCCAATTTGTAGGGTGATTTTCTTAATCGCCCGACACCACAACACGACATGACACAATCAACAAACGAATCGAACCTTGCTTTTGACGAAGAAACGTGGGCGCAGTTACCGGCGCTGCTGGCCCATTTGCCGGAACCGGTACACCTGGTGGTCTGGGGCGATGAGAGCGGCTCCAGGGAAGCGGAAGCGATCCGGCTGTGCCGGACGTTGGCCGACCATTTTGACCCCATTTCCAGCGAACAGCGCCCGCGCCAGCCGAATTACCATTACTGGCCGGTGATTGGCGTGATGCGCGGCACGGCCGTGACCCACGAAGATTGTGGTATCCGCCTGATTGGCCTGCCGCATGGTTATGCCCTGACGGTTCTGATTACGGCCATCCAGGCCGCCTCTTTTCGGGGCATGACCTCGGAGGCGCTGACCCGCATCCAACTGAGCAAACTGCAACAGGAAGTTCGCGCCGAATTGATCACCGCCCCGGACAATGAAGCCGGCGTGATGATGGCCCACCCGCTGACGAATATGGCCGCCGCCAGCCCCCAGGTGCGTGTGTTTGTGATTATGGCCGACCAGTTCCCGGTAATTGTGGAGCGGTATTCGGTGAGCTACCTGCCCCATACGGTGCTAAACGGCCGTGTCCACATCGAAGGCGTGGTCGGCGAAAAAGAAATCCTGGAACATATGGCGACGGCCGTGATGCGTGATGCGTGATGCGTGATGCGTGATGCGTGATGCGTGATGCGTTAGAATAGTGAAAGATAACCTGGAGGAAAAAGTAATTGGGTAATTACGTAATTACCTGATTACCCAACAACACAACCCATGCGCGCAAAAGTCATCTTGAATCCTTATGCAGACAATGGCCGGGGGCGGCAGTGTCAGGCGTTGATTGAAACGGCGGCGCAGCCCTATGGCGGCATTGAAATTGCCCTGACGGAATATCCGGGGCACGGCCGTGAACTGGCCCGCCAATTCGCCAACGAAGGGTACGACCTGGTGGCGGCGGCCGGCGGCGACGGCACCATCAGCGACGTGGTCAATGGGCTGGTGTTAGGCGACAAGGCCACCACCCGGTTAGGCATTATCCCCATTGGCTCCGGCAACGATCTGGCCTGGTCATTAGGCATATCCAGTGATGTGGGCACGGCCGTGCGCACCCTCTTCACCGGCCAACCCCGCACCCTTGATCTGGCGCGGGTGGAAGATGATCACGGCCGTTACCGCATCTTCGACAACAACATGGGCATCGGCTTCGACGCCACCATCGTCGTCGAAGCCGAAAACATCACCCGCGTGCATGGCTTTGCTATGTACTTGCTGGCAACGCTGCGCACCATCGCCTTTTACTATGACAAACCGCTGCTGGAAATGCAGTTTGACGACGAACGCCTGACGCAAGAATCACTCTTCCTGGCCTTTGGCGTGGGGCCACGCGGCGGCGGTGGCTTTCTGCTCACCCCCAACGCCCGCCACGACGACAACTTAATTGACACCTGCCTGGTCAGCCCGGTGGGCCGCCTGACCATGCTGCTGATGCTGCTGAAAGTGAAAAAGGGCACACACGGCAGCCACAAAGCCATCGCGCTGCGCCAAAACCGGCGCATCACCGTCCGCGCCGACCGCCCCGTCCCCATCCACACCGACGGCGAAGTGTTCGCCTACACCAAAGACAACGTGCGCCAGGTGACAGTGACCAGCCTCCCGGCGGCGATAGATGTCATGGTAGGCGGAGATTGAGAGATTGGGAGACTGGGAGATTTTGTGATTCAGGGTAGCGCCTAGAAGTAGATGAGCGGGCGAATCCTTTATCCGCTTATTCGTTTCCAACCCGCTGCCGCCAGGATAGAAAATTATGCACACATTGACGCAAGCCTTACAAGAGCATGAATTGATTGTCCTGCGTGTGATTGGCGAATGGTGGGACCTGGATTTAACCGGGTCGGGCAAAGCGGCCTGCGTAAAGGAGTTGGCGGCTGCTCTGAGCCAGTTGAATTTCCCGGAAGAAGTTGGCTATTTACCGCCGGAAGAAGCAGCCGGGATTCAGGCGTTGGTGCAGGCCAACGGCCGTATGCCCGTAGCCGCCTTTGCCCGTGATTTTGGCGATGTGCGCCTGATGGGGCCGGGGCGGTTGGAGCGGGAAGAACCCTGGTTTGACCCGGCCAACGCTGCCGAAGCGTTGTGGTATCGTGGTTTTTTGTACCGGGGGTTTGATGAAACGGCCGAAGGCGTGATTGAGTTTTACTACTTGCCGGACGAACTCATGGCCCAATTTCCCAATTCGGCAAAAAAGGGCGTAACGGCTGCGGCTGGCTCAGCCCAGGCGGTCGCCACCCCCACCACAACCGTTGAAGCCCCCCCTACCCTGCTGCCCCTGGCGCTCAGCCTCACCCCGCCACCCGATGTCACCGACGCCGTTGATGATATGACCACGCTCATCACCCTGGCGCAGCAAGATGGTTTGCAGGCCGGGCAACTGGATGAGACCGCTCCCTTTTTGCTAAACCCCCACCCGGAACGGCGTTCGCTGCTGCTGAACCTGGCCACGGAGATGGGACTGCTGGCGCTGCAAGAGAACCGGCTACGGCCGTTGCCGACGGCCGTGACCTGGCTCAAAACCAGCCGCGAGAGCCAACTGCGCGCCCTGGCCGAAGCGTGGAGCAGCAGCAGTTGGAACGAACTGCTCCGCACCCCTGGCCTGCGCTGCGAAGGCGACCAGTGGCATAATGACCCCATCCTGGCCCGCACCGCCCTGCTGGATGCCCTGCCCCGCAATCCCGAATGGTATCACCTGGATGACCTGGTTAGCATCATCAAGAACAATGACCCTGACTTTCAACGGCCCGATGGCAATTACGACACCTGGTATGTGCGCGACCTGGCCAGCAACCAATATCTGAACGGCTTTGACAGTTGGGAGCGGGTGGAAGGGCGGCTGCTGCGTTATCTGGTGCAGGCGCCGTTGGTGTGGCTGGGGTTGGCAGTTACGGCCGTGCCCGAAAACCACCCCGCCTTTGCCCTCACCGACCGGGCCGTGGAGTGGCTCAACGGCATCCCCGCCGAAAACCATGAAGTCCCTGTGCCGCTCATTGTGCAGCCAGACGCCATCATCCTGGCCCCGGCCAACGCCAACCGCTACCACCGCTTTCAGGTGGGGCGCATCAGCGAGGTGCTGCCCGCGCAGCCGGGCAAACCGTACCAGTACCGGCTGACGCCCACGTCATTGGCGCGGGCGCAAAAACAAGGCATCTCCCCGGAGCGTATTGTGCAGTTCCTTGAAGATGTAGCCGGTGGGCTGCCGGCCAGCATCAAACGGGGCATTGGGCGTTGGGGTGAAAAAGGGATGGAGGGGCGGCTGGAAACGGCCGTGATCCTCCGTGTGCGTGACGCCGCCATCCTGGAAACCCTGCGCGCCAACCCCAAAACCCGCGATTACCTGGGCGAAAGCCTGGGCGACCTGGCCGTAGCCGTGCCCGCCGCTCATTGGGAATCCTTGCGCGCCGCCGTAGCCCAATTGGGGCTGCTGCTGGATGTAACTGTTCCCTCCCTTGCGTAAATTTTCAGGCTGTCACACCACATAAACGAAAAATCAACGATCCTACTGTTTGATAGCTATATGTCGTTCAGATAGTTTCGCCGCGATTGTGTATATCCGGCGTATTAACGTATACTGGTGGTATGGGGTTTTCATGGTTACGTTGGACGCAATGATGACCACATGCAAACCGCTACCGGTTGATAAGGCCTAACCATTGGAGGGCAAGATGTCTGAAGATCAGGTGATCGATCCGTCATCCACTTCACCGGGAGGAAGCACTGTATTTGGGGATTTGACCTATGGGGATAAGGTGGGGCGGGACAAGATTTCGGCGTCAGGAAAAGGCATCGCCATTGGCGCAGGGGCCGTAGCCTACAATTATGAAGTGCAGGTGAATATGCCGCCGGAATTGGTGCGGCAGTTATTGGCAGCCAGTGAACAGGAGCAGCAAGAGGATTACGGCCGTGCCGAACTGGAACGAGAATCATGGGAGCCAGAAACGGTGTTGGTACCGGCCGGCCCGTTCGTGATGGGCAGCCAACCAGGGGAGGGTATTCTCGAATGGGAAACACCGCAGTTCACGCTAGAACTACCAACCTACCGCATCGGCAAGTTTCCGGTTACGAATGCCCAATATGCCCGTTTTGTGCAGGCAACTGATGGTTTTGTGCCGCCAGAATTAGGTTGGCGCAATGGCAACCAGCCGGCGCCAGATCAACTAAATTTGCCCGTGCTGGGCATGACCTGGTATGACGCTTTGGCTTACTGCGTCTGGTTGATCGAGCAAACAGGACGGCCGTATACCCTCCCCTCTGAAGCCCAGTGGGAAAAGGCGGCCAGGGGAACACAGGGACAGCCATTCCCCTGGGGGAATGAATGGCAGGCCGGGGCAAACTGTAATGTGGATTGTACAGTGGTGCGGGAGGTAGCCGCTTATCCTGGCGGGGCCAGTCCCTTTGGGTGTTATGACATGGTGGGCAATGGGCGGGAATGGACGACAACCTTGTGGGGACGGCAGCGGCGCTTTCCGCAGGACAGACGCAGCCCTTATCCCTGGCATTCACCCTGGAAACCCAACGAAGGGGTGGACGAACTGGACGTGAACCGGCAGGTACGACGGGTAACACGAGGCGGGGCAGCGTTAGTGGCAGGTGTACCTTTGCGGGCGGCCCGCCGGTCGTCAGAACTACCTTATTTGCGTGGATTGACCAACGGCCGTGTTGGTTTTCGGGTGGCGCTCAATTGGGAGAGTTAAAATGACCATCAATACCAGAAGAATGCGCATGATGCAGGCCAGCCAAAGCCGGCTGGCAGCGCCGACGGATACGTTTTTTGAACAGCGCTGTCGGGCCATTCATCGCCAACAACTCATCCCCATCATTGGCGATACCATTCGCCTGGCGCACATTTTTGACGCCCATCCAGATCAGGAGACGAATAATGATCAGCTGATTGAAAGCCAGGAATTGGCGATGGACGAATCTGGCGTTGAAGCTAAGGCCAATGGCCACCTTGATTTTGAACGGCTGAGCGTGATCGAAGAGTTGGCGCAGTATTGGGCCAGAGAGATAAGTTACCCGTTAACTGACCGGTATCACATCGCTCGCGTCGCCCAATTTCATATCCTGGATAGAGAAAATTCGGTAACGGCCAAAGAAGATTACCTGTTGTTTCTGAAGAGTTTGCTGCTGGAAATTGCCAGGGATATTGCCGAAGAAGAAGATGACGAAGAGGAAATAGCGTATATTACACAGTTAAGCAATGAACAGGCGCTCACGTTTGCTGATATTGTGACTGAATTGGATTATCCCCAATTTCCAGAAGGCAAAGAAGACCCGCTGCGCGTACTGGCCCGGCTGCCATTAAAAATTTATCTGACAACCAGCTACTACAACTTTATAGAGCGAGAACTGGAGGCCGCCGGAAAGAAACCTAAAAGCCGTTTGTGTTTTTGGAACGGCCGTCCGCTCAACCTGTCGAAAGAACATGAACCAGACCCCAATTACACGCCCGACGTAAACAACCCGGTGGTCTATCACCTGTTTGGCATGGAACAATATCCACAATCACTGGTACTAAGCGAGGATGATTATCTCGATTTTTTGTGGACGTTGGCCCGCGATTTGCCCGGCGACAGCGGCGAGCGCATCATCCCCCCTTATTTGCAGGCTGAGCTAAATAATTCCTCCCTGCTGCTGTTGGGCTTTCGGCTGGGAGATTGGGATTTGCGGGTGCTGTTTCGCGGTCTGCTGAGTTCCGGGCCAGGGTTGGTGCAGCGGCGGCTGCCGGGCACGGCTATTCAAATTGAAGTGGGCGCTCAACCGTTGGTGGAAGATGAAGAGAAAGCGTCTGATTACTTGAAAGAGTATTTTAAGCAGGCGCGTTTAGACGTTCGTTATGGCGACAGCGATCAATTTGTCACCGATTTGTGGCATGAGTGGCAAAAGTGGAGCCAGGGGGCAAAGACAGCATGAACGCAAACAAGAATGGCGAAAGTACAGCGCGGTCTAACCCGTATGTGGGGCCGCGTTTTTTTGTGAAGGCGGATCAGGATTGGTACTACGGCCGTAACCAGGAAGCCAACGAATTATTGGCACTTCTCACGGCACGGCGGCTGGTGTTGTTTTATGCCCAATCCGGCGCCGGCAAAACTTCCCTCATCAATGCCCGCCTGCTGCCCACGTTGGAAAAGGCGCAGGATGGTTTTGAACTACTGCCGGTAGGCCGCGTAGGGGATTCGGTGGACGTCAATGTACCCATCAATAATACATTTGCCTTTAACCTGATGGTGAGCCTGGGGGTGGATATACAGCCGGAGAAACTGGCCGGTCTGGATTTGGCTAACTGCTTGTTGGATCTGGCGTTTGTGGACGGCCGTTGGGTCTATGCCGGTGAAAGCGCAAATGGTCCCGCCGAAATGTCTACACCGGAGAGCGATGAGGACGAACCAGAAGAAGCTCAGCCCATCAAACCACGCGCCCTCATTATTGACCAGTTTGAAGAGATATTTACCCTGCACCCTGAGTTGGAAGAGGAACGCATTGCCTTTTTCCAGCAGTTAGCCGCGGCCATGGCTGCCGACCCCTATTTGTATGTGATGCTCAGTATGCGCGAGGATTACATCGCCCAGCTTTCGCCCTACGTCAACTATTTACCTGACGGCTTGCGTACCCGCTACTACATGCAGCGGATGCAGCATGAGGCGGCGCTGGAAGCAGTGAGCCTGCCCGCCGTTAAGGGCAGACGGCCGTTTTCGCCTGATGTGCCGGAAAAGTTGGTGAATTATTTGCGACGGGTACGCACATCGGCGCCGGGCGCAGATGGAGATGAGGCGCGTTTAGGGCCATACGTCGAGCCGGTGCAGTTGCAGGTGGTTTGTTACCAGCTCTGGCAAAGTTTGCAAGAGACGCCCGGCGATATAATCACCATGGCCGATGTAAACCAGGTGGCAAAGCGCCTGGCTGATGGGCAGGGCGAGGCAGACCCGTTGGCGGCATTTATTGATACGGCATTGGCCGGTTATTATGAGCAGGCGATCACGGCCATACTGTCTCACCCCGATGTGACGATGAGCGAATATGATTTACGCCACTGGTTTTCCGAGGTGCTGATTACGTCAGCCGGCATGCGCAATCTGGTAGCGCGGGGGAAAGAGACTACCCAGGGTATGCCCGAAATGGTGGTGCGCCTGCTGGATGAAAAACATCATCTGGTGCGGAACGATTTGCGCGGGGGACGGCCGTTTGTGGAACTGGTACATGACTCCTTTGTGAACCCCATCCGCCAGGCCAACCGGCAGTGGCGCGAAGCGCAAACACGCAACATCCCCTGGCTCAGCGCCGCCTATCAATATGCTCGCACCAAAGAACCAGCCTTGCTTTTGTCAGGTGATGCCCTCCTTCTGGCGCGGCAGCAAGAGCAAACCATCAAAGGATTACCAGATGAAGCCACTGCCTACCTCAAAGCCAGCGAAGACGCCCAACGCGAGGAAGACCTGCAAGCAGCCAAACTGCGTGAACGACAACGTACCCGCCTGCTAATGGGTGCGGCCATTGCGCTGGTCATTGCCCTGGCATTGGCGGTATACGGGCAGATTCAACGCATTCGGGCCAACGAGCAGACGACGATTGCCGTAACCGAGGCAGCAAATGCCAAAGTAGCTGAGGCGGCCGCAGCAGCGAACGCGGTGGTCGCCGTTACGGAAGCAGCTAAAGCCCAAGAAGCTAGAGTCACCGCTGACGCCGCGGCCGCCGCCCAGGCAACAGAGGCGGCCAATGCCAGGAAGGCCGAAGCTACGGCCGTAGCCGCCCAGGCGGATGCCGAAATTGCCGAAGCCATTGCCAAAGCGTTGTGGCTGGCGAATCAATCTCAAAGTTATCGTACCAGCGGCAACACGGTAGGCGGGCTGCTGCTGGCTGTTGAAGCCCAAAAACAGGCAGCCGCCATCGCCACCAGTGAAGCCGATCCAGTTGAAAAAGACGTTACCCAGAATTTTGTACACAGCGCCCTCTTATCTACATTGAATGATTACACCGGTTCGGCTGATTCGGGTGGGGCCGTTTTTCGGACAAATTTGACCGATGCCCCTTTCAACAATGAAGAACTATACATCCCGGTTGCCAAATCACTCTGGGTATTGCACAACTCTGAATTAGTGACCGTCACTTTACCCGATAAGGGTATTGAAAATATCGCCATCAGCGGAGACGGCCGTTCGCTGGTGTTCAGTAATGATGTTGGTGAGATTGCCTGGATTGGCGCGCCAGCCATTGCCAACGATCTTTCGCAGCCGTCTCTGGAACTAAGTTTCCGCCCCCTGCCGGATAACCAGGCTGGCTCAATCAAGGCTTTGGCTTTGAATCAGGATGGCCAGCGATTAGCCATCATCCGGTGCCGGCCTTCTACCACATCTGCTTCGACGGCCACGCTCACTACCACACCTACGGCCACGCCCGCACCAGGCGCCACCCAACGGGAGGAGCAGGTGTGCCTCCTGCAATTGTGGGAAATGGATAGCCAGGGCAATCTGGCGCGCGTGAACCAGGCGTGTGAACCCAGGGCCAATGACGCTGTGTCACTGACGTTCCTGAGCGGCAACTCCCGGCTGGTCTGGCATGATCAGCAAAATCTGCTTTTCGTAGATTTCCAAGCGCAACAATGCAACCCAGATTCTATACCGTTGCCACAACAGCCGGTGCATAAGATTGCTTACCTGCCTGGCGCAAACCCAACCACGGGATTTTTGTTTACTGCCGGGAATAGTGGTGATTGCCCGGCTTGCAGCGGCTGGTTGCAATGGTGGCAGATACGCCGGGGGAATAGCGACGTGGACTTCAGCCAGCTAGGCGCATTACAACAGCTAACTTCAGGGTTAACGGCCGTGCAGCCCATCCTTGAGCCGCCAGCCATTGTTGCCGTCAATCAGAGCAACCAATTCATCTGGTACAATACGGCGATGGCTGCTTGGCCAGCCATCGCCTGCGGGTTGGCCGGCCGTAATCTCACCGCCAACGAATGGCGCACCGCCTTTCCCACTCTGAGCTTTGACACGGTTTATGCCCAAAACGAGTACACAAACACCTGTGCGTTATATGGTCTGGACTATGGCCTGGATATCTCTTTCGCTAGAGAGAAACTGAATGAAGCGGCCATAGAATTAAGAAAATGCAACAGAACTGCTCAGGAAACGGCCGCGGCGATGTTTGCCGAGGCATCTACCTATGCCCAGGAATCACATGACACGTTAGATCGTGAAAGCAATTTTGAGAATTGGGGCTTACAGACTTTGGCCCAATATGTATTGGAGGACAATGCGGCTGCCCTGGGGAACTGCATTAACCAAATGGTTTTGCTGTATCAGAGCAATGAGGCAGGCATTTTAGACCGGTCTGCACTACAAGATATGATAATCCGCCTGCGCAGCGTTTCCGCCAACATCTTCCGCGAAGAATATGACCATGAAGCGGCGCTGGCCGATTTGCGAACGCTCACACCACAGATAGCAGCCTTGCCATTAGTGTTGCAACCCGCTTTCAGGCAAAAACTAACCAATCTGTACAACACCATGTGTTTCTCTATCAATATCACGGAATCATGCCAGTTGCTCATCGCTACGGCGGACCAGGCTGTCCCATTCAATCAGCCACAACGGTCAACCACGGCAAAACAACCCATGTGGCGTTTTGATGGTCAGGCGGGGGAGGTGGTTGCCATTATCATGAATGCCGAAGAAGGCAGGCTGGATCCGTTGTTAAGAGTTTTGGATGAGCAAGGTACCATTATTGCTGTCAACGATGACTCCGGCGGCAGTTTGAACTCCCTCATCGTCCTCTCCGTGCCGGAAAGCGGCGCATACTTCATCAGTACCACTGGTTTTGGCGGCAGTTCTGGTGCTTATGTGCTGACGTTAGCGCGGAACCTGCCAGCCGTTCAGGTTGGCGATACCGTGCAGAGGAACACGGCCACAGCAACAATCTGGCAGTTAGCGTTGCAGGTCGGGGATATTATCTCCGTGACGGTGAAACCTGCCGATAACAAAACCGCTGTTTATCTTACGCTTTTGGATGCAAATGGCTATTA
>JAHBVI010000210.1 GCA_019637635.1 Anaerolineae bacterium
ATCCAGGCAGTTTTGTGCATATCACGCCCTCTTTTGTGTTTCCAGATGTCGTTTATGTAGATAACGACAGACAAGCAAGACAATTCTTTGATGTTCCCGATATTTATGAGTTTATCGCTCAAAAAAAGAATTACTCACAAATCGCTCAAGTTCGGTATCATTTTGCTGATTACAGAAATGGGTTTGACGAAGACCCAGATAGTTTTGACTTGTTGATTTCTCAGTATGCCGGGTTTGTGGGGCAATATTGTAAGCAGTATCTCAAAACAGGTGGGTTGCTGCTAGCCAATAACAGTCACGGTGATGCCGGTATTGCGGCTATTGATAGCGAATATCAACTAATTGCGGTGTTCTTTTTGCGAAAAGGAAAGTATCACATTCGCGAGACAAACCTTGATGAGTACTTTGTGCCAAAACCACCGATGCAAGTGACGAAAGAGTATTTGGAAAAACTTCAAAAGGGGATTGGCTACAAAAAGACGGGGAACGCATACTTGTTTCGGAAAGTATAGGCGGAATGATGTGGGTACCCCAATGCAAACTGTGTTGTGGTGCCGCCGCCCAACATCGGTTGCAAGCGACGCGGCTTCTCCGCCGGCGGAGGGGAACCGCACACAAACGGGTTTGCTCTCGAAGGTACTCCGCTGCACCCGCCGCGCGGCTGAAGCGGCCGTTCGACGGACGCTGGAGGGACCGAAAAGGACGAGAGGCCATGTCTGATTCCACTGATAGCTTTTCAACGGTGTTGGCACGGCCGTTGCGGTCCCGTTGTCTCCGGGAATGTCACGGCTGTGGTGGCCTCTTCCGCGAAACGGCGAGTGGGCCAGCCGCGGCCGATGACCTCTTCGGGATCACTACCCATCTGGAACGAGTGACACCGAAGCAAGCGATTGAGTTCCTGGAACGTGGGTTCTAGTGGTTAGAGGTCAGAGTTCTTATGATCATCGAATTTAGCGGCAAAATCTGGTTTTGGAAAGGCCCCGCGCCGCATCATTTTGTAACCGTGCCGGCCGAGCAGTGTGGCGACCTGAAAGCGGTATCAGGTTTTGTCACCTATGGCTGGGGCATGATTCCGGTGAAAGTGCGGATAGGCCAAACCGAGTTTAAAACTTCCCTGTTTCCCAAAAACGGCGGTTATATCGTGCCCATCAAAACAACGGTACGCAAAGCCGAAAAACTGGAAGAAGGCGACACAGTGACGATACACCTTGAAGTGATATGAGACATGACAGGTTTTGGAAACCTGTCATGTCTGAGAACGCGGAGGATTAGACGATGTTGATTATTGATGGTGAAATGTTATGGCGGCAATATAGCGTGGCGATTGACTCCTTGCGCGACGCCCTGCGGGATTGCCCGGATGAATTCTGGGAGGCGCCGTTGTGGGCTGATGAGCCGGACCAATGGGTGGCGAAAGGGTTTTCCAAGTTCTGGTATTTGGGCTACCACACCCTGTTCTGGCTAGACCTGTATTTAACCGGGGCGGAAGAGGGATTCATGCCGCCCGCGCCCTTTGACCTGGTGGAGATGGAGGCCAACGAAACCTTGCCGCGCACCTATACCCGCGACGAACTGCTAGACTACCTGGAACAGTGCCGCCAAAAGTATCAGGAGACGATCAGCACGCTGACCACCGAACAGGCTTACCGGCTGTGCCAGTTCCCCTGGGGCGAAGTTCCCTATGGCGAGTTGTTTATTTACACGCTGCGGCACGTGCAGGAACACGCCGCCCAACTGCACCTGTTTCTGGGGCAGCAGACCAGAAAATCCACAAGGGATATGTGAGAAATCATGGTTCTTACTGTACAAAAAAGGTGGCTTCTCAATATCTCGTGGAGGAGTGCGCATCCTCAGATGCGCATCTGAGGATGCGCACTCCTCTCACCTCCAGTTATTGAGATGATACCTGAAGGCCCATAAATGGATGGTTTCTACCGATCCGGCGGTACGTAGTCGGCAATCTCGTCGCCGTAGAGGATGTGGTAGCGGTAGCCCTGTTCCGTCAGGAAGCGCTGGCGGTTGGCGCTGAACTCCTGGTCTTTGCTGTCTTTGCTGACCAGGGTGTAAAAGTAGGCCAGGCTGTTTTCTTGCTTGGGGCGCAGGATACGGCCGAGCCGCTGCGCTTCTTCCTGGCGGCTGCCATATGCACCGCTGATCTGGATCATCACATTGGCTTCAGGCAGGTCAATGGCAAAATTGCCCACTTTGCTGATGATGAGGGTGGGGATACGGCCGTCTCGAAACGCCCCCAACAACTCCTGCCGCTGCTTCACCGGCGTCTTGCCGGTGATCAGCGGGAAGCCATACCGCCGCTGCACCTCGTCTAACTGCCCCAGGTAAGTACCGATGATCAAGATGTGGTCGCCGTAATGACGCGCCAGCAGTTGGTCCAGTACCGTCAGCTTTTCCGGGTTTTCGGCGGCGATGCGCGCCTTTTCCCGCTCTTCGGCAATGGCGTAGGCCACACGGGTCTCTGGCGGCAGCGGGATGCGCACTTCGGTGACGTGGGCGGTGGCAATCCAGCCCTGTTTTTCCAGTTCGCGCCAGGGCACGTCATATTTCTTGGGGCCGATCAGGGAAAAGACGTCCTCTTCCTGGCCGTCTTCACGCACCAGCGTGGCCGTCAGCCCCAGCCGCCGCCGTGCCTGCAATTCGGCGGTGACGCGGAACACGGGCGCGGGCAGCAGGTGGACTTCATCGTAGACAATCAGCCCCCAATCCCGTTCGCTAAAGAGGGAGAAGTGGGGGAATTCTTCATGCAGGGGCAGGTCACGGCCGCGTGTGCCCCGTTTGCGGAAGGTCATCGTCTGGTAGGTGCTGATGGTCACTGGTTTGATGCTTTTGCGGGAGCCGGTATATTCACCCACCTGTTCCGGGGCCAGGCTGGTTTTATCCAGCAGTTCGTCAATCCATTGCCGGGCGGCCACCGTGCTGGGGGTGAGGATGAGGGTGTTGGTTTGTAACTGGTTCATCACCGCCATGCCCACCATCGTTTTGCCTGCGCCGCAGGGCAGCACAATGACGCCGCTGCCGCCGCTGGCGCTGCCCTGCGCGTGGAAAGTGGTCGCCGCCGTGTACTGGTAATCACGCAGTTTGAACGGTTTGTTTTGGCCGGTGATGGGCAGCAGGTTGAAGGTGAGCGTTTCGCCTTCTACGTAACCGGCCAGGTCTTCGGCGGGGTAGCCAATGATGACCAGGGCTTGTTTGATGTGCCCACGCCGGGCCGGGTCCAGGCGCAGGGTGCAGGGATCGAGTTGGGTGGCGATATACGGCCGTAACTGTTTATGCCGCGCCAGTTCGGTAACGATCAACGCATCGCTGGCGACCAGCAGCAGGTCGTCATTTTGCCGCACCAGTTTCACCAGCCCGTACCGGCTGATGTAATCGCGGATGTCGTGGCGCACATTGTCTGGCAGGGGATATTTGGCCAGATCTTCCAGGCCGGCCAAAATGGCTTCGGCCGTCAGCCCGGCGGCGGCGGCGTTCCACAGGCTCAGGGGGCTGATGCGGTAGGTATGAATGTATTCCGGGCTTTTTTCCAATTCGGCAAAACGAGCCAGCAAATCCCGCCCTTCCGGGTAACGGCCGTTGTCTACTTCCAACAACACCGTGCTGTCGCCTTGCACAATGAGGGGGTTTTGGGGGTTGTACATATCTTTTTCAAGAGCAGAGATTGGAGATTGGAGATTACACAATCTCCAATCTCATTTTTTTATTCCTTTTTCAATCTTCACGCCCCGTTCTGCCAGCAGGGCGTGGACGGTGGTTTCGTGTTTAGACGGGACGAGGGCCAGGGCACGGGTGGGGGCGGTGAATGGGGTCAGGTATTGGCCCAGTTCGGGGTCATCCAGCAGTTCGTCGCGGGTGGCGCTGTCCTTAAATTCGATCAGCGTCAGCGTTTCCTGGTGGGCGTTGCCGTAGTAATGGCTCCACGCCTTCAGTTTGACTACCAGGGTGTCTGGCAGGGGGCCGGTGTGAACGGCCGTCAGCGCCGCCAGCAGTTGTTCCAGGTTTTTCTTGCCGGAGACGGCCGCTTTCACCTGGGTGGAAGTGAGTTCACGGCCGTGACCTGTGTCTACGCTGAGCGGAGTGATGACGCCCTGAGCGTAGATGCTGGGGGTGCGGTGGGTGTAGGCCACACGGCCGTCGCGGTCAATGGTGACGCTGTTGGGTGCAGCCGTGACTCCGGCGGCGGTGCGCAGTGGTAGCCAGCCTTCCTGGCGCAGCGTTTGCGTCAGGCGCTCCCCCTTTTCTTTGGCCAGAAAAACGGTGGGGGCGGCGCGGTGGGCCAGATCGCCCAGCACTGGCTCTAGCTGGTCGGCGACGGCTGGGGAGGCCGTTTCCAGCAGGCGCACGCGCTGGCGAACGGTGATGCGCTGGTGCAGCGCCTCCCACTCTTCCAGGCTGCGGCGCACGTTTTGCGGCAATGGCTGTTTACTGATCGTTTCCAGCCAGGTAATGACGCGCTCCACCGACCAGTGGTGTTTCTGACCGTTGTAGACGCTGGCGCGGTTGATCTCATAGGTGATGACGTGGTCGCCTTCTTTGATGGAGCGGGCAAAGTGGTCGAGCGCCAGCAGCACCTCATCGTCAAACGGGGCCATGACCACAACTTCAAAATTGGGCTGTACCACCACGTTGCCTTCACCGGCGGCAAATTCCGGCTTTGGCCCCAATTCCAACAGCCATTCGCCCATGGGCGTCAGGCGGTAGCCGTCCACTTTTTGGTTGCCACTTAAATCTACCGGCGGCTTTTGCATGTAGCCCAAATCTACTAGCCCCATCCAGTGCAGCGGCCCGGCCATGACGTGGTTGATCAGGTCAGCCTCCACCTTGTTCCAGCCATCTTTTTCATCTTTGAAGTCGCCAAAGGTGACGCCATAGGGGTTGTTGTTTCCCAGATAAGGGGAGGATTGGTACTGGCCGTAATAGCTCCAATAGCTGACTTTGCGCTCCTTAAAGAGGAAGCCGTAATCTTCCTCTTTGATGGATTCGATCAACTCCGCCAGGCTGATCCAGCCGCGACCCATTTCGGCTATGTGGCGCAAAATGACCTTGCGGGTCTCTACCAGCCCTTGGGGGGCAAAGTCGGTGCGGTTGCCGCGCTGGAAATGGCGCAGGTTGGGCAGCTCATACCAGGCGCCCTCGTCGCGCCAGGCGTAGAAGGCCAGTTGGGCGCGTTCGGACAGGTCAAATTGCCAGAAGGGGGCGTCGGGCACGGCCGTTAACGCCTCGCCGGGATGCCGCTGCCGGGCCAGTTCCAATTTGGGCATCAGGCCACGCAGAAAGTAAAGACGGCCGTTATCGGTCTCTTTTTTGCCACTGCCCAGGTCGGTTTTGAAGCTCATCTCGGCGGCAATTGCTTTCAGGTCATCTTTGTATAGCTGGTTTTGGGTAGTGAGGTTCAGTTTCCCTTTACGGCGCAGGTAACGGCCGTAGCGCCCCACATCGCGCAAAAAATGTTGGCTGGAACCACGGACTGTATGCGCCGGTTCAATGCTGGCCGGGTTGGGCAGTTCGGGCAGTTGGATGGCGTCCAGGTGGGCGCGGACGTAATCGGGCAGGAGGATGGTACGGCCGTGCAACCAGTCTAGCGTGGTGCGGCTGTCTTCCAGCGGCTGTTGGCTGAAAACCAACCCCTTGCGGGCCAGCCCGGCCAGCAAGTCTTCAAACGATGGTTTTCCCTTATAGTGCGGGTTGGCTTCAAAAGCGGGCTGGCGCGCGCCATTAACAAAGATAACGTGATTGGACGGCCGTGACTTTTGCAGCAAATCGGTGTGATGGCTCAATAACTGCCGCAGCCGGGTATGGCTGAGACGGCCGTTTTTCTGGTGCAGGCGCGCTAGTACAATTTTCTCCAGTTCATTTAACCGGCTTAATTCACCCTGCACACGCGGCGGCTGGGCAAATTGGCCCGCCAACCAGGGCACATTATCCCCTTTGGCTATTTTGGGCTTTTGGCCCAGGTCTACTAGCATCTCTTTAATGGTGGCGGCGTTGTAGCCGTCCAGGATCGCTTTTGTATTCACAGGAGGTTGGCTCATCAGGAAACAGCCTCCGTTACACGAGGGGTATAACCGCGCCCTTCCAACCGGGTGAGCAGCGTTGGCACCATCTCCGGGCGAATGGCGATCAGGCGGTGGGAGAATTCATGCACCAGGCAGTCATCCAGCAAACCGGCGGCGCGCAGTTCCGGCAGGGCCATGTCGTCGCTGAATTCGATGACGGTGAGGTCATCATACAGGTGAGCCAGGCCAAAACGGCGGTACACCTCTTCCAGATATTCCAGGCCGGCGTCGGGCAGCCGCCAGCCGGATTCTAAAAAGATACGGTTGAGGGTATCCGGCGACTCCCCGGCGATGAATGCTTTTTCCAGGCCGGCGCCATCCAGGCGGTAGGTGAAGGGTTGGTTGGGCACGGCCGTGCCTAGCTGCGTCATCAGCGCCAGAAAACCGCCCATCTCATAGCCGGGGGAGATTTGCACGGTGCGGTCGTCCAGCCAGATGGCTTCGCCGGGGGAGGTGCTTTGGGGCACGGCCGTGTCTGGCGCTGCCGGAGACAATAAGAAGCGCCCCGTGTCCGTCAGGCGAAAGGCGACCACATCATCCGGGCTGCCGCGCAGTTCCACCATGTTCATCCAATACATCGGCCCACAGATTTCGGCGCGTACCATCTGGCCGCTGGTTTTCAGCCAGTCGCCTTCTTTTTCAGGATTAAATGGTTGGCCGCCTTGCCGGAAGCCCCAGGCTTCTGGCGTCAACATATTGTAGAAAAGTGTTGGCCGAATCTGGTATAACTCACGGACAAAGTCAGACAGGCTAAACCATTCATCTTGCCGTTTTTCGTCTTCGGCCAGCCCTCGTAACAGGCGGAGTACGGTTTGCCGCCCTACAATCAATTCCATGAGCAGCGCCTGATAGGGCATTTCGGCTTCGGCCAGCCGCCAGATGGTCATGTCTGGCGCCCGGTTGATGACGGCGCGCAGTTCCCACACATCGCCGACGTGTACGCCCCAAATCTGGTAGAGGGAGCCGAGAAGCTGCTGCCGGGGCAGGCTGACGAGCATGTTCCATCTCTCCGGGGAAAGCAACACGGTGAGCGTTTCATCCATCGTCAACACCTGTAGACCTTGCAGGAGGGAAAGAATCCAACTCAGGGTGTTGGCGTCGCCAACGGCCGTGACCAACGACGGGCAGCTTTCCACGTCCACAAGCTGGCGGCGAATGGGCACGGTTAACACGTGCTGCTCATAGAAGGCGCGGTACAGGTTATAGGCCGACAGTTTTTTGACTTCTTCCGGCAAATACGGCCAGTTGCCCACCCAGGGTGAATGATGCCCTTCGGGGTCTTGCTCACCGACCGGCGATGTCAGGCGCAGCAAACCACCGGCGGCCAGGTAGTTGACAACCGCTTCTACGTTTTCCAGAAACGGCCGTGCTGCCGGCAGGCTGCGTTTCAAAGGGGAGATGCTGGCTTTGCGCCGGGGAATGAGGGCCACCACCGGCAGCAGGTACTCTGGCATATTAAGGATGGGATGGTGGTGGACATCCTCGCCATGACTGCGGCAGCGGTATATCAGCCCATAGTTTTCCAATTCTTGCACGGCCGGGGCCATTGGCTCCTTGTGTTTCAGCACCTCGCGCCACAGGTATTCCCATTGGTCTTGAAAGATGGTGTTGTTGATGTTAAAGAGGGTGTGGGCGGCGGCCAGCAGCTCGCGCCCCTTTTCTGACAGACCGGCCAGCATATAGGGGTCTTGCCGCGCTTCCAGCAGCAGCGTTTGCATCTGTTCCACCAGGTCGTCTTTGGCTGTGCCCATTAGCCGCCAGCCACGTCGCTGAGCGATCTGGCGCAGATCCTTCACCGTCAATTGGCGCAGGGCGTGATCCAGTTGTTCTACTTCGGCCGCCTGGGCCGCTTGCATCATCTCGATGAGATCGGTGGGCAGGCCGTCAAACTCTTCGTCGTCCCACTCCTCATCGTCCCAACCTTCTTCATCATCCCAGTCGTCATCATCCCAGTCATCGTCATCCCAATTGTCATCATTACCAAAGAAAAAGCGTTCCATCATCCAACCTTCTGTAAGCGTGCAGTAAGCGTTCAGTTCCCCAAGAGGCCACACAGGTTTTGACCCACAAAGTCTCAAGTTGAACCAGTAATAAACCTGTCAGGTCTGCACGGTGCAGGTGAAATCCGCCAGGTTGGGGCAATTATAGGAAGTGAGGTGGGGAAGTCAATAAGTCAGGGTAAACGTTCAGACCTGACAGGTTTTGTACTATGGACAAAACCTGTCAGGTCTCCAGAGAAACCGAACGCTTGCGAGTTGAGGGCCAGAATGAAGTGAGACCCCAATTACGCCGCCAGGAAATTAGCCAGGAGTTGGTTGAAACGGTCGGCGTGTTCCCAGAACATCATATGGCCGCCCAACACGGCCGTCTTCGTATTAGGTAAATGGCGCTGCACAAAGGGCACGGCCGTGTCCGCCCAATGTTCGGCAATGACGTACAGCGCCGGAATGGTCTCATCCACCAGCTTCGCTTCCGCCATATAGTCGGAGAACATGCCAGAGGCAAAGAGGTTGCTGGCGACGTAATAGGGCGTCTTCAACGACTGCTCGATAATCCAGAACAGTTCCGCGGGCGTCAGTTCCCGCTGCACCATCACCTCCGTGGCGTAGTAGGCCACAAAGTCGCGCTGCCCCTGCGGCGAGGACAGATAGGCGTTGTACGCGCCGCCAATTTCATCCAGCGGCCCTTCCACCCAGTCGCCGTCCTGCACAGACAGCGGTTTGGGCGACAGGTCAATGCAGACCACTGCCTTCACATTGCCCAGCCCCTCCTGCCGGATGTATTCCCACAGGTTCAGGCAGCCAAACGACCAGCCGGTCAGCACCACATCCTTTAGCTCCAACGCCTTGATGAATTTTGCCAGGTCAGTGCCGTGGGTGGTGTAGTTGTTGCCATGCAAGGTGACGGTGGAACGGCCGTGACTGCGAGGATCAATGGCTATAACCCGATGGCTTTTGGCAAAGTGGGCCAATTGGTTTTCAAATAGTTCTGTGGTAAACGTCCAGCCGGGAATGAAGATCAGCGGCGACCCCTCGCCCCGCTCTTCATAGTACATTTCTACGCCGGGTTCAATTTCCAAATACTTCCCTGGTTGTGGATGAAGG
>JAHBVI010000211.1 GCA_019637635.1 Anaerolineae bacterium
ATTTTTACGGAGGCGAGGCTTTAGCCGAAAAACGGCTAAAGCCTCGCCTCCGTTTGGTTACTTATGTTGGAGATTTGAGATTGCAGATGAGAGATTAAGGCGGCGCGATCAATCTCCAATCTCCCAATCTCCAATCTCCCAATCTCCAATTTCTTAATCTCGGCCAACAACACCTCATTCACCGGCGTGGGCACGCGGTATGCACGGCCGTAGCGTACCACCGCGCCACAAATCGCCTCAATCTCCGTGCGCGCCCCGCGCAAGATGTCTTGCAGCATAGAGGATTGGTTAGTGGCCGTGCCCCGTGCCACGTCCAGGGCGCGTTGGGCCGCGTCCGCGTAGGGCAGGCTGATGCCCTGCGCCTGGGCGACGGCGGCGGCTTCGTTGGCCGCCTGAAACATAATCGTCTGCGCTGCCGGCTCTTCGGCCAGATAGCCGTTGGGTACACGCAGCAGGGCCGTCAGCGGATTGATCCCGGCGTTGATGGCCAGTTTGCCCCACACCAGGCTGATGGGGTTGTCCGTCAGGTCGGTGGGGAAACCGGCTTGTTGGAACAAGGCGGCCACTTCCGCCAATGTGACGCGCGCACCCGGCCCGGTGGGTGGGGCCAGGTAGGTGTGCCCCATCCCAGCCACGCGCACGTGCCCCGGCCCGGCCATGGCCGCCCCGGCGGAGGTAACGCCTAGAGCAGCCGGGTGGGGCGTCAGTTCGTGGGCGAGTGTTTCCAGATTGCCCAGGCCGTTTTGCAGGGTCAGGGTCAGCCCGTCTTCGGCCAATAGCTGCCGGGCGACGTTGGCGGCGGCGGCGGTTTTGTGGCTTTTGACGAGGATGAGGGCCAGGTCGGCGGGGGAGACGTCGGCGATGATGTTGGTGGCGCGCAGGGGGGTGCGAAAGGTACGGCCGTCGGTCATTTCCACCAGCAGCCCATTTTCGCGCAGGGTGGCTAACTGCTCCGGCCATTCGCCCAGCAGGGTCACATCTGCCAACGGGTGCAAATGTGCCCCAAACAAACTACCCATAGCGCCGATGCCGATGATGGCGATTTTCATAGGAGGGGCGTGATCCGTAATCCGTGATCCGTAATCCGTAATCCGTGATCCGTAATCCGTAGACCGTCGGATTACGGATTAGGATTTACGGATTACGGTTTTTCTTCCAACATTTGCCGGAACGCGGCCACTTCCGCTTCTGGCATGGGGTAGATGTGTTCGTCGGTGGGGAAACGGCCGTTGACCACATCTTCGCGGTAGGCGTTCAGGGCGCTGACGATGACTTCGTTCAGGCGGGCGTATTGTTTCACGAATTTGGGTGTGAAACGGTCGAACAGGCCGAGCAGGTCATGGTAAACCAACACCTGCCCGTCGCAGCCCGCGCCCGCGCCAATGCCAATGGTGGGGATGCGCAGCCGTTGGCTGATGGCTTCGGCGACCGGGGCGGGCACGGCTTCCAGGACGATAGCAAAACAGCCTGCTTCTTCCAGGATGAGGGCGTCTTGCAGCAGGCGGTGGGCGGCAACGGCCGTTTTGCCCTGCGCTTTGAAGCCACCCAACTGCGAAATGGTTTGCGGCGTCAGGCCAATATGCCCCATAACGGGAATACCCGCCCGGACGATGGCCTGCACTGCCGGCGCCACATCCCGCCCGCCTTCCAGCTTGATGGCGTCCATGCCCGCTTCTTTGAGGAAACGGCCGGCATTACGCACCGTTTCCGCCAGTTCAATCTGGTAAGACATGAAGGGCATATCGCCCACCAGAAACGGGTGCTTCGCGCCGCGAGCAACGGCGCGGCCGTGATGCAGCATCTCGTCCATGGTCACGGCGACGGTGTTTTCGTGCCCCAGCATGACCATGCCCAACGAGTCGCCCACCAGGATGATGTCAATCTCCGCCTGATCGACCAGCACCCCGCCGGAATAGTCGTAGGCGGTGAGCATGGTGATGGGGATTTTTTGCTCTTTGCGTTTCTGCAAATCTAAGACGGTCACTTTCTTTCGCGCCATCGGGTTTTACCTCTTTTGATTGCCACGAATTACACGAATTTGTGGTGATTGATTGGTTGCCTCCTCGGAAGCTAAGTTTAACAGGGAATATAGCAAATGGTAGACGGCATCTGCATCGTTGATGAATGTCACTTGCCCGCCCCCGGTAACACTCTAAAATAGGCGCATGATTCAAATCGCCGCGCTGGTCAAAAATTATGGCGTCACGCCGGTTTTACGGGGGGTGCAGTTGCACGTGGCCCCCGGTGAGTTTGTGACGTTGGTTGGGCCTAATGGCGCCGGCAAATCTACGCTCATGCGCATTGTGGCGACGTTGCTCAAGCCGACAGCGGGTGAAGTCAAGATCGGCGGTTGGGCGCTGCCGCAGCATGGCGACCGGGTGCGGCGGTACATTGGCCTGGTTTCCCACCAGACGTTGTTGTATGGCGACCTGACGGCGGCGGAAAATCTGCATTTTTATGCCCGGCTGTACAGTGTGCCCGATGCCGAGGCGCGGATTGGCCGCGCCTTGAAGCAGGTGGGGCTGGCAGCGCGGCAGCGTGACCCGGTGCGCACCTTTTCGCGGGGCATGATGCAGCGCCTGACGATTGCCAGGGCCACGCTGCATGAGCCGGAGGTGCTACTGTTGGATGAACCGTACACGGGGCTAGACCAGGACGCGGCACAGTTGTTGGATGATCTGCTGCTGCGGGAGAAGGCGGACGGCCGTACCATCCTCCTCATCACCCACGATCTGGTGCATGGCCTGGATTTGTGCGACCGCATTGCCATCCTGAACCGGGGCAAAATTGTGGCTTCCCTGAACAGCCAGGATGTGACGTCAGGTGAATTTTTAGAGATGTATGCCGCCCATACGGGGCGGCGGGAGGTGGCCGGTGGCAAGTAGCAAGTGGCAGGTAACGTTAGACCTGACAGGTTTTAAAAAACCTGTCAGGTCTGCCCCGCCCATTGTGCAGGTGGCAAGTGGCTGAGCATAGCCGGGAGGTACCGGTGGCGCGGCCTCAGGCGACCACATCTTCTTTCTGGACGGCCGTGTGGTCTATCGTCTGGAAAGATTTACGCATTGAGCAGCACACCCGCCAGACCTCAAGCGTCATGCTCATGTTCTCGCTCGTCGTCGTCGTCATGTTCAACTTTGCCCTGAGTACCGACCTGGACGCCGCCCGCCAGGTGTCCACCGGCCTGTTGTGGGCTACCATCATCCTGGCCGGCACGTTGGGGCTGAACCGTTCGCTGTCTATTGAGCGGGAGAATCAGACGATTGACGCCCTGTTAATTGCCCCGGTGGATCGGCGCGGTATTTACCTGGCCAAGGTGATCAGCGTCACCATTTTTACGCTGCTGTTGGAAGTGGCGTTGGTGTTTATCTTTACCATCTTCTTTAATAAACCGTTCTGGCAGCCGGCTGCCTTACTGGTTCTGTTTTTGGGTACCATTGGGTATGTAGCCGCCGGGGTGCTGGTCACGTCCATGACTATCCAGACCCGTTCGCGGGAAGTGCTGCTGCCGATCTTGCTGCTGCCCATTGTGCTGCCGTTGATCTTACCCGCCGCCATCGCCACCGCCGAAATCGTCTCTTTGCAGCCACAGATGGAAACCGTCAATAGCAGTATCTCGTTGATCGCTGCTTACGACCTGGCCATCCTGGCTGTTGGTTTTTTTTCGTATCCGTTTTTGGTGGAGTCGTGAGGTTAGAGAGTAGAGATTGGAGACCGGAGATTGATTGAATCTCTAATCTCTAATCTCCATTCTCAAAAGGAGTGAGGTTTATGAATATCACACGCTTGAACCGGACTGTGACCATATTGAATATGCTGGCCTTTTTGGCGTTGCTGGTGAGCATTGGCTTTATCTTTTTGTATGCGCCAATAGAACGTTCGATGGGCAATGTGCAGCGCATTTTTTACTTTCACGTGGGCACAGCCTGGGTGGGGTCCATCGCCTTTTTTGTGGCGTTGGTCGCCGGCGTCTTGTACCTCTGGCGGCCGCAGCGCCGTTGGGACACCATCGCCCTCTCCTCGGTGGAAGTGGGGCTGGTCTTTCTGACGGTGACGACGGCGGCGGGGTCGGTATGGGGTAAACCGGCCTGGAATACCTGGTGGGAATGGAGTCCACGCCTGACGCTGATTACCATTGCCTGGCTGGTCTATGCCGCTTATTTCATGCTGCGCGGGGCGATTGAGGATGAGGAGAAGCGGGGGCGGTTTGCGGCCGTGTACGTCATTGTGTCGTTTGTCTCCATTATCCTGGCCTATGTCAGCATTCGCATCTGGCGTGATATTCATCCGGTGGTCTTTGGCGGCACGTTGGAGTCGGCGCAGGGGGCGGAACAGGGGTTACAGGACATCGCCCCCGGTCTGGCCTCGATGCGCATGGGGATTACGCTGACGGTGAATGTGGTCTCCTTTTCGCTCATTTATCTGGCCTGGCTGATGAACCGTATTCGGCTGCAACTACTGAAGGATCAGGTGACGACGCTAAAAATGCGGGTGGCGGCCCGTTTGCAAGGAGGATGAGGATGATGGCTTTATGGATGTTTGTATTGCCCTGGTTGCAAATCAGCAACCCTAACCGGTTTAATGATTATTTGCTGTTGGGATATGCGGTGATGGGGCTGATTTCGTTGGGTTATATTGTGACGCTGGCGGTGCGGCAGCGGAATTTGCAGAAAGATTTGCAGTTGATGGCGCAGTTGTTACAGGAAGAGGAGATTGGAGATTAGCGATTGGCGATTGGTCACATCTTAATCTCTAATCTCCAATCTCTTAATCTTTGTAAGATGGTGTGTGGGCGATGTGTCTAATGAGTAGATTTTATTAGACAGAGAGGTTGCTTTATGCAGAAGACGACAACTTTACCGGGGCGGTGGCAGGCGCTTTCGAGTGGGCAAAAATTGGTGATTGGGGTGGTCACGGCCGTACTCCTCCTGCTCATCTTTGGCGCGTTTAACCAGAGCAACGACCCCAACCGCCTGCAATTTGGCCTGCAAACCCAACCGTATGCGCTGTTGGCGCTGTTGGCTTTCGGTGGCGGCCTGCTCAGTTTTCTTTCTCCCTGCACCCTGCCGGTGCTGACCGCTTATTTTGCTTTTGCCTTTCAGAGCGGCCGTTCCCAGATTGCCGCCAACACCCTGGCTTTCATTCTGGGGCTGACGACAACTTTCACCTTGTTCGGTGCGGCCGGCTTTGTGCTGGGGCGGGTGTTGGGCCAGAACCAGGCCATCTTGATGATTGTGGGCGGTTCGGTGATTATGGTCATGGGCGTGTTGAGTCTGCTCGGTAAAGGGTTTACCGGCGTAGATACCAGCGGCGGCGGTGGGGCGGAGCCGCGCAGCGCCACGTTAGGCGGTTCATATATCTTTGGCCTGACCTTTGCCATTGGTTGGACGGCCTGTATTGGCCCCATTTTGGGCGCGGTAACAACGCTGGCTTATTACACGGACACGGTCTGGCGCGGTATGTCGCTGCTGTTCATCTACACGTTAGGGTTAGGGCTGCCGCTGCTCATTGTTTCCACCTTTTTTGGGCATCTCAGCCGCCAGAGTACCTTTTGGAAGCTGCTGCGCGGCAAAGGGTGGGAATGGGATACGCATATGTTCGTGGTGGCGCTGATTTGGGCGCTGGCGATCTGGCGCATTCTGGTGGCAGTGGTGGAGTATCTGTTCCGCTCTTACCCGGTTTTGGCGGGGCAGGAGATGACGCTGGTATATGAACTGGGGCTGCTGCTGCTGGCGGTGGCCGGCGCGGCGCTGTGGACGTTTACCAGTACAGGCAGCCAGCGCACCACTGTGCATTTGCACAGTACGCAACTGATCAGCGGCGCGCTGTTTATCCTTATTGCCCTGCTCATGCTCAACGGCTCGCTGACGTTCATTAACGGGCTGCTGGTCAATAACCCCCTGGCGGAAAGGCTGGTCGAGTTTGAAGAAGTGATTGTGAACTTCTTTAGCCGTTAAAAGAGGGTAATTGGGTAATTGCGTAATTATCCAATTACTCAACCACTCAACCACTCAACCATTTCGATTTTATGTCTCTTCCCCAAGAACAAAAACCCGTTCAGGCTCACGGCCGTACCCATCGCCCTCTCTTCCTCATTGCCGGCTTTTTTTTGCTGGGGCTGGCGCTGGCTTTGTTTATCTTTGGCAGTGGGTGGGGGGCTACGGCCGTGTCCCCGCCCCAATCCTCTTTCCTGGAACAAGTGCCCGCCAATACCGCTTCCCGGACAGGGCTGGTACAGCTTCCCAGCGACCGCCTGACAACCGGCGACCCGGCCTATGACTTTGCCCTGGTGGATTTAGACGGGAATGTGGTGCGGCTGGCGGATTTTCACGGCCGTCCCGTCATCCTCAACTTTTGGGCCACCTGGTGCGCCCCCTGCCGCCTGGAAATGCCCGAACTGCAAGCTGCCCACAGCCAATACCAGGCGGACGGCCTGGTCATCCTGGCGCTCAACCAGGCTGAATCGCCTCAGGTCGTGCGCAAATTTTTCTACGACGACATGGGTCTCACCTTTACCCCCTTGCTGGACAGTGAAGGCATGGTCGCCGATCTGTACGGCGTGAACCGCCTGTTCCCGTCTAGCTTTTTCATCAATGCCGACGGGGAAATCACCGCCATCCATCGTGGCATGTTAGCCGCCCCCCAAATTGAGGCATACCTGACGGAGACTATAGGGAGCGTCCAATAAGCGGCCAATAAAGGAGTAGGCTATGAAAACCCCAATCATCCACGGCATTTTGATAGGGTGGTGTTTAGCTTGAAATCCCCCCCTTGCGAAACCAGTTTGCCCTTGTCAGTAAGGGCACGGCCGTAGCCCCTCTCCCTTCTTTCCATACTTCTCTTAACAGTTAAAGCCACTGGCTTGCGCACCGGGTTACGCCCGGTTCGCCACCTGTCGGTGTGTGGTCGGGCACGGCCGTACTCCCATTTCCTCGTTGACGAACAAATCAATCAAGTGTATTGTTGCCATCATCCCATCTGGCAAGGGAAAAGGCGCAGCTGATGATAGAGCAATATGTTGAGCAACATGATCAAGGGTATTGGGTTTCCGGTTCGCGCGTTTCATTGGAATCGGTCATTTTTGCTTTTCTGGATGGTTTATCCCCGGAGACCATTGCCGCCGAATGTTTTCCCGTCCTGAAGTTGGAGCAGGTGTATGGCGTTATCACCTACTATTTAGGTCACCGCCAGAAAATTGATGCGTACCTGGCACAGGCTGAGGCAGAATTCGACGCCTTTCAACGAGCAACAAGCGATCCAACATTTTCCCGTAAGCTGGCAAAAGTGCGTCGGGAAATTCAAATGGCTTAAATATGAAGGTCCGGTTTCAGGCGGATGCTGACTTAAACCAGATTGTCGTCAGGGCTATGCTACGCCTGGAACCGGGCATTGATTTTCAAACAGCACGATCTGCTGGTTTGGCTGGTCTGAATGATCCCGATGTGCTGGCATTGGCTGCCAGACAAGGCTGAATCCTGGTATCCCATGATCGCAAAACAATGCCCCGGTATTTTGGACAATTTATCTTGTCGGAGAAAAGTTCTGGCCTTCTCATTGTTTCACAGAAACTCCCCGTTTCTCAAGTTGTCGAAGATTTGTTTTTGATATGGTTAGCCAGTGGACCTGAGGATTGGCCCAATCGTATACGCTCCCTGCCTTTGTAACTATCCTTGAGAAGTTTATAGCTGAGGCTGGACATGAGAGTGGTCTGTTTTATAGTGATGAGCTAAAGGAGAATTTATGGCAAATGGGTATCTCGCTGTTCCCCACGAGGGCAAAGGGCCAGGCGTCCTGGTGCTGCACCCCTGGTGGGGATTGAACGACACTATCAAGGAAGTTTGCGACCGGTTAGCGGCGGAAGGCTTTGTGGCATTTGCGCCTGATCTCTATCATGGCAAAGTGGCGACGACGATTGCCGAGGCTGAGGTGTTGGCCGGTGAGTTGGACGGCCGTCAGGAAACCGTAATAGCTGACATGGCCACGGCCGTTGACCTTCTGTGGGAACACACACAAGCCAATTCCCAGGACATCGGCGTCGTGGGATTCTCGCTGGGGGCGTATTATGCGCTGCGGCTGTCCGGTGCAGAACCGGTGCGGGTGCGCGCCGTGGTGCTGTTCTATGGTACGGGTGATGGCGACTTTGCCCAGGCCAGCGCCGCCTACCAGGGACACTTTGCCGAAACTGATCCCTATGAGCCGAAAGAAAACGTGGAATGGCTAGAATCGGCCCTGACCTCGGCCGGACGCGCGGTGGCGTTTTACCACTACCCAGGCGTCGGGCATTGGTTCTTTGAACGCGACCGGACGGACGCCTACAATGAACCCGCCGCCCGGCTTGCCTGGGAACGCACCCTCGCCTTTCTCAAACAGGCGTTTCTTTAGTTACTGTTCAGCCCCCATCGTTTCCTCTATACTTGCGGCTATGGATGGTCCCCCACAAAACAACACGTCACAAAACATCGCGCTGGGCGCGGACAAGTTTACCTATTGGTTTAGCCGTCACTGGCTGGCGGTGTTTAATACCGTTGTTGCCCTTTACGTTTTCCTGCCTATCCTGGCCCCGATATTGATGAATGCCGGGCTGACCGGGCCAGCGCGGGTCATTTACACCGTCTACAGCCCCATGTGCCACCAGATGGCCTCGCGCAGCTTTTTCCTCTTTGGCGAGCAGCCCGTCTACCCCCGTGAACTGGCAGGCACAAACTACAAACCGCTGGAAGCGTACACCGATGACATCGAAGAGTTTGAAGGGGCCAGCCCCGATAATTGGGCCAACTTTTTCCTGGCAGCGCGCCGGTTTGTGGGCAACGAGCAGTTGGGTTACAAGACGGCGCTGTGCCAGCGCGATATGGCTATTTATGGCTTTGTGCTGATTGGCGGATTGCTGTATGGCTTGCTGCGCACACGGATGCGGATACGGCCGTTGCCCGTCCTCGTCTTTCTCATCATCGGCATGGGCCCTATTGCCCTGGACGGCTTCAGCCAGCTATTTGGCTACTATGCCGTCCCCATTGGCGGCGGCGAACCGTCCTCCG
>JAHBVI010000212.1 GCA_019637635.1 Anaerolineae bacterium
GGGTTGAAATTAGTTTGATGAACTGCCGATATAAACAGGCCAGACCAATTCTTACCGGCCAAGCCAGTATACCGCGAAAACGGCCATGGCTATAAACGCCATGATGCCCAAAACGACCATCAGCATCAGTTCTGTGGACGAAAGCCCTGGAAGTTTGTTAGGTGAAGGGGCGAAGGGGTCATATGGCGTGGGTTCGGGGGCAGCGTCATGCCAGGGGGTGGCGCTGAGGGTGTTTTGCACGGCCGTGGCCACCCGCTGGTAACTCCGCCGCTGTTGGGCAATGTTGATCAGCAGAATGAACACAATAAAGGCAATAAAAGGCAGGAAGAAAAGTTCAAAGATGCCCATTGCCAGGAAGAGCAGAGGAAATAGGAGGAACGTCCAGTAAAGGTGGCCGGTGATGGATAGCCGGTTGTTGAGGGGATCGAACAGGACACGGCCGTGAAGCACATTGCGGGAATTTTTTACCATATGCTGCCGGAAAGCCAGTTCATTTGGCCCCAATGCCCGGAACACCACCGCCGCCTGCCACCAGGCGCGAGGTAATTGGGACTCCAATGTGGCGATGTATTGGCCCAGGTCGGTGGGTGTTTGGGGAAGCTGGAAACTTTGCCGGTATAACGGAATGCCAAAACGAAAATAGACGGGAACCCAAAAAGCAGAGAGCATAAATTCGCCGATGGCGATGATGAAAAACAGAAAAAAGAAGGGGGGGAAGAAAAAAGTATCCATTTAGCTTTCAAAATCTACGGCCGTGACCGCACGCATTCGTTCCCGTATATAGGCCAGCACCGGCAGGTGTACCGGGTGGGTGTTGTATACCTCCAGCCCGGCGCGGTCTTCAAAGCGGGCAATGAGCGCCAGGTCGTAGGAGCGTTCCGAGCGTACCACATCTTTACCCACTTCCAGTGATTTCAGCACCTCAATTTTGCCTTCCATGCTGCGGATTTGGGCGATGGCTTCGTCAATGTTTTCCGGCGTGGGGTCTTTCAGTTTGATCATGACAATGTGGGTCAACGGCCGTCCCCAGGCCGGTTTTGGCCCCTCGCCATCGGCATAGGCCAGTTTCAGGATCATCACGTTTTCGCCATCATGCACTTCGCCTGTTTCCTCAAAGCCGTATCGGGCATAAAACGGGCCGGGACTGCCTTCACCGGGCACGTAGCTCACTTTGAGTTCGGTGGCCGACGGCCGTGTCTTCACATATTCAACGAGTAAGTCCAGGGCGCGACGGCCGTAGCCCAATCCCTGATACCGCGCATCCATCATCAGCCGCCATAAATAATAGACCGGCTCGCGGGGGTCCTCATACAGCATCATAAAACCCACCGGCGTCTCGTCGGCATAAATGGCGCGGAACCACGCCTTGTCGCGCTCAAAATAAGCCTGCGCCAGGGAGACAGTATTGGGGGCCACAAACCTGTTTTGTGCTTCTCCTACCTCCAACTTCATAATTTCTCTGGCATTATCTTCTGTCACTTCGCGCAAGGTTATGACTGATTCACGGGTTGGTTCGCTCATGTTCTTCTCCTTACCACAATGGTTCGTAGTAGGCGATTTATCGCCTGCAAAAGGCGATAAATCGCCTACTACAAACGGGGATTATAGCGGAAGCGTGGGTTAAGGGCAGGGCAGAAATGGACGGCCGTGTTATAAATCGGCGTGATGAACGAGAGACGGTGGTATTGGCTGGGGCTAATGAGCCTATCGTTGCTGGCATTCTGGCTGCGGGTTCATGGTTTATTTGCCAATTCCTTTCACGCCGATGAGGCGCTGTTTGCCAGTTGGGCGCGGCACATCGCCTCCTGGAAAGAGCCGCTGCTGCTGACGCAGGCGGTGGACAAACCCCCTTTGCTGTTCTATTTGCAGGCGCTTTTTTATCTGCCCTCTGGCCCGGTGGAATGGGCGGCGCGGCTGCCCAATTTTATGGCGTCGGTGTGGTTGGCGCCGCTTACGGCCGTGCTCTACCGCTGTCTCTATGTTGGGGAGGGGGGCGAGACAGCCGGTGACTTCCCTTCTGCGTTTCCTGCAAGTTATAGCCCGGCTGTCCCGCCCCTACCGGGCGCTCCTTCGCGGATCAAGACAGGTGGCGCATTGTTGGCCGCTCTCGTCGTTGCCTGTTTCCCCTTAGCCATCCAATTCAGCGCCACCGCCTTCACCGACCCGCTGTTGACGTTCTGGCTGGTAGCTTCGTTAGCCCTCATCCGTCATCCATATGCCGTAAACCGACCACCGATTACGGATTACGGATTACGGATTACGAATTACCGACCACCGGTCACCGCTGGTTTTTTGTTCGGGCTGGCTGTGGCTACTAAATATCAGGCGCTGTTATTCCTGCCGCTGGTAATGGGAGTGGGCTGGCTGGTGGGCTACGGCCGTGCCCAATGGCAGCGTTGGTTAATGGGTGTACTGCCTGTGTTGACGACCGTATTCCTTTGGGATGTGGCCCGTACCGGCGGCCGGTCGCTCTGGTCAGCACAAATTAGCAACTATGGCGGCGTGCGCCTGGCCTGGTCGTGGGAACTCTGGCCCCGTTTGACCGCGTGGGGGCAGTTGTGGGTGACGGCCGTACCCCCTATCCTCTTACTCGCCCTTATCCTGCTGCTCACAGGGCTGGTCTGGCGTTCCTGGCGGGTAGATGATTCTACCAGCCGGGTAGACCTGCTGCTCATCTCCTTTGTGGTGGGGTATATGGTGCTGCATTGGCTCACGGCCGTGCCCGTCTGGGATCGTTACCTGCTGCCGCTTGTGCCTCTGGTGGCAGTCTTAATAGGTCGCGGATTTTCGCTGATCATGCGGATGTTCGCGGATGAATCCAATGAAAAATCCGCGTTTATCCGCCGCATCCGCGTTTATCCGCGTTCTATTTTCTTCTTATTCCTGGTTGCCCTCTTGGTTTTCCCAGCCTGGAAAGCGCGCTACGGCCGTTACCCCGTAGGCGGGCAGGTGAACGCCGATCAGGGCGCGGCTCAAATTGCGGCCGTATTGGCCCATGAACCGTATGGCACTGTTTTATACGACCACTGGTATAGCTGGCAATGGGGCTACCACCTCTTTTATCGCAAAGTGTATGTCAGTTGGTTTCCGCACGGCGCGGCGCTGGCCGAAGACCTGACCGTCTTTGGCCGGGACGGAAATGCACGATACGTGGCGCTGCCTGATTCAATAGTCAGCCAACCCATCATCCGCGCCATCCACAGCGCCGGTTTCCAATTGCGGCCCATCGCTGCGGCGGGTAATATCGCCCTGTATCAAATTTTGCCTGACGAGGTGACACGGTGACAAGGTGGCAAGGTGAAAGGGTAACAGCTTACCGATTACGGATTACAGATTACGCATCACGCATTTCGCATCACTCACCGCTTACTGCTCACTGCTTACTGCTCACCCTCTTCCTTCTCCTGCTTCTTGCCTTCTTCCACAAGATGGCCTTCAGCAACCTCATCCTGGCGCGGGGAGATACCTTTCTCTACTTTTACCCCTACTGGCAGGCGGCGGCGGAGGCACTGCGCGACGGCCGTATCCCCCTGTGGAATTCCGCCCTCTTCATGGGTTCCCCCTTTGTCGCCAACAGCCAGGTCGGGTTTTTCTATCCCCTCAACTGGCCCGTCTGGTGGCTGCTGGAAACGCCCTATGCCGTCAGCGCCTCTATTTTGCTGCATCTGGCCATTGCCGGGGTGGGGGCATATCTGGCGGGACGCTGGTTGCTGAAATTGGAGAATTGGGCGGCATGGGTCACGGCCGTACTCTTTGCCCTCGGCGGCTACCTCACCGCTCAGGTAGAGCATATCAACCAGCTACAAGGCTTGGCCTGGCTGCCCTGGTATCTGGTGGTCGTCGGCTGGTGCAGCCGCAGCCCTCGCCCAAAATGGCAAATGATAGGCTGGGCGACCCTGGCCTTCGCCTTCCTCTTTGCCATGCAGCTGTTGGCCGGGCACAGCCAGACCGTTTTCATCAGCGGCGTCACCATCCTCCTCTGGCTCGCCGCCGAATTTACCGGCCAACGCCTGTTACGGAACACAGATTACGCTTTACGTTTTACGTTTCATTGGCAGCGCATAAAAATTATCGTGCCGCTGGCGCTGGTCGGCGGTGGGTTACTGGCTTTGTTGCTCACGGCCGTGCAGCTCCTGCCCACGCTGGAATTAACGCAGCAATCCAGCCGCCAGGGTGGGCTGCCACCCAATGAGGTGCTGAGCTTTTCGCTGCATCCGCTGCTGCTGGCGCGGGCGCTGCTGCCCGCTTATGGGCAGTCGTTGTTCAGCGAATATATGGCGATTGTGCCGGTCACGGCCGTGATCCTGGCCTTCATCGGCGCCTGGCAGTGGCGGCGGCAGCCGGGTGTGTTTGCCGCGTTGGTTTTGGTCGCGGTGGGATTGCTGCTGGCCTTTGGCGTTTTTAATCCCGGAAACTGGTTGCTGGCACGGCTGCCCGGTTTTAACCTGTTCCGCGTCCCGGCGCGTTGGCTGGCGGTGTATGCGTTGGGCGTGGCGCTGCTGGCGGGCGCCGGTTTCCAGGTGGCGCTGCACCGCTACTGGCAGCGCACGCGCCCCTGGCCGGAACTGCCGGAGCAGGCCAGGGAACACCTGGCGCATCTGGAACGACCCATTCGCGTAGCCATTTATGCTGTCGTCGGTTTGATGGCCTGGAATGTCATCGCCGGTTTCCTCGTCTTTTTCATTCCTACCGGGGCCGAAGCGCCGTATGAGGCTGCCGGATTGCTGACATTGTTGCTCTGGCTGACGGAACTGCTGCTGGCAAATTGGATTTTGACGGGAGAAAGGGTGGGGTGGGATAGGCACGGCCGTTTCAAACTTACCATCAAACGTTCCCGGCCACGCGCCCCATTCTGGCTGCTGCCCCTCATGCTCGCCAGCCTCTTCCTGGCCACCCGCACCCATCCTTATAATAATCTAACCACCCCTGAAGCCTATTTTGATTTGCGCCCACCGATTGCCCGTCTGCAATCCACAACTTGCAACCTGCAACTTGCCACTTGCCACCAGTTTCCCGACAGATTTTTGAGCTTGTCCAACATCTTCTTTGACGTGGGCGACCAGGCGGAGATTGACACGATTTATGCGGATCAGTTGCCGGAAGCGGCGCGGTATGATTACACCGTCGCTATCAAGCACAAAGAAGTGATTGGCCCCAATTTGCCGATGGCCTTTGGATTAGCGTCGGTGGATGGGTTTGATGGTGGGATTTTGCCACTGGCCTCGTACACTGAATTGATGCGCCTAGTTTTGCCGGCGGGGGTGGAGACGGTAGACGGCCGTTTGCGCGAATATCTCACGGCCGTGCCCGATGCCAAATGGCTCGACCTGTTCAACGCCCGCTACCTGATCACCGACAAAACCGGCGATGTCTGGAAACAGGCCGGTTTTATGCAGCAGTCCGTCTCTTTTGATTTGCAGCACCCGTTGGAACTGGCCGAGGGCGAATCGTTTGCCATTGCCCACGTCCCCAACTTCCCCACCTCCGCGCTGGTCATGCTGGTGGAAGGGGAACCGGGCCTGGTGGAAATGCAGACAGCCGAGGGTGAACAATGGTTGCGGGAGCCATTCCCGGTAGAGAGCGGCATGGTTTGGGTAGGCTGGCCGCCACCGTATGACCGGCCACGCGACTACCGGGTGCTGACACCGCAAAGCATGACTTTGCACGCCGAAAATGGCGACTGGCGCATCCTGGCGGCTACGCTCATCAATCAGGAAGATGGCACCTTTATGCCGTTGACGTTGGGCAATTATCGCCTCATCCACTCCGGCGACGTGAAAATTTATGAAAATCTGGATGTGCTGCCCCGCGCCTTCCTGGTGCAGGATTGGCAGTGGCAGCCCGCCATTTCCACCAGTGTGGCGGCAATGGCGGCAGAAGAGTTTGATCCCCGTGTCACGGCCGTGCTCGTTGGCAGTCCCTCCCCGTTCGTAGTAGGCGATTTATCGCCTATTGATGGCGATAAATCGCCTACTACAAACATTATCCAGTATGCGCCAGAGAAGATCGTGTTGGAAACCAATAGTCAGGCCGATAGCCTGCTGCTCCTGACGGAAGCATATTTTCCTGGCTGGCAAGCGACGGTAGACGGAGAACCCACCGCAATTTACCAGACAGATGCTTATTTTCAAGGGGTATTTGTGCCCGCCGGGGAACATGAAGTGCAGTTTGTGTTTGCGCCGAGGAGTGTGGAGTACGGCCGTGTTCTTTCCCTGGTGGCCCTGGTTGTCTGGGTAATTCTCATCCTGGTCTTACTCATCAGCCACAAACGGGGGCAAACGGCCGCACGGCCGTAGCCTCGCTGTTGGCACTGTGTTAATCAGGGTAGGCATGGTAGAATCCGTGATTGCACAATGGCTACCAAAAGCCAGTTACGAGTTCCCGGAAAATCCGCGAAGACTGCGAAGATTTACCAATCAAATTCGTGTTATTCGTCAAGTTCGTGGCTTTTTTCCAGCCAACTCATCATTACATCACTTTAAGGAGAAAATCTAATGGCAGAAAGAAAAAAGGTGCGGGTTGCCATCATTGGCATTGGCAACTGTGCCAACTCACTCATACAAGGCGTTCACTATTACCGGGACGCGGCCGATGACGCCGAAATCCCCGGTCTCATGCACGCTACCGTTGGCGGCTATCACGTGCGGGATATTGAAATTGTAGCCGCCTTCGATGTGGTCAAAGGCAAAGTAGGCAAAGACCTCAGCGATGCGATGTGGGCACACCCCAACAACACCATCAAATTTGCCGAAGTCCCTCACCTGGGCGTCAAAGTCCACCGGGGCATGACCCATGACGGCCTGGGAAAATATGTCAGCACCGTCGTCGAAAAAGCGCCTGGCCCCACCGATGACATCATCGGTATCCTCAAAAAAACCAAAACTGATGTCGTCGTGAACTTCATGCCCGTCGGCTCGGAAATGGCCACCAAATGGTATGTGGAGCAGGCCATTGAAGCCCGCTGCGCTTTTGTGAACGGCATTCCCGTCTTCATCGCCAGTTCGCCTTATTGGAGCAAACGTTTCATCGAAGCCGGCCTACCCATCATCGGCGACGATGTCAAAAGCCAGGTGGGGGCCACCATCACCCACCGCGTGTTAACTAACCTCTTCAAAGATCGCGGCGTCCACCTGGACCGCACCTACCAGTTGAACTTTGGCGGCAATATGGACTTTTACAACATGCTGGAACGGGAACGGCTGGAATCGAAGAAAATCTCCAAGACCAACGCCGTTACCAGCCAGTTGCCTTATGACCTGGGCGCGGAAAATGTGCATGTTGGCCCCAGCGACTATGTGCCCTGGCTCACCGACCGTAAATGGTGCCACATTCGCATGGAAGGGCGCGCCTTTGGCGACGTGCCGCTGCAAATGGAACTGAAGTTGGAAGTGTGGGACTCTCCCAATTCGGCCGGGGTGATCATTGACGCCGTGCGCTGCGCCAAGCTGGCCCTGGATCGTGGCCTGAGCGGCCCCATCATCGCTCCTGCGTCGTACTTTATGAAGTCGCCGCCCCAACAATTCACCGACGATGTGGCCCGCCGCATGGTGGAAGAGTACATTGCGGGTGAGGAGACGGCGCCCGTAAATGGTAAAGTGGCTGTTCCTGAAGCCGTTTAATGCTAGAACACGGCGGAGTAGAGGCTTTAGCCGTCACACTTACGGCTAAAGCCTCTACTCCCGCCCTCTATTTTGTCGTTTACCTTGTCGAAATTCTGACAAAACCCCCGAAATCCCAATTTTGGGGGTTGACGCATCGGACGGGCTATGTTACACTGCGGGTTGCGTGTGAGATAAATGTCTAACACTGCAAATCTACAAAAGGAGTAAGGCACAAATGAATCCCAACAACATCATCATCCACAATTGGACCTACATCTATGCTGTTGCCGCCTTCATTGGTGGTAGTGGTGTCGTTCGTGCCTGTGACCCCGGAGGTTTTAGACAAGCCTAAAACTCCTTTCGTTTGATTTAACGAAACCTCAACGGTCACGGCGCAAACTAAAAAAAGCCCGTGGCCGTTTTTGTTTTATTGTGTTCCATGCCACGGGAAAGAAACGTCCCGTGGCTTTTTTTGTCTGGCAGAACTGAATAGAACGAATGTGACAAAGGATGTCAGGAATGAAAAGTAGAGTTCAAGCAAGCAGGTGAAAGGTGTTCAACGGCCGTGTCCCCACACGATGTTCCGCAAGTAAGTGAGAGGAAGCAATAAATCTGTAACTAACCAAGAGGAAGACCACCATGGAACCCTCAATGATTGATCTGAAAGAAACTGTCACCAAGAGAAAAGTAACCGGCTTCTGGCGGTTGATGGTCGGCTACCGGCTGATTTACTTCATCGCCATTGTCTGCGTGGGCCTGTCAGCTATCGCTCGCTCCGGTTTGTATTACGTGCTGGGCAAGTTCGTAGACGAGATTTTGCCGAGCGCGAACCTGAATCAGCAGTTGATTTGGGTGGTGCTGGCGCTGCTGGCGCTGGCGGTGATGCAGGGTTACTTCTCCTACGCCGGCGGCCGGTTGGCGGCTAAATCCTCCGAAGGCATTGCCCGGCGGCTGCGCGACTACCTGTATGACCATTTACAACGTTTCACCTTCAGCTACCACGACCGGGCGCAGACGGGTGACTTGTTGGCTCGTTCCACCTCGGATGTGGATGCAGTGCGGCGTATGTTTGCCGAGCAGTTGATCGGTATCGGCCGTATCGGGCTGCTCTTTGTGGTGAACTTTATTGCCCTGCTGC
>JAHBVI010000213.1 GCA_019637635.1 Anaerolineae bacterium
TTCATTGACAAAATATTTGGCAAAGGCTTTCATAGCTGTTTCGCGACTCTCATGATTACTGCCTCTAGGGAAACCCCCATCAGCACTCTTATTGGCCACGCGATCCATAAAACTGTAAATAGCTCCATGCACCACTTCTGTCAAGGCATCCCGATCACCAAATAGACGAGGGTCTGCATCGAGCATGGCGCGTGAGGCAATGGTGATGGGGCGTAAAATACTGTTGGAATTGCGCCGCTTGTGCCGGTAAAACTGTCGGTATAGTTCGGTTAACTGGCGAGCATGGCTCATATTGATACCTCCTTGGGGTAAATAAAGATCATCCAAAATTTGGATGTATTGTTGATAAAGTTGAGCGCGGTTATTGGGGATGGTGTCTACTCCTTCTGTTCGCTGCCATTTTTTCAGGTAGTGGGTTGCCCATAAGGTGTTGCTGGTCAAATTGCGGGCTAACGGCGGGATGGCGTGCCAGCGATATTCTCCTTGCCGCAGTTTAGCGTTGCCGTCTATATGAACCATGTAAGCGGCGGTTAATGCCTGCAAGCGAGGCAGCAAACCATCCAATGAAATACGTTCCCGCCCTACCAGGTCGGTAACAAAGGGATGCGGCGCATCATAAAAAACAGTTTCGTCCAGTTCGTCAGCTTCATGCAAAATGGGCATGGGCGATTCGGTTGCAACCACTTTGACATCAATTATCAATGGTAGAATGAGGGAAAGCCAGGCTGGATTGACCCATGCTTCCGCATCTTTGGCGTCTCGTCCTGGAGGTGGCATGCCAATGAAAAAGAAGGAGATAGGGGTACCCGCAGGAAAGCGGAAAAGGCGATCATCTTCTGGCGGTTCGGCAGTCAGCATCAAATCTTGTATGCGTTGAATGGTATGTGGATCGAGGCGGATTTCTGTTTCATCCTGATTTAATAGCAACCTGCGTAAACTGGAAAAGCTGATGCGCTGTAGACGGCCGTATAGTTCATTGACCTGGGCCAATGTCTCCGGTGTAAAAAAGTAAGTTGGGTAAAGATAGAGGTAACGAAATTTGCGGCCTTCAAAACGGCCCCCCGTGGAGCCACCACGATTCATCAGGATTTGGCGCAGCATCATCTCGGTTTCGCAAATCTGGCAGATGTTGCGGATGGCTTTTGAGCCGTGCAAGGGCTGTTTGTTGGTGTAAACCTGTGGTGCAAACAAGATGCCCGCTTCACGTTGGGGGTTGACGGTAAAGGGAGATGAACAGAGGGAGCAAACGGCCGTTGCCTTGCGTCCTTTTTGTTTGGCGTTTTGGTAGCGGGTGAGTTCTTGGGCAGTCAAGTCGGCAATGGTGTTGGTAACGGCCGTTGCCGGGCCAAAGGTGAGCGTACTCTGGATGTATTGGCGTAAATCATCCCAGCCATCATTGGTATCGGATCGTTCCAGTTTGGCCAGTTCTGTTTCTACAGCTATCGCCAACGATTCGGCAATAGCGGCAATTTTTTCTCGCCATTGCGCTGGATCGCTGCCTTGTCCTTTGTGCCAGGTATAGTATCCGGCAGCGTAATACCAGTGGTACGGTGTGCCGCCGGTGTTCGGTGCGGTTAGCAAAGCTTCAAAGGTGGGCTGGCAGGCGGTGATTTCCATGGTGGTAAGCAGGTGTTGCGGGGCGTCAAAATCGGGAACGGCCGTTTTAGCTAAGGTAGTCGTAAAAGCGGCAAACTCAGCCAGTTGGTCAACGCGGTTGTCCTTGTTATCCAATTCATCCAGGCCTATTGGCTCAGTCAGCCGCCCTTTAGCTTCAATCTTTTCATAACGGCTGGGAAAGACAGCCTTTTTATTCTCGGTAATCTGCTTGAACACGGCGCGTCCAGTCAAACGGATTTGGTCAGGGATGGAGAGATGCAAATCGTAATAGGGGGCAACTTTCAACCCTTTACCAGCACGAGAAAAACCGACAAAATCACGCTGCAAACGCTGGGCACATGCCTGACGGATGAGGGTGACACTGTTTTCGGCAATAACGGCCGTTTCGGGAAATGTTTTGTTCTGTTCGCGGGTTAGATAGACTGTGCCGCTGGGGGCAAACAGCAAAGGGACACAATCATCACTGCGTAGGGCGGCCATCGCCGCATTGTGAATGAAGTTAGTCAGTACGCCCCGATTCTCGCTGACATGATGGTAGATAAACCGCGCCTGACCATCAGACAGGTTTTGGATCAGATCATAAATGGTGTTATGGCTGGCTACCTGCACAGGCGTTTTGGCAACATAGGCCAGCAGATCAGCTAAGGTGCAGAGGTCGGTAGCGAGTTGGCGGGAACGGCCGTTCAGCCGTAAACCAGGGAGCGCATTCAAATTCAGCATCGTGCCCCATTTGCGCTGTGTATTGACGGCCAGATAAATGATGTCGTGCAGCCATAATTTCAATCCGCCAATCGGTTCCAGGAAGGGGGTCAGTCCCAGTCGATCACACCATTGGCTAAAAACTGCTTCAAAAACAGGCAAATGCTGTGCGGGATTAGCCGAATCATGTCCCAGACCAGACCCAGCCAGTTCAGCATCCAATTCCGGTAGTTTGACCCAATCGTGCAGGGTAAACCCGGCGCAAAACACACGGTATACCTCATCGCTCCAATAGCGGAATCGCGGCGCTTCCCATTGATTTAACAGACGGGCGACGTTAGTGATGGGCAGCAAGCCATTGACCAAATGGGCGCGTAGACTTTGGTCTTGACGATAGCGGGCTACTTCAACGACCGTTTTGCCTTCTGCCAATCGTTCCTGGACAAATTCGCCCCCTTTGGCTGTTTTGAGAGCCAGATATTCGGAAAGCTGTGGCGCAACGTAGGTCACGTAATCGTGCAAAACCTTGTCGTCGGGGGCTGTTTTGTAGACAGCCTGCCGCAGTAAAGCCGCAAATAGCGGCTCTTCGGCCAAAGCAATGGTTTCGGACGACGATTCGCTTTCGTCTTCCTCGTATAAATCATCGAGAACCGATTCATCCATCTCATCAGGGGGGATGTCATCGGCGGCAAATGAAAGTGATTTGGGCATGAATTCTCCTTTCAGGCAAACAAGGCTGAACTACCACCGCAGTCAAAACGGCGTTGTTCTAAGGCGACATTGAGCAATAAGGCATACCGCCCAAAGGCGATGGAGCCTTCACTGTTATCAAGCGGTGAACGGAACAAATGTATCTGGAACATCGGCGGCAGGTAAAAACCATAACGCAGATCGTCTCTGGCGGCGCGGCACAACGTCACCACAAATTTGCGTTGGCGCATGTGACGATTCAGATCGCTTAGCCAGGGTGCACCGCCCATATCCAGTTCGATTTTGGACAAAATACAAGGCTGTCCTAATCGGTCTGCCGCCCAACTATCTATGGGATGGTATATTGAAAAGGTAAATGGGTTGTAGGTTTGCTCAAACCCGAAAAAACGGAACCAACCCAGCAAGTCATCGGTTTTGAAGGGAACAGAGTCGTTAGTGAGGCGGCGGGCAACGGCCGTAAATTCATCCTTCCCCAACCATTCCAGGCGAGCATTAGCAATGAGGGTGAGCAGGTTATACTGCTTGACTTGAGCAGCTCCAGTTTCTGTTTCATCAATGATGCCGCACTGCAACGGACTGCCCCCGCGAAAACTTTGCGCTTCTTCCAAAAGCTGCTTGTAATCTGTACGCCACTCTTTGTAGTCCTTAACGGCTTGAATGATATTGATGTGGAAGGTTTGCCAGTAGTGCTGTTTGAGATTGTCTCGTGTTTGGGTGTAGGTGTCGCGCACGGTGGGGTTATGCAGCGAATAAAATACGTGAGCCGCTTGAATGCGCCCCCACTTTTGGGCATAAGCGGGGAAACTGGCTGGTGGTGGATAAGCTGTGCGAACGGCCGTTGCCAATTCCTCACGGGTAAATTCGCCATCATTTGTCAGCCCATTGGCAAAAAGACGTTCATGAACAAAGTTAGGTACTAGCGCGTGGGCTTCAAATTGGCTAAAAGCATGTCCCTGGCCGTCATCATCATGCCGTCCTAAACGACCCAGTCGCTGTAAAAACGTACCCGCATCCTGGCTTTCAAATAACAGGAAGTTGATGCGAAAATCTACCCCCACATCTACCGTTGAAGTGCCAATGAGCAAGTTGCTGTTGCGCGAGGCTTCCTTGAGATTATCACTGGTCAAACCTGTATTGAGTATCACACTCAAACCTTCGGCTTTAAATCGAGGGGCTAAACGAGCATGTAAACGGTAAGCAGAAGCCACGCTGTTGACGATGATGGCTCCCTTTGCGGCGGGGTGATTCTGGCGAAAAAATGGCAGCAATCTATCTTCCAGATATGCTTCTACCCATTCTTCGACTTTGCCTTTTTCGATGTAAATGTCAGTACCACGAATAATCGGTCGCCATTCAAGTTTATTCGGGGTTATAAGAGAGTGTGAATATTCGCCGCGAATTTCCTTGACCCGGAAACCTGCCCGATCCAGATAAGCGAGCATTTGTTCATCCGGTGTCGCTGAAAGAAAAAGGAACTTCTTGCCGGAAGCCACTTCCCTAATCAACAACATAGCATTAACAACTGAAACAATTTGTGGTGTGGAGAAAATATGGAATTCATCAAAGGCAAACTGAGCAAATTGATCTACGATGCGGCGCACAAATAACTTATCGGGTGCGTCTCCCCCTCTAGTATAGAAAAATTGAGCCATGTAATGGAAGATGTCGGGATTGGTGAGGATAAGGTCGTAATTGGTGGAAAGAAAATCTAATGCCCCCAGTTTGTGTCTTGCCTGCCCGTCAGCAATTCTCTGTTCAAGTAATCTGGCTGAAACACGAATGTGGCGAAGCTTGTTTTGCCAATGCTCTTGCATGGACGGCATTTGCATCTCTTGATCTCGTGACAGCTCGTTGGTCGGATACAGCGTAAGGAGCGGCCAATTATTGACGAGTGCAGGCATGTAAGCAGCTAAACTTTTACCATCTCCGGTCATGGCAGTATTGATGACGACATCATATTGATTACTGATCAAAGCTTCATATGTGGTGATTTGATGAGCAGATAGCCGCCATGTTTGAGGTTGGCGCGTTTGTATTTCAGCGGGAACGGCCGTTGCAATCTTTGAGTAAACGGGGTAAGTTGTTATTTTGGTCATTAAATGTCAGCCCTTTATCATCCACAAAAGAAACCCAACGGCCGTACCCATCCACCTACACACCTCTCTCAACCCCTCCCCAAAACTGGCCGGAAAACGCGAATCAGCCATAGCTTACCACACCACTCTACCCACAATAGTGGGCACATTTGAATCGCTCGCAGAAAGTTCGCATCAAAATCAAAGTCGCCTTATTATCTGTGAGCCTGGTGACCTGCGTTCTCCCCCCCGGTAACCATTCCGGGGAAGTGGGACAGGTAGTGGGGCGAAAGCCTCCTCAGGTTACTTCTTTATTGCTGCTCAATACTTCCAGGATCATACTGATAGGTTTTCACCAGCCCTTTTACCAGGGTGCGCATTTCATCCAGCAGTTCCTTGCCCCCCAGCACCCGGCAGTGCGCGCCGTAGTAGAGCAGATTACGGGCCAGTTCAAATACGTCGTGGGTCTGGCCTTCAATGCGTATCCAGCCTTCGTCCAACGGCCGTACCTTCATCTCCCCCAACAGTTCCTTACGCTGGCTGACGCCAAAGCGGGTGATGGTGGGTGAAAGTTCTATGATGACATCACGCAAACGGCCGTGTGGCCTGGTGGCGGGCAGTTTACGCGACAGTATCTCCACGCTGCCGGGTACAATCCGGCTAAGACGGAGATTGATGTAATCATGGTAATAGTGGGAGCCATCGGCAGCCTCGCTGAAGAGGCAATAAGCGCGCAGCCGCAAATGGCCGCGATCCGAAAAGTAGAGGTCCCACGGTTGCACACGATGTTGGCGGGGGATACCGTCTTCGTAATTGGGCGAGAGGTAATCGAACTGCACTTCCTGCCGGGCCTGCCAGGCTTCTTGAATGGCTTCAAATACATCGGCGGCAATGGGTTCGCTGTCCCGCAGACGTAAATCAGATGTTGGTTGGTGGCCGGCCGCCCGCCGAACCACTTTTTGCCGTTCGGCCGGCAGCCAGTCTACCAGACGGTCAATGAATTGCTGCACATCTTGAGCATGAGGGCTGTCTGGCTGGAAAGTGTCGGCCAGGAAGGCCAGGGTTTGCAGGTCAGCATCTGGCAGATTGAGCAACGGCCGTTCCCGTCGTACAACCACATATCCTTTATCCGCCTTGCTGTAAGCAACCTTGATGCCAAAATACTTTTCCAGCCGGGACAGGTCTTCTCGAAATCGTCTATCTAAGGCTTTGGGACTGCAATGGCCGTAAGCTTCTTTACCCTCAGATCGCTGGACGGCCGTCAGTAGTTCCTGTTTCTGAGCCGGGCCTTGTTGCAGGCGCAAGAGTATAGCCAGGCAACGGCGCGCCACCGGCCAGGAGCTTTCTGCCTTACCCTTGTGCAATTGTGTGGTCATAAGCCCTGTCTCCAAAAAGAGGCACAACCCAATGAGGCTACAAGTTTGCCAATTGTAACCCGTTTTGCCGGTTTGAAAAAAGGAGAAATCAGGTGTTGGATAGTGGGGTCTGTGCCCATTGACACCGCCACCTGCGCTCTTGCCGACCGGGAGGCTTATCATCCCCTTGTGGTTGAAGAGATGAGGTATCAAATTGCCGGTTCGCGGGCGCATCTCTGTTTTTCTAATTCCGCCAACGCGGATGGCAGCTACCCGGTTTTTGTTCGGGTCGAGGACGGACAGGTCGTTGCCGTCTATGTTGAATTTTTGCCGCTGGCGGAAGTGGAGCCGTAGCGCCCGGTTCCGGCTACAAATTCGCCAGGGTGTGATGGATTTCCACCTTGGCCAGCGTATCCAGGTGGCAATAGGCGTGCAGTTGTGCGACCAGTTTGTCTTTCACGGCCGTTTCCCCTACCCCACTTTATTCGTATAATAGAAAATAACTTCTTGTTAAACACTGGCAGCGCCGGAGGAGTAATTGATGGAAACGGTACAAAGCATCAACCTGATTACCACCAATCCGCAAGTTCGTAACGGCCGTCCTTGCATTGCTGGCACATCCCTAGAAGTTGCTGTTATTGCCACTGCCCGGGTAGTTGGTGGACAGGAACCTGAGGAAATTGCTGCCGACTTTGAGCTTTCATTACCAGAGGTGTATGCGGCATTGTCCTATTATTATGGACACAAACAGGAAATTGATGCCACAATTCAACAGCGTCGTCAATTAGCTCAGTCTATGAGGGAAGGCAAAGTTGGAAGCCGCCATCAGTCTTTATTTGGATGAAAACCTTAGCCCTAAGATTGCACAGCAGCTTCGTCTACGAGGCATTGACGCTGTATGTGTACGTGATCTTGGCTATCTGGGTGATGAGGATGCTCACCATCTGGAACGAGCCACTCGGCTAAATCGTGTATTTGTAACCACGGATGTGGATTTCTTGCGAATGGCGCAAGACGGGGAAACACATGCCGGGATCGTGTTTGGCATCCAGCAAGATCATACGATTGGTGATTGGGTCAAGAAGCTAGAAATTCTCTGTTTTGTTTACACAGCAGCCGAAATGGAAAACCACGTTGAATACTTATGAGCCATTCCGACGACAAGACCCGCCTGATTTCCCTCCCCAAAGTTGCTGAGATGTGGGAGTAACGGCCGTTTCCCCCACCCCACTTTATTCGTATAATAGAAACCACCTTGAGGGTAAATGCCAGCAGGTTTACTGTGTGGCATGAAAAGGAATGGTGTATGACGGCCGTATCCACCTATGCAGGCATTGCTAAAAAAGCAAGATTCAATCTCCGGCGGCAACCGAACTACCAGAGGGTAGCCAGTTGATTGTCTTGTCAGCGGCACACTGGGATGAATCGGCGCTGCTTGATCCCCATCTCGCCCGGCGTAAAGCAAATGGCTGGCTGGTTTCTTATGTTGGCAGCGTTATTGCCCAGCAGCCGCAGTTGGTGCAGGAAAACGGCCGTTTGCGCTGGCGCTTCGGCGCATTTTTAGCGACGATGGGTCACCCACATCGTGGCCCGGTGGGTTTTGTAGATGTGGATGCGTACAGCGGAGAGGTACTAACTAAAGAAAACGATGCCGAAGAAATGATCGCCAATGCCACACATATCGTCATTTCCCTACCAACTGCGATTAGCTGAGTAATTTTAGTGGATAGCGTAAGACTAACCGGATTAGAGAAATTGAGTATTCAGGTTGACATTTCCGACTCAGTGTTACACGCTCAATTGACGGCTCGCGGGTTGAATTACCTGGTAGCCGATGACCCTGCGCCTGTCGCGACAGAGCCACTGCCTGCGGATGTTCTCATTGCAGGGCTGGCACAATCTGATGATGCCCGT
>JAHBVI010000214.1 GCA_019637635.1 Anaerolineae bacterium
TATCAAACACCAGGCACAAAAGGGAGAGCAAAATGGGCACCTGCGCCAGTTCGCGCAACGTGGCATTGCTCTTATCAGCCAGTTCTCGCCAGCAGTTGTCCCGCTTGCTCAAATCGTTTTGAACCCAGCGGAAAACGAACTGTTTCATCTGCTCATCGCCAAAATCAGCCATTTCCACATAGGTAAAACGTTCAAAGGTATAATCGCTGGCGGCCACCCGGCAGGTAATAAAAATCTGGCTCTGGTGAAACTCCTTGATGAAATCTTTCATTTGGGCAATCAGGTTGTCTCGCCTGTGCCCTTCCACATTCACCTCATCCAGCCCATCAAACAGCACTACCCCATCGCCCGCCTTCAATAACTGGCGCACAAACGGCTCCGCCTCCGGGAAGTCATGCACCCGGAACTGCTCCACCATGTAGGGCACAATGGGCAGGTCTTTGTTACCCAGGTCATGCAAGGAGACAAAGATCGGTATCTTATCCCCCATCTTCCCCTTGATCGCTTGCAAGGCGATGTGCTTCATAAAGGTCGTTTTGCCCGCGCCCGGCTTGCCCAAAATGAACAATCGTGGGCTGTTCTGTGCCAGTTTTAACCCATCTTGCCGCTGTTCGCGCTGCCAGCGCAGGCCACGCCGCACCTCGTACCCTTCCTGTAATTGGTGCAGCCCATACCACTCCTCGGCGGCAATTTTATCCAGCACGTTGACGTCGGTATACAGTCGCTCTATCGGCTGCCCTTCCGGTTTGCCCAGCACACGCAGCCAGCTTACCTCTTCATACAATCCTTGTAGATATTTTTCAGCGGAACTTTTCCACTGCCGTTCGTCCCACAGCTTTTTGCCTTCACGGCCGGCTTTGTCCATTACGGCTTTGCTGGCTTTGTCCAGCAAATCTTTGCCGTATTTGTCCCACAGCCAGGACGTGGTTTTGGTGATGGCGGCGGTGGCGGCAGCGGTGGTTACGGGGTCTATGATCATAGGGCCTCCTGGTGGTTGCAGTACCGGGCGCTGCCTGAGGATTTATTCTTTCAGGCAGGGGGGCGAAAACGAACGGCCATATCCCTTAACTGGGTAAAGCTGACCGGTTTGAGCAAAACCAGATTTACCTGGTCACGCATTTGCTCGGCCAACAGATGGTCGGCGGTAGTGAGAAAGACGTGTGTGTCGCTTAATCGGGTATCGGCGTGGATAGCGGCCAAAATCTCTTCGCCCATTACCTCTGGCAAATGCAAATCCAGCAAAATGAGCGTGGGTATGGTCTCGCGTAGACGGGTGAGGGCGGCACGGCCGTTGCCGATCACTTCCGGCTCATACCCGGCCATCCGCAGCGCCTCCGTATAGACAGTGGCGATGGAGCGATCATCTTCTATAACGAATGCCAGGAATTGAGTCATACCATTTCTGCCTCAGGTACGTGCAAAGGCAATGTCACCGTAAACGTACTGCCCTGGCCGACCACACTTTCTATGGTCACACGGCCGTTCATCAAGGTGGTCAACTCTTTGACAATGGACAATCCCAAACCTATGCCACTGGCGCTGCCCACATGCCCGTTACCCGCTTGCTCAAAGGCATCGAAAATGCGCTCTTGATCTTCTGCCGGAATACCAGAGCCGGTGTCTTTTACCCGGAACCCCCACTGGTCTTCCTCTCGAAAAACCAATAACTGCACACTCCCTTCTTCCGTAAACTTAACCGCATTGCCCATGAGATTCAGCGCAATTTGCCGCAGCCAATATCTGTCCCCTAAAATTTTATCAGGCACGTCGCCCGCCACCTCACAGTGAAAGGACAGACCTTTGGCCACGGCCAAAACCTCAACCTGGGGCTGTATCTCCTCTACAAATTCGCGCGGGGAAAGAGGTTTAAGTTCCAGTTTGACTTTGCCAGATTCCAACTGGGCACGCCCTAACAGGTTGCTGATAAATTCTATCAAAACACCGATACTGCGTAAAATTTCAGTGGTGGCTTTTCGCTGTCGTGGCGTAATGTCACCGTAGACGCCTTCAGCCATCATTTCAGTATAACCCATAATGGCATTGAGGGGGGTGCGCATATCATGGCTCACATTTGCCAGCAGCCTGGTCTTAAATTGTGAGGCGGTCATGGCTTCATCACGCGCCTGCCGTAAAGCGGCGGCGCTCTCTTGCAGATCATGGTATTGCTGGCGAATAATGCCGTCGGCGCGGCGCACAATCAGGAACAAAAAGAAATATAAAACGGTCAGAATGACGACCACCCCGATGATAATGTTGCGCTGAGTTTGTTCCAGCCGCTTTACCAGCGGAGTCACATCATCATAGACTTCAAACACGCCTTCAATTTCACCACCGGGACCATAAATGGGCACGTAACTGGAAAATACGTTGCGGTCTTCAATGGTCTGCTCGAAGGCGCTGAAGGTGTCACGAAAGGTGAGTTCACTGGCAACCACCCCGGAGCGGGCGGAAAGATAACCGGCATTGTCCAGTTTGTTCTCGCCGATTTGCCGTATTTCAGTGGAAAAAACGGTCAGTCCGTTAAGATCGTATACCTTCACCTTGACCACAGATAAGCCATTAAGCTGCGCTTGAATGTAGTCATACAATTCTTGTGTGCGTGGGTGATTCTGTAGTTCATCTGTTTCCAATGCGCCCGCTTCGGAAACAAAGGAGGCAAATTCAGGCCAGAGGAAATTGGAGAAGGTTTGGGTGAGAACGACGTTTTTACTTTCGCTGGCAGCAATCAGGTCGGCAAAGGCCAAAATGCGAAAGAAATAACCCAACAAGAAAGCAATGAGGATGAAGGCTATGAGACTGGTGATGGTAAAGTATCGCTGTAATCGAAACATGATTTGTCCTTAGTTTGTGGGCGAATACTTCATTGTCCGGCAATGTTACCATAAAAAGTAATAGCCTTTTTGTCTTATATCGTCGCTCTGCGTCACGCAGGAGCTACTACACGGAGCGTAGAACGAGGGGCAGCAGATGGAATCGGCAGAAGGAGTGCCGGGCACGGGGCACACCCGCCTGGTCAGCGTGGGCCTTCTGCGCTATGCCCGACGCGGCGCCCAGACTGGTAGGCAGCCAGGGTGCGGGTGCGGGCCTGGGTGTGGTCTACGATGGGGGCGGGGTAGTCACGGCCGTACCCAAAACCGAGGCGCTGTTGTTCCAGGGGCGGCATTTGCCAGGGGGCGTGGATGGTGGCGTCGGGCAAATGGGCCAGTTCGGGCAGCCAGGTGCGCAGATAACGGCCGTGCCGGTCAAACTTCTGGCTCTGGCTGACGGGGTTGAAGATGCGGAAGTAGGGGGCAGCGTCGGTGCCGGTTCCGGCCGTCCATTGCCAGCCGCCGTTGTTATTGGCCGGGTCGCCGTCCACCAACTGCTGCATGAAATAACGCTCCCCCCAGCGCCAATCAATCAGCAAATCCTTCACCAAAAAAGAAGCGACGATCAGGCGGGCGCGGTTGTGCATCCAGCCGGTCTGGGTGAGCTGGCGCATGGCGGCGTCTACCACCGGGTAGCCAGTTTGCCCGGCCTGCCAGGCGGCAAATTCCGCCGGGTCATTGCGCCAGGGGATGGCGTCGTAGGCAGGGCGGAAGCTGCCGCGGGCCACGTGGGGGAAGTGGTAGAGGATGGCGGTATAAAACTCCCGCCAGATGAGCTGACTGAGCCAGATTTCCGCACCTCTGGTGGCCTCTGCGTCCGGGGCGGTGGCGATGGCGTCTTGCGCGGCCCAGGTTGCCTGCCGGGCGGAGACCATGCCCAATCGCAAATAGGGCGAAAGTTGCGAGGTGCCGTCTTCAGCCAGGTGGTCGCGTTGGGCGGCATAAAAAGAGATGGGGTGATGAGGTGACCGGGTGATGGGGTGATGAGGAGGTGACAAAGTGAAAGTGGTGAGGCGGTGACGGGCTTCTGTTTCGCCGGGGGGGAAGGTGGCAGGGATCGGGGGAATGGGCAGTGGGAGGCCGGCGAGTTGGGGCGAGGTGGGAATGTGGGTGGGGACGGGCAACGGCCGTGCCCCCAACGGTTTCGCCAGCCAATTTTTCTTAAAGGGGGTGAATACAGTGTAGGGTGTGTTGTCTTGTTTGACCAGAGTGGCGGGGTGATGCACGGTCAGACCGTCGGTGAGGTGGAGGGGGAGGGTGTGGGCAACGGCCGTGTCCCGCCGCCGGGCATAGGCCGAGTAGTCGGCTTCGGCGAAGATGGTGTGGGTATTGGTTTCGGCGAGCAGGTGGGTGAGTACGGCCGTTGGTTCTCCCTGGCGCACGATCAGGCGGCTGCCACGCTGGCGCAGAGTCGCGTCCAATTCAGCCAGTCCGCCATATAAAAAAGCCAGCCGTTTTTCAGCCACGTAGGGTGAACGGGCAAAGAAGGGGTCGAGAATGAAGAGGGGGATGACCTGATCGGCCGCCTGGCAGGCAGCGGTCAGGGCTTGATTATCGGTTAAACGGAGATCGCGGCGAACCCACCAGACGGCAGTTGACATAGTTGTACTCCTTTTTGACGCAAAGGCGCAAAGAGGCAAAGGTGTAAAACAAGAAAAAGTTAGACAAATTATAAGGAAACTCTGTACATAAGTCAACAATAATTGTACAATATATTGACAACGCGGGTGATTTATATTATGCTACGGCCGTGTTATGGAAGTGGACAAAAGGATGTAGATGATGAACAAAGATTTAATTCGGCAGATTAGTGTGGTCGTATCGCTTGTTGTCATGGTCGTGGTAAATGCGTTGGCGAATGCCCTGCCCATTAACGGCATCACGACAGCCGAAATTTCCGATAGTTTTCAGGTGTTTTTTGTGCCTGCGGGATATGTTTTTGCCATTTGGGGTCTCATCTATCTGGCGCTGTTTGTATACGCCATTTACCAGGCATTACCCGCTCAACGCGAGAACCCCCGGTTGCGGCGCACCGGCTGGATTTTTGTGCTTAGTTCGCTGGCGAATACAGTCTGGATTTTCTGCTGGCATTATGGCTATTTTGCCCTGTCGGTGGCGGTGATGGTGGTGTTGTTGGGCAGTCTGATCGCGATTTATTGGCGATTGGGAACGGGGCGCACGGCCGTGAACCGCGCCGAACAGTGGGCGGTACGTGTGCCTTTCAGCATTTACCTGGGCTGGATTACGGTAGCGACCATTGCCAATGTCACCATCTTACTTGATTTTGTGAGTTGGAGTGGTTGGGGTATCGCGCCTGAGGTGTGGACGGTGATCATGCTGGCGGTGGCAGTGGTGGTCGCCGGGTTAATGGCCTTACGCCACCGGGATATTGCCTATCTGCTGGTGCTGGTGTGGGCCTTTGCCGGGATTGGCGTGAAGCAGGCGGAGACGCCGCTGGTAGCCAATGCGGCCTGGATTGCTACCGTGTTGGTAGCGTTGATGGTGATAGTCACGGCCGTGCAATCCCGCCGCAAACCACGCAAACTGGTGGTTGTGGCCGCATAATAAGTGAGATTGGAGATTGGAGATTAGAGATTGAACAATCTCCAATCTCCAATCTCCAATCCTTATCTTTTGGTATACTTGGCGCACCCTATTCCCATAAGGAGTGTGCAAGATGAATTCTCACTTTGAACGGCTGCTAGAAAAAGTCCACGAAATCCACGATCTGGAAAAAGCAATACAGGTGCTGGCCTGGGACAAAGAAACCAACATGCCCGCCGCTGGCAACACGGCCCGCGTGCAGCAGTTGACCACGCTGCGCCGCATCCAGCACCGCCTCTTTGCTTCTGACGAGATGGGCGAGTTGATTGAAGCCGCGGCTGCCAGTCTCGATAGCATAAACCCCGACAGTAACGAATTTTGCCTCATCCGCTATTTGCGCCGCCACTATACAGACGAGCGCAAGCTGCCCGATGAATTTGTGCGTCGGGTAAGCCAGGTGAGCGGCGCGGCGCATCCGGCCTGGGTGCAGGCCCGCGCCGAGAATAATTTTGCCCTCTTCCAACCGCATCTGGCGCAGGTGGTGGCGCTGGCCCAGGAAATGGCCGAATTGTACGGCTATGAAGATGAGAAGTACGACCCGCTGTTGGACAAGTTTGAACATGGCATGAAAACGGCCAACGTGCGCGCTATTTTTAACGCCGTCAAAACCGAATTGAAGCCGCTGCTCACGGCCGTAGCCGAACGCGCCCACGCCATTGACAACCATTTCCTGCACCAACCGTTTCCGGTGGCCCAGCAGCAAGAGTTTGCCCGGTATGTGGCTACGGCCGTAGGCTATGATTTCAGTCGCGGCCATCTAGGCACGGTGGTGCATCCGTTTGCCACCAGCTTGAGCCGGGATGATGCCCGCATTACCACCCGGTGGTATCCCGACTTTTTGAATGCCGGGTTGTTTGGCACGCTGCATGAAAGTGGCCACGCCATGTACGAACAGGGCACCGCACCCGACCTGGCGCGCACGCCGCTGGCGCGGGGCACTTCCTCCGGCATCCACGAATCCCAATCACGCATGATGGAGAATATCGTCGGCCGCAGCCGCGGTTTTTGGCAGGCGCACTTTCCCCGTTTGCAGACTTTATTTCCGACGCAGTTGAGTGGCGTCACGGCTGGGGATTTCTACCGCGCCGTCAACAAGGTGCAGCCCACTCTCATTCGCGTGGAGGCGGATGAACTGACCTACAATTTCCACATCATACTGCGTTTTGAACTGGAACAGGCGATGCTTAATGGAGAATTGGTGGCTGCCGATTTGCCAGCGGCCTGGCGCGCAAAAATGCAAGAGTTATTGGGCGTAACACCGCCGACAGACACAGAAGGCTGCCTGCAAGATGTGCATTGGACGCGCCCCAGCTTTGGTTACTTCCCCACCTATGCCCTGGGCAATCTATATGCGGCGCAGTTGTACGAAGCCGCCACTCAACAGAACCCAGCCATTCTGGATGATATGGCCCAGGGCAATCCGGCGTCGTTGGTGGTCTGGCTGCGGGAGAATGTGCATCGGCACGGCCGTAAATATACCCCCGGTGAACTCATCATGCAGGCGACCGGCCAACCATTGAGCCACAAACCTTTTATGCGTTACGTGACCGCTAAATTTGGCGAGTTGTATGGTTTGTCGTAATCCAACCTTCCGATAACGGATTACGGATTACGGATTACGGGCTACGGATTACGACGGATTACGATTCGTCCTGTCCGGGGGCAGGAAATTCTATACGGATGCGGGCAACGGCACGGCCGTCTACGGCCAATACTTTCAAATGAACGGTATCGTTGTAAATCACCGCGTCGCCCACTTGTGGCGGCCGGCCTAGCTTTGTCACCAATAACCCGCCGACTGTTTCCACGTCTGGCAGCCCCTCTTCATCTCCCCAGAACCCCTCGTCAAAATCGTCCACCAGGTAATGCCCGGCCACTTCCAACACGCCGGGGCCAATTTCCACATACGGCTCTTTTTCCAGGTCAAACTCATCCCGCACTTCACCCACCACTTCTTCCACCAGGTCTTCCAGCGTCACCACCCCGGCCATGCCGCCAAACTCGTCCAGCACAATGGCCATGTGCAGCCGCTGCCGCTTAAAGGCCGCCAGCAGCGTCTCCACCGGCAAATCTTCGGGCACGGCCGGCGCGGCGCGCAGCAGCGAACGCAGGTTAAAACGGCCCGGCGCGTCCACCGTCTGCCGGATCAAATCCTTCAAATGCAGGATGCCGATGATGTGATCGCGGTCTTTCACGTAAACGGGAAAGCGACTGTGGCGACTTTCGGTCACAATTTTGAACAGGTTGTCCCGCGTCACATCGTGGGGGATGGCCTGCACTTTGGTGCGCGGCGTCATCACCTGCCCCACCGTGCGTTCGCTAAACTCGAAGATGTTGAGGATCATTTCCTGCTCGTCTTCGTTGAGCAATCCCCCCTCGGCGCTTTCGGTGACGATCAGTTCAATCTCTTCCGGGGAACTGACGCGGGCGTGGCCTTCGGCCGGGGGGATACGGAAGAGGTGCAGCAGCCACAAGCCCACCCGGTTTAACGTATGCACCGGGTATTTCAGCAACAGGCCGGAAAGCCGCATGGGTGTGGCCAGCAGCAGCACCATTTTGGGGGCATCGGAGAGGGCTAAGGATTTAGGCACCATCTCGCCCAAAACCACGTGCAGATAGGTTAGCAGCCCCAGAGCGATGAAGTAACTAACGGTATGTATGGCTTCGGAAGCCAGCCCCCAGGCCGCCAGGTAAGGTTCAAGGAGATGGGCGATGCGGGGTTCACCGACCATGGCCAGTGCCAGGGAAGCGATGGTGATGCCCAATTGAGCCGTAGCAATGTACTGGTCTTGTTTGGGGCGAGATTCCAGAATAGAGAGGACGGCGCGCGCACGGCCGTGACCCTCATCCACCATCTGCTCCATCTGCGTGGCCCGCACAC
>JAHBVI010000215.1 GCA_019637635.1 Anaerolineae bacterium
TGACAATTTTTCGCCAACCGGTTGTGCCAGACCTGACAGGTCTTTGGAGACCTGTCAGGTCTCGGTGGCTACCCTGCTGGCTTTCCAGTAATGGTCACCAGCATAGTCGCCGCCTGTTCAGAACTTGTTAAAAGCTTGTTGGGATGTTGTTTATGAAATCCCGGCGATTAAAATGTCGCTCACGCGACGCTTCGCCCTGCGGCTACAAAAGGCAAAGCCCACCTTCGTGGGCTGTATGCCAGTATGCCAGTCAGCAAAGGCCGACTTTGCCTCTTGTTGGTGCAGATTTATCTGCCGCCGCCAGCCAAATTTTGAATTGCTGGAAGTATCATCTCAATAAATGGGGGTGAGAGGAGTGCGCATCCTCAGATGCGCATCTAAGGATGCGCACTCCTCCACGAGATATTGAGAAGATACTGCTGGAACAATAAACGCATCTTGACAGTAATATCAATAATGATACCATCTGCAAATGGCAACAGTTGAAGAAATAGTGACCCACATGCGCCGCGCTCCCCAGGGGATTCGTTTCTCTGATCTCTGCAAAGTTTGTGATCACTACTTTGATCAGCCACGTCAATCAGGGGGCAGCCATCGAGTCTATAAAACTCCCTGGCAAGGAGACCCACGAGTGAACATTCAGGACGATAACGGCAAAGCAAAAGCGTATCAAGTCAGACAAGTTTTGAAAGCAATTGATAGATTGGAGGCATCACATGGTACTTGAACAAGATCGGTATACCTACCGCGTAACCTGGTCAGCCGAGGATATGGAATACGTCGGGCTGTGCGCCGAATTTCCCAGTTTGAGTTGGCTGGCCGGTACACCAGAAGATGCGCTGCAAGGAATTCGACAGGTGGTAGCGGAGGTAGTGGCCGATATGACCACCAACAACGAATCCATACCAGAACCATTGGCCCTACGGCCGTATAGCGGCAAATTTATGGTGCGCATACCGCCAGAACTTCATCGGCAGTTAGCTATCGAAGCGGCCGAATCTGGCGTTAGCTTAAACCGGCTGGCCAGCGCCAAACTTAGCCAATCCTAGCGAAGGGTGCAAACCGCTAACCCGATGATAAAATCAAGGCAGCGGGATAACCATTCAAACTGGTTCAACCTCTGGAGATTGACCAATCCAAACAAACCACCTGCTCCCCGCTGAGGAACTTTATGGATGTATGGCGTGAGTTTCATGGGCCGAATGCGGCTTATTTGTTAGACCTGTTTCTTCAATACGAGCAAAACCCGGCGGCGCTGGATCAGGCGACGCAAACCTTCTTCCAACAAAATGCCGCCCAAATCCGGCAGATCATGGCCGGGGGAAATGGGGTGATGGGAACGGCCGTAGACGTGCCCCTTCCCACCGAAAAAATCATGGGCGCGGTCAATCTGGCCCAGGCCATCCGCGAATTTGGGCACCTGGCGGCGCGGCTGGACCCGTTGGGCACAGAGCCGCCCGGCGAACCATCGCTGGCGCTGGCGTATCACGGGCTGACGGCCGACGACCTGCGCCAGTTGCCCGCCAGCCTGATTGGCGGCCCGGCGGCGGCCGATTGTGCCCACGCCCTGGCAGCGATTGAGGCGCTGCGCCTCATCTATTCCGGCGCAGTGGGTTACGATTACGACCACCTGCGCGACCATGAAGAGCGCCGCTGGCTGCGCCAGATGGCCGAGAACGGCCGTTTCGCCCCACCCCACACACCGATGGACGGCCGTACCCTCCTTGCCCGCCTCACCCAGGTGGAAACCTTTGAACAATTTTTGCAGCGCGTCTACCCCGGCAAAACCCGCTTCTCCATTGAAGGGCTGGACATGATGCTGCCCATGCTGGACGAGATGATCAGCGACGCCGCCACCGTGGGCATTCGCTCCGTTCTCATTGGCATGGCCCACCGGGGGCGGCTGAACGTGATGGCCCATCTGCTGGAACGGCCGTATGCCCAACTGCTGACCATGTTCAAAGACCCCGCCCAACGCGATTTCTACGACAAACGGAACATCATGGGCTGGACGGGGGATGTAAAATACCATGCCGGTGGCTACCACACCCTGGACTTCAACGCCGACGATGTGGTAGATATGACCATCGCCCTGGCCCCCAATCCCAGTCATCTGGAACACGTCAACCCGGTGGTCATTGGCATGGCTCGCGCTGCCGGGACGTATGTGGATGGGCCGGGCGCGCCCCGTTTCAACCACGCCGTCACGCTGCCCATTCTCATTCATGGCGACGCCGCCTTTCCCGGCCAGGGCATCGTGGCCGAGACGCTCAATATGCACCGGCTGCCCGGCTACCGCGTCGGCGGCGCCATCCACATCATTGCCAACAACCAGATTGGCTTCACTACGGATTGGCAAGAAGGGCGCAGCACCATTTACGCCAGCGACCTGGCCAAGGGGTTCAAAATCCCCATCGTGCATGTGAACGCCGACGACCCCGAAGCGTGTATGGCCGTGGCCCGGCTGGCCATCGCTTACCGGCAGCAGTTCCACAAAGATTTCCTGATTGACCTGGTTGGCTACCGCCGCTACGGGCACAATGAAGGGGACGAGCCACGCTTCACCCAACCGCTGATGTACCGGCGTATTGACGAGCTACCGACGGTGCGCCAACAGTGGGCGGACGCCTTACGCAAACGGGGCGAAATTGAACCGGGCGAGGCAGAAGAGCTAACAAAAACCTATCTGGCCGACCTGCAAACGTTATACGAATCGTTGGAAGTGGAAGAGGTGGCCGAGGAGTTGGAGCCACAGTTGGAACCACCCCCGGCAGGGGCGGCGCGGCAGGCGGCTACGGCCGTGCCCCTGGCCGACCTGAACGCCCTCAACCAATCGCTGCTCAATTTCCCCGACGGCTTCCAATTGGAGCGCAAATTACGGCGGGGCATGGGCAAACGGCAGGAATTGTTTGCCGACCCCGACCGGCCAACGGTGGAATGGGGCACGGCCGAGGAACTGGCATTGGCGGCGATATTGGCAGACGGCACGGCCGTGCGCCTCACCGGCGAAGACGTAAAACGGGGCACCTTTAGCCACCGCCACGCCGTTTTCCATGACGCCGAAACGGGGGCCGCGTATTGCCCTTTGCAGCAGTTGCCCCAGGCAAAGGCCGCCTTTGAAATCCGCAACAGCCCGCTTTCCGAAAATGCGGCCATCGGCTTTGAATATGGCTACAACATCCAGGCCCCGGAGCGGCTGGTGATCTGGGAGGCGCAGTACGGCGACTTCATCAACACTGCCCAGGCGATCATTGACGAATTTGTCGTCTCCGGCAAAGCCAAGTGGGAGCAGACGCCGTCGCTGGTGCTGCTACTGCCGCACGGCTACGAAGGGCAGGGGCCGGATCATTCCAGCGGCCGTCCGGAACGTTTTTTGCAACTGGCGGCCAAAAACAGCATCCGCATCGCCTACCCGACAACGGCGGCGCAATACTTTCATCTGCTGCGGCGGCAGGCGGCGGTGCTGGTGACAGACCCGCTGCCGCTGGTGGTGCTGACACCCAAGAGCCTGCTGCGCCACCCCCGCGCCGCCAGCACCCCCCGCGAACTGGCGGAAGGCGGCTGGCAGCCGGTCATCCCGGATGCGCTGGCGTTGGCGCGGGCGGAGGAGATTCGGCGGTTGGTCTTCTGCAGCGGCAAGGTGTTTGTGGATTTGATTGAGATACAGCAGCGGATTTTGACCGAAAAGAATGAATTGCAGGTGGCGCTGACGCGAGTGGAGCAGTTGTACCCGTTCCCGGATGAGGAGATACAGGCGGCGTTGGCCGCGTATCCACAGTTGGAAGAGGTGGTCTGGCTGCAAGAGGAACCGGCCAATATGGGGGCGTGGGAATTTGTACGGCCGTGTCTGGAACAATGGGTAGACGGCCGTGTCCCGTTACGCTACATTGGCCGCCCCCGCCGTACCAGCCCCGCCGAAGGCTCCACCACCTGGCATCGGCGCAATCAGCAGGCGATTACGGAGTATGCGTTTGAATTTGGAGATTAGGAGACTGAGAGATTGGAGATTAGAGATTGGGCAATCTCCAATCTCTAATCTCCAATCTCCGATCTCCATCACAAGGAAGCAGAGTATGACTATCAAAATAACCGTCCCCGAACTGGGCGAATCGGTGGTAGAGGCAACGGTGGGGGAGTGGCACAAACAGGAAGGTGACAGCGTCGCCGTCGGTGATGTGCTGGTGGAACTGGAAACGGACAAGGTTGACCTGGAGGTAAGCGCGGAAACGGCCGGGGTGCTGGCGCGCATTTTTCACCAACAGGGGGCCGATGTGCAGATTGGCGATGTGCTGGCGGAAATTGAACCAAATGGAGGGGATGGGGCGGCAGTGGATGGGAAAGCGGATAAAGCGGATGGAGCGGCAACGGCCGTACCCACTCCCCCCACGCCAGCCCGCCAACCAGCAGTCACCCCGGTGGCCCAACGGGTGGCGGCAGCCGAAGGGGTGGATGTGTCCAAAGTGGAAGGGAGCGGGACGCAAGGCCGTGTCACCCGCCAGGATGTGGAAAAACATCTGCAAAAACAGCCGCCTACCCCATCACCCATGCCATCCTCCGTTCATCCTGCCCCATCCGTGTCCCCATCTGGCAACGGCCGTCCTGAAGAGCGCATCCGTATGTCCCGCCGCCGCCGTACCATCGCCCAACGGCTGGTGGAGGCGCAGCACACGGCCGCCATGCTCACCACCTTCAACGACGTAGACATGGGCGCGGTGATGGCACTGCGTAAACGGCGCGGCCCCGCCTTTTTAGAGCGGCACGGCGTCAAGCTGGGCTTCATGCCCTTCTTCGTCAAGGCGGCGGTGGGCGCGCTCAAGGCGTTCCCCCAGTTAAACGCCGAAATTGACGGCGACGACATCATCCTCAAGCACTACTACGACATCGGCATGGCGGTGGGGGCGGAGGAAGGGCTGGTAGTGCCGGTGATTCGGGACGCCGACCGGCTGTCGTTTGCGGCCATTGAGCAAAGTATCCGCGACTTTTCCGCCAGGGCGCGAGAGGGGTCATTGACGCTGGAGGATTTGCGCGGCGGCACCTTTACCATCACCAACGGCGGCGTTTTTGGCTCCATGCTCAGCACGCCCATCCTGAACCCGCCGCAGGTGGGCATCCTGGGGCTGCACCGCATTGACGAGCGCCCCGTAGCCCGCAGCGGCGAAGTGGTCATCCGCCCCATGATGTACCTGGCGCTGAGTTATGACCATCGGATTGTGGACGGCCGTGAAGCCGTGCAATTCCTGGCCCGCCTCAAAGAACTGATTGAAGAACCGGAAACATTGCTGCTAGAGGGCTGAGTGCAATCATCTAACCAACGGGCCATCATTCGCCTGCTGCTGGCAACGGCCGTTCTCCTGGCCGCCCTTCTCCTCTACATCCATCACCAACGCGACGACAGCATCGCCGTCGCCCTGGCTAAAAGCAGCCAGTTGATGGCCATGGGCAGCGATCCGCCGCGCACCCTCAGCCTGGCGGAACTGCCGCCTGATTTGAGCGACGCGCCATTTGTCCAGGCCGCGCGTCTGGCGGAAAGCGAAGCCGCTCCCTGGGGCTGCCCCGCCTATACCTGCGCCCTGGCTACTTTTTATGACCTGGATCGCGGGGTGACGGTGAACCGGGTGATCGATCTGCCCAGCAACACCGTCCTGGCCGCCTGGGAAGAGCCACACGCCCGGCCGGCGGGCAGCATCCACATTTTGCCGCTGGCGCTGCAAATTGCCGCCGCCGACGCGCAAGTGCAGGCTACGCTGGGCGACATTGGCGCGGCCGAACCGGCCATGATCCCCATGTCTGGCTGGCTGGCCGATGACGATTGCCGCCGCGATTGGTGCGTGGATTTGACCTTTCATGCGCCGCAGGGCGACGGCCGTATCTACCACATCTTCGTCAACCTGGAGCAGGGCCGGGTGGCGCGTACCTTTTACACCCGCGGCCGGCCGACGCTTAACGTGCCGCCGCCCATCAGCCAGCGCGACGCTTTCAGCGACGGCTGCCACAAACAAAATGGCTGGTATGTGTGCTGGCAGATGACGGCCGATGATGGCCTTGATTTTTCCAAAGCCACGTTTGACGGCCGTCCCGTTTTCCACAGCGCCAAAGTGGGGCAGGTGGAAGTGTGGTACCCCAGTTGGCCGGGTGGCTACCGGGATGAGATTGGCTTTAACGGCACGGTACGGCCGTATGGCGGCACCGAATTGATTCCACTGGAAAATGGCTTTGAAGTGCGCCAGCTTTTCACCGAATTCACCCGCTGGCCCAATTGCATCTGCTGTTACCGGTATGAGCAGGTCGGCCGTTTCCTGGCCGATGGCGCCTATGAGTTTGAGTTTGTTTCCCACGGGCCGGGTTGTGATGACCTGTCCGTTTACCGCCCCTTCTGGCGCATTGCCCTGGCCGATACGTCCGAACTGTGGCGCTGGCAGCGCCCGGAATGGCTCAGTACGGGCATTGATCCTGAACTGGAACAGGCCGGCGGGCAGGGGGAATGGGCGCCGGCCACCGCAGAGCAGGAAATTCACCCCTTTGTGCAGCCCATTTCGCCGGATGGCTATCAGATCGCTCTGCGCAGCCAGGACCGCTTTTACAAATGGCGCATGGTACCCACCGACCCGCTGGCGCAGGATGAAGCCCGGCTCTTTCTGCTGCGCGCCAACCCAAATGAAGGAGATGGCCCCATCCTCACCGGCCCCGGCGACAGCTTTGAACCGCCCCGCCAATGGCTGAATGCGGAGCCGCTCGTGGAAAGTGAGGTGGTGGTGTGGTTTGTGCCGCTGCTAAAAACGAAAATGGGAAACCCCTGGTGGTGTATGCCCGATCCACGACCGGGCATCAACCAGTGCCACGCCATTTTACGGGTCTCTCCGGCAACGGCGCTGTACGAAACGGCCGTGACCGCCCCCTTCGCCACTACCACCCCCAACGCCACCCCAACGCCGCTCCCCGCAGCCACACCCGCCCCCACGCCAACCCCGCGCCCCATTGACGGGGAAACGGCCGAAGAGATCATCCTGAATGCCGGCTGCGGCGCCTGCCACCGCATTGGCGCATTGGGCGAGGCGGGGAAAGTGGGGCCAGACCTGTCGGAAATTGGCCGGGCCGCCGGGATGCGCGTACCGGGTCTGGCGGCGGCCGATTACCTTTACCAGTCGCTCTTAGAGCCAAATGCCTTCCTGTCGCCGCACTGCCCCAACGGCGCCTGCCTGCCCAACATTATGCCGCCGGATTACGGCCGTCGCCTGACGCCTGCCCAAATGGAAACCCTGGTTGCGTTTTTACTGACCCAAGGGCAGCCCCCGCCGGTCACGGCCACGTTTCAGGTGATTGGGCAGCAGACGGCAACCGCTCCATCGGCGGGGAATGATAGGGGTACGGCCGTGCCCCCCGCCACCCCCCCACCGCAACAGTCCCCGCCATCCACACAACCCGGATGGGGTAACCCCTATGCTGTGCTGCTCCTTCTGCTGGTGGTAGTGGTGGTGGTTCTGTTTTTCGTCCGGCGACGGCCGTGAAGCCGTGCAATTCCTGGCCCGCCTGAAAGAACTGATCCCAGAACCGGAACCGCTGCTGAAAGGGTGATGGTGTGAACAGGATTTGCGGGATTGGCGGATTTTTCTCAGGCAGATTTAATCCGCGCATCCTGCCCATCCGTTGTCCCCCCAAAAAAACATCAGCCCACCAGCGCGGCCAACACCTGCTGTCGCACTTCTTCTGGCAGGTCGGCCAGTGCCTTTTCCGGCGGAATCCCGGCCAATACCCGGCGCAGCCCCCGCGCCAGTGCCGCAAGCGCCGGGTCATTTTGTCTCTCCAACTGATTGCACAACTCCCATGCCTGCTCCCCCGCAGCCGTATCTCCCTGTCGCGCCTGGCGGATAAGCACCACCAGTTCCATCAGCGGATTTTGTATCTGCGCCAATAAACCGGCAATTGATTGCAGCCAATCTTGAGCGCCAATCATGGCAAAAATCTGCTGCGCTTCTAGCAGGTATGGTTTCGCTTCTTCTTGTCGCTCCAGAGAAAGGAGTAACTGCCCCAAACGCACCAGGATAGCGCCAACGCTGTGGGCATCACGCAGATCACGGCAAACGGCCAAACTGCTTTGATACAACTCAATTGCTTCGGCAAATTGTCTCCTGGCTACCAGTAGATCGGCCATCCCAACCTGCGTCACCGCCACCTCACGGGAATCGCCGATGGCCTCAAAGGTTTGCAGACTGAGCCGGTAGAGCCGTTCCGCCTCCTCGTACTGCCCCCGCGTGCGGAGCAAGGCCGCCAGCGACGATTGCGTCACCGCCACCGAACGGGAATCGCCGATGGCCTCAAA
>JAHBVI010000216.1 GCA_019637635.1 Anaerolineae bacterium
GAATGGGAATATGCGGCGGGTGGCGGCGACGGCCGTCGCTACCCCTGGGGCGACGCGGAACCGGATGAGACGCTGGCTGTTTTTGGCAGCCCACTTTTTGCCGCGTTACAGGCGGTAGATAGTCACCCGGACGGCCGTAGCCCCTTTGGACTCTACCACATGGCCGGGAATGTGCGCGAATGGGTGCAGGATGGCTACGACCCCATCTACTACAACCGGGGCGAAACGGTGAACCCCTCCGCCCCCCGGCAAAACAACTACAGCCCGCGGGTCATTCGCGGCGGCGGCTACCGCAGCCCCGCCGCCGACCTGCGCCTGACCAACCGCGACAATATCCGCGCCGTTGAATTCCAGGGCATCCCCGATGTGGGCTTTCGCTGTGTTGTGCCCGCAGAAGAGAATTGATTGATCAGGTTAGTGTACGCCATATCGTTTACCTCATTAGCGGAGGCACAAATGGTCGGTTTGTTATGTTCCACTGTATAGCCATGTGCTACAATGAATGCAATCTACTCAGTAAAGAGGTGTATCATGTTAACAACAGTAAAGGCCATTGTGGAAGATAATCAGATCAAATTATTAGAGACGATCCCCTTACGTTCAGGGCAGCGATTACTGATCACCTTTCTAAATGACCCGGAATCTCAATTTTGGTCTGAGGCCAGCCAGAGCAGTTTGGACACTGTTTGGGACAACGAAGAGGATGATATTTATGCCCAGCTACTCGAAGGGTGATATTGTTCTGGTTCGTTACCCATTTTCTGACCTGTCTGGCACAAAGGTCAGGCCGGCCGTTGTCGTTAGCGTCCCTCATGTATCCCAGGATTTGTTAGTCGTTCCACTCACCAGCCGTACTTCCTCGTTGCTCCCTGGTGAGTTTTTGCTGGCCGATTGGCAACCAGCCGGACTCAACATAGCCTCAGCCGTAAAACGCGGCCTCTATACAATTCAATCGCAACTTTGCTTAAAAACAGTCGGTCACTTAACTCTGAAAGATATGGAGCAATTAGACCATTCTTTGAAACAGTGGTTGGGTCTATAAATTTTCCTTACCAAATAACAGGTGGTAGATGGCAATGCCACAGGCTACTGCCACGTTGAGGGAATCTTTGACGCCCAGCATGGGTATTGCCAGAATCCGCTCACACCGCTGCAAAATGGCCGGGTCTACGCCCACGTTTTCATTACCGACGACGAGTAGAAGGGCACGGCCGTCCCCCAGCTCATTCCCCTTTATGCTATACAACGATACCGCCTCCGGCGCGTCTTCCAGCGCCCACAGCCGGTAGCCCTGGTTTTGCAGACGCACGGCCGTGTCCACCCCATTGCGACTATAACTCCATCCCATCTGGCTATCCGAGCCCAGCGCCGTTTTTGCCAGTTTGGGATGTTCCGGCGTGGCCGTCATGCCCGCCAGATGCACATGCCGCACGCCCGCGCCATCGGCCGTGCGGAAAATCGAACCGACGTTATACAAACTGCGAATGTTGTCCAGCAGCAGTTCTAGATGCAGACCGGAGACGGGATGGGCGATAGCGTTTTCTCGTTTGTGGTGGGGGATGGCGACAACGGCCGTTGCCCCTCCACACTGCGGACATCGCTCCCCACTGCCCGCTGCTGCCGGAAAGCGAAACCCACACCCCACATTGCCACACTGCCGAATAGAAAAAACCAGTTGACCCTCTTCCATAGGAATTATGAATTATGAACCAGGAATTATGAAAGGGGTAATCGCGCATTTCACCCCATCACCCCATCACCCCATCACCCCTTCGCCCGCTCACCTGACACCTGCTCACCTGACACCTGCTCACCTGACACCTGAACACCTGACACCTGCCCACCTGACACCTGACACCTGCCCACCTGACACCTGAACACCTACACACCTGACACCTACACACCTGACACCCCCCCCCCTCACACCACCGGCTGCTGCCGCCGGAAGAGCAAATTGGGGGCGATGATGCCCAGCGCCAGGGCAATGAGGACGAGACCGGTTTTGATGCCCAATACGGCCGTGCGCACCAGTTCATCCGCCGCCGGGTCCGCCGACAGATTGATCAACCCGGCCAGTTCAAACACGCCCAACATCGTCTGGTAAGCCAGTACCCCCGGCACCATGGGAATGATACCGGTGACGGCAAAAACAATACGCGGCGACTCATACCGTTTTGCCAGCCATTCACTGAGGAAGCCGACGGCCGTCGCCGCCGCCAATGTCGCCACCTCCAATGGCAGTCCCATTCCCATAACCAACGCGCGCAAGGCATGGCCCATGCCGCCAGCCAGGGCGCAGCCGGGCAGCAGCCGGCGCGGCACATTAAACATCACGGCAAAACCCAACGCCGCCACCGCCGCCCAAAACAAATCCTGCGCCAGCGTCCAGCCGTTCAAATGCCCGCCCCCGTCAGCAGGATGGCCAGCAGCAGCCCCACCGCAATGGCCAATGAAATGAGCAATCCGGTCACGCCTCTGGCGACGCCATTGCTCATGTAACCGCGAATCAGGTCATGCGCCGCGTTAATCAGCGGCACACCGGGGGCCAGCAGCAGCACCGCGGCCGACATGGCGATTTGTGGCTGCTGGCTCAGGTGCAACCAGGCGGCGCTGCTGGCAATCAGCCCGGCCACAAAGGCGCAGGCCGTCACCATCAGGAATGGGTTCAATTGTCGCCGAATCAACTCCTGGCGGGTGAGCATTGCCACGGCTGCGGCCACAAAAGTGACGCCAAAAACGGGCCAGTCGCCGCCAAACAGACGGCTGAAAGCGGCGCAGGCCAACCCCACCATGCCCACCACCAGCCAGCGGTTATACGCACCCGGCTGTTGGTCAATCTGTGTCAGCACGGTGCGCGCCTGGAAGCGGTCTAGCTGTCCTTCGGCCACGCGGCGGCTGAGGTCATTGAGAGCGGTGATGCGCCCCATGTTGATGCCCAGCCGCACCACTCGCCGCGTTTTAGTGCGGAATTCGTCGCCGCTGGTGGCGGTGATGGTCAGCGATTCGGTGCGCACCACCACATCCAGCCAGTCGCAGCCCAGCCCTGTGCCCAGGCGATGCACGCTCTCTTCCACGCGCAGGCTGTTGGCCCCATGCTGCAAGAGCATCTGCCCGGCCCACAAGCACAGGTCAATGATGTCGGTCAGTTCGGCGTGGCTTAACGGCCGTTTCTGCGCCCCAGTTGTTTCTTCTGCCATCTGATTTTGTAATTGGGTAATTACGTAATTACCCAATTACCCAATTACTTTCCAAACCGCTCTTGCAATAACGCCGTTAGCGTCGGTGTGCCGATGTCCTGGTATTCGTAGCGCACCCGCTGGTGCGGTTTTTGGATAGTGATCAACTTGCCCAGATCAATGGGGGTGGCGATGATCACCATATCCACATCGGCGCCGTTGATGGTCTCTTCCAGGTCGGCGATCTGGTCGCCGCCATAGCCCATGGCCGGCAGTACCGCGCCGGTGTTGGGGTATTTCTGGTAAGTGGCGGCGATGGAACGGACGGCATACGGCCGTGGGTCTACAATCTCTTTTGCGCCAAAATTCTGCGCCGCCACCACACCCGCGCCATAGGCCATCTCCCCGTGTGTCAGCGTGGGGCCATCTTCCACCACCAGCACCCGCTGCCCGCGAATGGCCGCCGGGTCGTCCACAAAAATCGGCGAAGCCGCCTTCACAATCACTGCGCCAGGGTTTGTCCGGCGGATATTTTCTTGCACGGTGAGGATGTGTTGGTAATCGGCCGTGTCCACCTTGTTCATCACCACCGCCGCCGCCAGCCGCAAATTGGTCTCGCCAGGGTGATAGCGCAGTTCGTGGCCGGGCCGGTGCGGATCTGTGACCACAATGTGCAGGTTAGACAGGAAAAAGGGCAGGTCATTATTGCCGCCGTCCCAAATGATGATGTCCGCTTCCTCTTCAGCGGCGCGCAGGATGCGTTCATAATCCACCCCGGCGTAAATGACGGCGCCGCGCTCCACATACGGCTCATACTCCTCGCGCTCCTCGATAGTGCAGTCGTGTTTGTCCATATCCGCGTAGGAAGCAAAACGCTGAACGGCCTGCTGCGCCAGATTGCCATAGGGCATGGGATGGCGCACGGCCACCACCCGCTGATAACCCAGTTCATTTTGCAGCACGCGCAGCACGTGGCGGCTGGTCTGGCTTTTGCCGCAGCCGGTGCGCACGGCGCAAATGGAGACCACCGGCTTGCTCGATTTGAGCATGGTCAGCCGGGGATTCATCAGCCGGAAGCCGGCCCCGGCGGCCAACACCCGCGAGGCCAGGTGCATGACGTATTCGTGAGATACGTCGGAATAAGAGAAGTAAACGTCGTCAATCTGCTCTTTTTGAATCAATTCTTCCAACTGACTTTCCGGGTAAATGGGAATCCCGGCAGGATACTGTGGCCCGGCCAACTCTGGTGGGTAGCGCCGCCCTTCGATGTTGGGGATTTGGGTGGCGGTGAAGGCCACCACCTCCACCTGCTCGTTCCCTCTCAGAGCGGTGTTAAAGTCGTGAAAGTCACGGCCGGCCGCTCCGGCAATAAGCACTCGCTGACGATTATTTTGACTCATATTTGTTACCTCCAATGGTTGATGTGGGAATAAGGGATTTATGGCTCTTTGGGAACTCAGGGGGTTGATGCGCCCCCTTCGACAAGCTCAGGGCAGGCTGTGATGCGTGACGAGTGATGCGTGACCAGAGAGACCTCATGCATCACTTGTCACGCCGAACCCCATGAAATCCTGAAGAGCCTGATTTCTTTGTTATTGATTTTCCAACGCCGCAGCCAGAACGGTCGCCAGGTGTTCCACGCGCTGGCCTTCCCCGGCCAGGCCACGCATTTGCATCAGGCAGCCGGGATCGGCCGTTACCAGGATGTCGGCGTTGGTTTGGGCGGCGTTACCTAGCTTCACGGCCGTCATCGCATTACTCACTTCCGGCATCCGCAGCGAAAAGAGGCCGCCAAACCCACAACAGCGGTCGGATTCGGCCATTTCGTGCAGGGTGCAGCCCACGGCCGTGAGCAGCCGCCGCGAATCTTCCCCCAGGCCCAACAACCGGCACATGTGGCAGGAATCGTGGTAGGTGACGCTGGGGGCAGTCGTAGTGGGGGAGGGCTGCCAGCCCGCATGCCGGACAAGGAATTCGCCCAGTTCAAAGGTTTTGGCGGCTAAGGATTGGGCACGGCCGTGCCACTCCGCATCATCCGCGAGCAAATGGGCATATTCCACTCGCATCATCGTCGTACAGGAGCCACTGGGCAGCACTACGGCCTCATACGGCTCAAAAATTTCAATGGTGCGCTGCGCCAGATCACGCGCCTGGGGCGCAAAGCCACTGTTGAAAAAGGGCTGCCCGCAGCACGTTTGCGCCGCCGGAAATTCCACCGCATACCCGGCGCGGCGCAGCAACTTCACCGTCGCCACGCCTATTTCCGGCATGATCTGGTCTACAATGCAGGTGACACAAAGGGCGATTGTTTTCATAGGTATTTGTGAACCGTGAACCGTAATCCGTGAATCGTAATCCGTGACCCGTGAATCGTAATCGGTTTACGGGTTACGAGTTACGGATTACGAGTATAATCAGGGCAGTATACTGGCGACTGTTAGAAGGGGCAAACGGATGAACGAGTACAATTTTTTACAGGCATTGGCAAAATTGTATCCGGCCGACCGGTTGTTGACCGGCGGGGCGGCGAAGGTTGCGTATGAGTCGGATGCGCTGACTGGTTTTCGGCGGCAGGCGTTGGCGGTGGTCTTGCCGGAAAGGGAAGCGGAGGTGGTGGAGACGGTGCGGCTGTGCCATGCACACGGTGTGCCTTTTGTGGCGCGGGGCAGCGGCACCAGCCTGTCGGGCGGTTCGCTGCCGGTGGCTGAGGGTATTGTCATTGGACTGAATCGGTTGAACCGGATTTTGCGGGTGGATGTGGCGGGGCGCACGGCCGTTGTGCAGCCCGGCGTCGTTAATTTACACATCTCCCAGGCGGTGGCCGCGCATGGCCTGTATTATGCGCCCGACCCCTCCAGCCAATCTATTTGCACCATCGGCGGCAATATCGCCTTCAACTCCGGCGGGGCGCACTGCCTGAAATACGGCATGACCAGCAACCACATTTTGCGGATCAAGGCGGTGCTGGCCGATGGCGAAGTGGTGGAATTTGGCAGCGAAAGCGCGGAGGGGGTGGGCGTTGGCCCGGATTGGATTGGGCTGTTTGTGGGGTCGGAAGGATTATTTGGCATCGCGCTAGAAATTACGGTGCGCCTGCTGCCCAAACCGGAACTGTATCGCACCGTTCTGGCTGCTTACCACGATGTGCAAACGGCGGGAGAGGCGGTGGCGCAGGTGGTGGCCTCTGGGCTGCTGCCAGGCGCCATCGAGATCATGGATCGGCTGGCGATCCAGGCAGCGGAAGCGGCCGTCCATGCCGGCTACCCCCAGGACGCGGAGGCGCTGCTGATTGTGGAGTTGGAAGGGGAAGTGGCGCAGGTAGAGCAGGAGTTTTTGGCCTTACGGCCGTTGATCGAAGCCTCCGGTGCCTACGAAATTCGCGTAGCCAATAGTGAGGCCGAGCGTGTCGCCATCTGGAAAGGGCGTAGGGGGGCGTTTTCGGCGGTCGGGCGGCTGAGTCCCGATTATGTGGTGCAGGATGGCGTGGTGCCGCGCACCCATTTGGGCGAGGCGCTGGCCTTCATTCACAACCTCAGCCGGGAGTATGGGCTGGGTATTGCCAACGTGTTCCACGCCGGCGATGGCAATTTGCACCCGTTGATTTTGTATGACGGCCGTGTGCCCGGCCAGCTTGAATTGGCGGAGGAGTGCGCCGGGAAAATTTTGCACAAGTGCATTGCTCTGGGCGGCTCGATTACCGGTGAGCATGGGGTAGGAATGGAGAAACGGGCCTACATGCCCCACCAGTTTAGCGAAGACGACCTGGACACGATGGTCGTCCTTCGCCGCCAGTTTGACCCGCTGGAGATTGCCAACCCCGGCAAAATGCTGCCCGGCGATGATGCCCCGGCCTTGAAACATCACGGGATGCACCCGTTGGAGAAGGCGGGCGTTATTTCCAGGGAGTAGGTGATCTGTGAACCGTAATCCGTGATCTGAAGTGCGATTACGGGTTACGGTTTACGGGCTACGGATTACGGCCGTCCTCTCCATTAGTCTACAATACGCTGTATACCTGCCAGGATTTTCTCCGCCTGTTGATGGTTGCATCTGGTCGTGTGTGTTCTGTAGCCAGCTATGGCGCCCAAGACGGGTTTCATCTTTCCTGGTTGGTTGGTTATAATTGCCCACAGTTAGCTACAAAATGATTGGCAAGAGAATGAAGCCACACTGACTGAATTATTGGCCGAAATACATTAACGCAAAGGAGGCACACGGCCGTGACCCTAAACGAAATTTTGCAGGACATTCACGCCATGGAAGAAGATTTATTGGTATTTGAACGCAAATACGGCGTCTTGTCGGAAACATTTTACGAATCCTATATGAGCGGCGAGGAACCGGCCAATGATGCCTGGGTATTGGATTGGTCCGAATGGGCGGGGACATACAAGATATTGCTTGACCGCCGGGAGCTATACCGGCAGTCCATTCAAAACTTATTGAAGCAAGCCACCAATCCAACCCTATCAGACTTCATTGCCAGGACAGCCAGCCGTGAATCCCTTGCAGTCGCTTCTTGAGTACGAGCAGTTTGTTTACATGCTACCGCAAACCCTGGCCACTACCCATCCACACCATAAACATATCCCACCAGACATCAAACACCATCGAATTCCTGCGCCGGGTTTATCATTTGTGCAGCCCAATTTGCCCTATCTCCTACGTGAAATTGAGCAACTGCTATAACGGAGAACGACGATCACCAGCCAACCCCCCGCCCCGCAAACGCCGCCTCACGGCCGTGCCTATCTCTACTTCACCGTTTTCATTGCCGGCATGAGCACGCTGGCCATTGAGTTCACCACCAGCCGCATGTTGCAGACGGTGTATGGCACCTCCAACATCGTCTGGGCCAATGTGATTGGGCTGGTGCTGCTTTTCCTGACGGCGGGGTATTTCATCGGCGGGCGACTGGCAGACAAACGGCCGTACCCCCACCTCTTTTACACCCTCGTCACCATCACCGGTTTTGCCGGGGTCTTTTTCCTGCTGCTTACGTCGGTCATCTTGCGTTCGGCGGCGGCGGCGATGGCGGCGGTGAATGTAGGCGCGATTGTGAGTTCGCTGGTGGGCGTCATCCTGGCGCTGGCGGTGCCTGTCACCCTGCTCGGCTGCATGT
>JAHBVI010000217.1 GCA_019637635.1 Anaerolineae bacterium
AAGACAAATGCGTCTGAATTTCGGGTGTGTCATTAAGAAATTCCTCCTTTTTTAGGAATTTTTCCGGTCTGTCCGGGTGTGTGCCTCCCACGGAATAGACGCGGAATTAAGTAAAGCTGGCTGAGTAGTGCCAGGCACAGGGCAGAACGGTTTGGTTCTACCAGCTACCTGCCGCCCTGTGCCTGACACTCCTTGAGTCGAATTTACGGCACGGCCGTTGCCAGGGGCACAAACACCTCTCTCGTCGGCACCACCGTGATGAGCGCCGTCTCTTCAAAGGTAAACGCCCACACCAATACCGCCAGGATAATGCTGCCCACGATCACGCTGGTCACGGTGAAAATAATGCGCCGCCGCCGCAGAATGGGGGCCGGCACTTCCGGCCAGGGCGTCTCACCGCTTTCCAGCCGTTCCAGTTCTATCGCATGTTCTTCTTCCATCTGGTGACGGGGCAGTTTGCCCGTCCACATGCTGGGATTCCAATGTTTGATCATCACATTGTAAAAATGCCAGATGACAATGGAGATCACCGCCAGCAGCGCCTCATAGCTGTGGGCTGCTTTAGCCGCGGGAATAATCGAGCCGGGCAGGATATTGGTAGTGGCAATGGGATTCCACAGCATGAAACCGGTGATGGCCATCACGGCCGTACCCCACACCACCGCCCAAAACTCCAGCTTCTCGCCAAAGTTAAATTTGCGCATTTTGGGATGCTCTTCTTGCAGCCCCACGTTGTACTTCACGTACCCCACCAGGTCTTGCGCATCTTTCAGGTCTGGCATCATGCGGTTTCGCTCCCGCCGCACATAGAGGCGGTAAGTGCTGGTGAACAGGTGGTAGACAGACCCCAACACCAGCAAAAAGGCGGCGTAGCGGTGAATGAGGCGCACCGTTTCAATGCCACCCATGGCGATGATCATGTTTTGCGCCAGTTCATTCTGCGCGTACCGCTGCGGCAGCCCGGTGACGGCCAACACAGTAAAACTGACGAGCAAGATAATATGCTCAATGCGCGCCCCAATGCGGAAACGTTCGTATTGTTGTTGTTTTGCTTTTGCGGTCATAATTTTATTGGAGATCAGGAGATTAGGAGATTGAGAGATTAAATCTCCCAATCTCCTAATCTCCCAATCTCTTATTTACCTCTTCGCCGCACACGGCCGTACACATCCACCACCACCAGGAAGCCAAAAAATGCGACCGTGACCGGGATGACAATGCTGTAAAACAGTTCCACCAGGTAAACCAGCGTATTGTTTTGCAGGGATGGTTTGTAATGGCTGGTCCAACTGTCCGGGAAATTCTCGGTTGCGTTGGGGTGGCATTGCTGGCAGGTTTCCAGCAAGTTAGCCTTGATCCCGGCATCGGGATCATCAGGCGATTTGATGTTGTGAATACCGTGACAATCATAACAAACGGCCGCGTTGAGCTGCGCCCCTTCCTGGCCTTCGTGGGCAAAAAGCAGCGCCGTGGTGCCGTGAAAATCGGCCACATAGGTAGCAAAAACATCGGTGGAAATATCATACTGCGCCATCAATTCTTCATCCGCATGGCAGTCGGCGCACAGGTTGGGTGAATTGATGCGGAATTCCGGCGTGGTGGGGTCTTGAATATCATGCACGCCATGGCAGTTCACACAAGACGGCACATCCGGGTTGGCCTCTTCAATGAGCGCTTCGCCATGCACACTGTGGGCATATTCGTCGAAGATGCTGCTGTGGCATTGGCGGCAGGTTTCGTTGATGCGTGACCGGGGTTCATCTGGCACAGGCATATCATGGGCGCTGTGGCAGTCGGTGCAAAGCGCCGCCTCCAGGTTGCCTTCCATCAATGCGGCGCTGTGAACGCTGGTGAGGGCTTTGGCGAACTGGTCTTCGTGGCAGCGCTGGCACAGATTATTCTGGTTCAGGCTGTATTGGCGGGCGCTGACTTCGGTCACTGGCTCATGCGGGAAGGTATAATCTTGATGGCAGTCCGTACAGAGAAGTTCGTCCCATTCATTACTGGCGCCATGCACCGAATCATGCAGCCCGGCCTCATCAATGGTGATGGAAACCACGTCGCCATTGGCAAAAGTCATTGTCTGGTCGGGCTGGCTGTGGCAGCTAAGACAGTAAGCGTTGTCTATTTGTTGGGCAGCAAACAGGCCGGCTTGGATCACGGCCGTAGCGCCCGCCGCCGTCACCTCTACCCCCTGCTGCTCATGGCAGGCCGTACAATTTCCCACATTGGCCCCCGTGTGCCAGCTTGCCGCCGGCTGCACATCATGGCCGCCGTGGCAGTCCGTACAGACCACAGGGTTTTCACTACCAGGCCCAGGATGGCTGGTGAGATGGGGCTGCACGTGGCAGCGTTCACAGGCATTTGATTGCCCAATTTCCCACTCTCTCAATCTCTCCTCTACAACCGGGGGATGGGGATACAGATAATCGTTGGGCGGCTGGTGGCACTCCTGGCAGGCCAGCGGCGACGCCGACATGTTGCCATGCACTGAGGCTGCCAATTTCGCCGCATCTATCTCTACGCTCAATTCTTCACCGGAGGGAAAAGTGATGGTTTCGTCGGTATCGGTATGGCACAACAAACAGGCGTTGCTGTCAAACGGGGGATGGCTGTCCGGCGGTTCGGTTTGCCACAAAGTGGTGGAAGGGGGCACGGCCGTTTCCGGCCCCTTGTTTTCGCCACGAGCAGAGAGGGTGGGCACGGCCGTGAACCAGGCCCCCACCAACAAACATAGCCCCGCCAGGGCTACCGCGCCGGTAATCCTGGCCCTACTCATCCACCACCTTCTTCTCCACCACCTTCGGCCGGTTCTGGGGCCGGCGCCGGTGTCGATTCAGGCGCCGGTGGGTTGTGGTAGCCCATCGCCGCCGCTATTAGCTCTTCATCACTCTTATCTGAAGCAAAAGCCCTGGAAGAACTATTGTGGCAGCTACGGCAGGTGGATTCCAAAGCCAATCCATACTCGGCTACCGTGCCGTCTTCATTGAACTGGTTAATCAACATCGGATTGATTGTGACCAGATGGGTGCGCATATCGCCGGTAAACTGCGCCGGGTCAGCCACCGCGCTCTGGATCACACGCGGCATGTGGCACGTCATACATTCCGTCCGGCGGTGAATCTCATTCGGCCGGTTCGCGGCCACATCCAGATGGCAGCTTTCGCAGGCTACCTGGGTGGTACTCACACCGGCCTGCCGCAACTGCACCACGCCGGTGTGTGGTTCATGGCACAGCACACAATCCATCACCGCATGTTTGCCCTGGAAAAAGTCCTCGTACCCTTCGTGGTGTTGGATGAAACCATTGTCGGCGACAATAGCGGCCGTGTCGCCGGGCAGATGGCAGGCGCTGCACGCCTGCGCGTCCCGGTCAATGGGCATTTGCCAGATGATGGGGGAATTAACGTGCAGACTGCCCGGCCCATGGCAGGCTTCACACTGCACGCCACTTTGCGCCCAGGTGCCGCTCAGTCCGGCCAGATTGTCTTGATTGCCGATGGGCGAAAAGCCGGTAGTGTGGCAGCCAGCGCAATTATAGGGCAGTTCTTCGCCGTTGTGGGAAGCAACCCAGTCATCACCCAAACCCAGGTCACGATTGGGTAGATTATATTGGGCCGCATCGCCGGTGATCACATAGCCATCTTGCCCAATGAAACGCGCCTTCCAATTATACCCCCCGATGACATAGCTGATGTCATCCCAGGTATAACCGGCGGGAGGATCGGGCACGGCCGTAAAAGGATAAGTTGGCGGCTGTCCATCTAGCACCACATTCAAAGGGTAAGCGTGACCACTGTTTTGGAATACGTCGTAGATCTCCTGGTGGCAGCGGGCGCACGCCTGGCTGCCCACATAAGCCGGCGGCGTAAAACTGAGGCCATCTAAACCGGCGGGGCCAGGTAAACCTTGCGCGCCAGAGCGCCCTTCGGGGCCGGGCGGGCCTTGGGGACCGGCAGGGCCTTGGGGACCGGCGGGGCCTTGTGTTGGTTGGCAGGCGGTGAGGATAAGGGACACGGCCGTGACCAACAATACCAGAATGACCAGCCAGTGCTTCTGCTTCATTACAATCTTCCTCCCAAGGAACGGCTATCATGGCGATACCCATTCACAGTGATGTGCACTAACCTTGCCAAAGTATAGTTGTTCAAGAATAACTCACCAATGACAGATGTCATTAGCCGAGGGTGACAAAGAGATGATAGTCCATGTTTCCCATTAGTGCCAGAAAATGACGAGAGATGTTACATGCCGAATGATGCGGTAGAATTGATTGGCGGACGATGTTGAATGAGAGGTAGCAGGACTGGAAAATTCAGTATCAGTAGACCACTATGAGCGGAGTGGACATCCTCAGAACCCGTCCTGAGCTTATCGAAGGATGCACACGGTTCGCATCCTCAGATGCGAACTCCGCTTCCCTGAGTTATATGAACCGACAGGTATGGAACACCGCACCACATGGCCCACCGGCACTGATCACCTCACCAGAGGTGGAGTGGGACATGGAAACGCGCCTGGATCAGGCGGAGGAGACGGAAGAAGAAAGCTTGTGGCGCGTCATCATCCACAATGATGACGTAACGCCCATGGAATTTGTGGTGATGATTTTGCAGCGTATCTTTGAACTGCTACCGTTGCAAGCGGAACACGTGATGTTTGTGGCCCATTACACCGGCCTGGCTTACGTTTGCACCCTGCCATTAAGCGAAGCGAAATCTCGCGTGGGCAAAGCCCACTTTGCCGCCCAATTAGAGGGGTATCCCCTACGTTTTACCATTGAACCGGAGTAGGGGCGAGGCAGTTGGGCAACACCTTGTCTTGCCAGACTAATCTTGCCCCAACTGCCTCGCCACACATCATTTCACAGCACAGGAGTTTTATTGAAATGGAATTACACATGAAACAGGCCGGGCCAAATGGCCGGGCGATCATTGAACGAGATTTAGGCGCGTTGTCACCATCCTACACCCGCGAATATGGGTTGGTGGTGGATCGCGCCGAGGGGTCTGAAGTGTGGGACGTAGACGGCCGTCGCTACGTTGACTTTATGGCCGGTATTGGCGTCGTCAACGTGGGGCATCGCCATCCCCGTGTGGTGGAAGCGGTAAAGGAGCAGATTGACAAATTTTGGCACATTTGCCTGAGCGACTTTTATTACCCCAACGCCGTCGAACTGGCCGAAAAATTGCAAGCCACCGCGCCCATGTCTGACGAGACGCGCGTCTTTTTCAGCAACTCTGGCACCGAGGCTGTAGAAGCGGCCATCAAACTGGCAATGTATAAGACGGGGCGCACCCGGTTTGTGGGCTTTTTAGGCGGGTTTCACGGCCGTACCCTGGGCGCCCTCTCCTTCACCGCCAGCAAAGCGGTGCAGCGCGCCAACTACCTCTCTGGCGTCAAGGTGTATCACGTGCCCTACCCCAACCCCTACCGCCCCATCATCGTGCAGCAGCCCGGTGAACTATATGGCGACGCCGTCATCAACTTTCTGGAAGAGCAGTTATTCCGCACCACCATCGCCCCCCACGACGTGGCAGCGGTGATGATTGAACCAATCCAGGGCGAAGGCGGCTACATTGTGCCCGCGCCCCACTTCATGCCCCGCCTGCGCGAATTGTGTGACCGCTACGGCATTTTGCTCATTGTAGACGAGGTACAGAGCGGCGTCGGCCGTACCGGCAAATGGTGGGCGACGGAACATGAAGAGGTAGAACCAGACATCGTCTGTTTTGCCAAAGGCATTGCCAGTGGGCTGCCGCTGGGCGGCATCATCGCCCGCAAAGAGGTAATGGATTGGAAACCAGGGGCGCATGGCAGCACCTTTGGCGGCAATCCGGTGGCGATTGCCGCGGCTGTAGCGACGCTGACTATCATTGAGCAGGAAGGGCTGCTCAACCAGGCGGCCCAAACTGGCCAATTTATCCAGGATGCCCTGGTGGAAATGGAAAGCCGCCACCCCAGCATCGGCGAGGTGCGCGGGCGCGGCCTGATGATTGGCGCGGAGTTTGTAAAGGGCCGCGAAACGAAAGAGCGTGCCGTAGAACTGCGTAACCACGTCATTCACAGCGCCTTCCAAAAAGGGCTGCTGCTGCTGCCCTGCGGCACCAATACCATCCGCTTTATCCCGCCGCTGAACATTTCGCGGGGGCTGGTGGAAGAGGGATTGCACATTTTGGAAACGGCCGTGACCGAAGCAGAAGCGCGATACCTGTGAGCAGGCGATGGGGCGAAGCCCCTCCCATTCCTAATTCCTAATTCATAATTCCAAAGGTGATGCGGTGATAGAGCGAATTGCAGAATTAAAAAACAAGTTATCCGGGGGGGTAACGCCGGCCCTGGCTACGCCGGTGCTGGCTGATGGTTATACGGTACACACGGCCGTCATCCCCCAACTGGCTGACTTTCTCATTCAGGCCGGGGTACGGGGGTTGTTTGTGGGCGGCACCACCGGTGAAGGAGTGCTGCTGACGGAAACGGAACGGATGCGGCTGCATGAGGCGGCGCTGGCGGCAGCGGACGGCCGTGTGCCCGTCATCCTGCACATTGGCACGAACCGGCTGGATACGGCCGTAGCCCTGGCCCGCCACGCTGCCGAACTGGGCGCAGACGCCATCGCCGTGGTCACGCCGTACTTTTATGGCCTGGATGATGACGGGTTGGCCGCGTATTTTGAGGCGGTGGCCACGGCCGTGCCGGACATGCCCCTCATCCTGTATGACATTCCCCAAATGGCCACCAATGGCGTTTCGCCGGAACTGTTTGCCCGGTTAGGGAAAAGCATACCGTCACTGGCGGGTATCAAATGCAGCCGCCCAGACGCCCAGATCATTCGCCGCCACATCGTGGCCGCGCCGGAACGAGCCATGGTGCTGGTGGGTAATGAAGCCATTGCCTTAGGATCGTTAGCAATGGGCGCAGATGGGATCATCAGTGGGCTGTGTACGGCCGTGCCCGAACCCTTTGTGTCCCTGACGGCGGCGTTTGCCGCCGGCGACCTGGCCGAAGCGCAGCGCCAGCACCGGCTGATCAACCGGCTGCTGCCCTGCCTGCCCGCCGGGGCGCGCATCGGCGGCATCAAACAAATCCTGACCGAGCGCGGCATTGATGTCGGTACGGCCGTGCCCCCCCGCACCATGCCGGACAAACCGATATGGCCGGTGATGAAAGAGATGATGCGTGACTGATTTTTCACGCATCCCGCATCACGCAAAATAATGAAACTCCTTCTCTTCGACATTGACGGTACGCTCATCCGCAGCCAGGGCGCCGGGCGGGAAACGCTGGCTTATGCGCTGGAAGAGGTATTCGGCACAGCCGGGCCGCTGGCCGACTACCACATGAGCGGCAAAACGGACCCGCGCATTGTGATGGATTTGATGACGGCCGTAGGCATCTCGGCCGACGAGATCACCGCCAGACTGCCCCAGGTATACGAGCATATGGCTGCCAGAGGGCGCGAAATTTTCCCGCACCGGGAGATGCACCCCTGCCCCGGCATCCCCGAACTGTTAGCCGCCCTGCATCACCGTGAGGGGGTGGTCCTGGGGTTGTTAACCGGCAACGCCCATCTCACCGCGCCGCTCAAACTGAGCGCCGCCGGGATAGACCCGGTGCAGTTCAAAGTGGGCGTTTATGGTTCAGACGCCCTGGATCGCAACCAGTTACCCACTATTGGGATCGAACGGGCAAACCAGTTGACCGGATACGAATTCAGTGGTTACAATACGGTTATCATTGGCGACACCCCTGCAGACATATTATGTGCCCGGGCCGGAAAAGTAACGGCCGTTGCTGTGGCTAGTGGTTGGCATTCCGCAGCAACGTTGGCTAAATACCAGCCCGACCATCTCTTCGAAAACCTGACAGATACGCAAACGGTCATTGAAACTTTGCTGGCTAAGTAAAGTACGTTGGCATACCCGCTTACAAGAACAGGACTGCAAATGGCTCAAACCCAAGTACAGCGCACAGTTGCCGGCATAGCTCTCAGCAATGATAAGCCCACCAGACTGGCCTACGAAGAACTGTATACCTGGGTAATCTGGCAATTCCCCCGGCAACAAAATGGCGGGTTAATCGGCGCCGTCCATCCCCCCACTCCCCAATACGGTTGGATTCCCGCCGTCATTTTTGCGGGCAAAAAACATGTGGAAATTTACGCCCATCTAAACGCCCAATTCCCCACGCCAGAGTCCGCCGCCGAATACTTCCACACGCAAAACAACAATAAACAAACAACCACCGACGGCTGATAATCGGCGC
>JAHBVI010000218.1 GCA_019637635.1 Anaerolineae bacterium
CAGGCTAAACAACCAGCCCAGCACATAACTCAAGCCATACAGCAGCACCGCCAGCGCCAATAATTCACCAAAATGCTGGCGAATGACCTGGCGCGTGTGCCGCAGGGATTCCCGGACGCCATGCCCCAAGATGGCCGCATCGCGGAAGGCCAGCGTGCGATACCAGATCAAGACAAAAGTCAACGGCGGGATGCAGCAGCCCAACGCCAGCACACACAGCCAGCCCAGGGCATAAATGGTGATGACCGTACTCGTTTCTGTCTGCGTTTGCAGCGTCAGGTAGGCGATAACGGCCGTGTCCACCAGCGCCACGGCCATCATCAACAGCAGCAGCAAAAATACCGGCAAAAAAACGGCGGCATCAATGGCGGCAAATCGAGGCAGATAGTTGATGCCCAATCGCACCGAACGGCCCAGGTGAGACGGCCGTGCTTCCCCCTCCTCAGTTACCGCGCCAATGATGGCCCCCTCCGCCACCGTTACAATCACCCAAAACAGCACCACGTAAACAAACAGCGCCAGCGACCCCCACAGCACATACCGCCACAATTCGGCCGTTGTCAGGTTCATGGCCGGTAGTAGGAAACGGCCGCTTTGCACCATTTCCAACCAATGTTCCGGTGACAGCCATTGGGCGGGCACGGCCGTGCGCAGGAACGGCCGTGCCAACCCCACCACCAACCCATTGATCCCCATCAGCAGGCCCAGCAGCCACAAAAACTTGCGCCGCCACAGCAATGTGAGCGATTGCGAAAACAGCCCGCCGATGTCTATCATGCTCGTTATGGCGTAATCCGTTGTTCGTAATCCGAAGGCCATACTCCGATTACGGATTACGGTTTACGGTTTACCGATTACGCCTCCATGCCCTCTACCATCTTACCCGTCTTCCCCGTCCACTCCTGGTAGGCCAGGGTAAAGGCCGCCGACTGCCAGGTGGTGAGTACCGAGGCCAGCGCCGCGCCTAAGACGCCCAGGCACAAGAACCCACTAAACAGAACGAAAATTTCTGCCGGGCCAGGTGTACTGCCGCCGGACGTCATCGCCATCATGGGCACAACCAGTACCAGCGCCAATGGCAGCAGCACCACGCCAACCGCCATGCCAAAGCCAATGCTAATCACAAAAAACAGCAGAGAGAGCAGCAGCACTTCCACAAAATTGCTGCGGAACACCTGCCAGCCATGCGACAGGCTGGCAATGGCCCCCAGACCACGCAGCATAATGCCCCGGTAGGCAAAGGCATTGATGAATTGCAGGAAAAAACCTAACAAAATCAGCCCGCAAATCAGCCCGCAGAAACAGAAGAAAATCAGGCCAAGCGTAGCCATTATCGCTTCGCCGGCCGCCGAAGGTTCGTCGGCAAAAGAGGCAAAGGTAATGCCCGAACCGGCTAACAAGGCGATGGCGCCTACCACACTGACGACACCTATGAGGAACATGGGCAGGTAGAGCAGGATGTTCATGCCCACCAGCGTCAAAATGCGCGACAGCCCGGCGCTGAACGCTTCGCCCAACGTCACCCGTTCGCCGTTGTCAATGCGGGACACGGCCGTGATCAACCCCCCTTTCGCCGCCAGACTAAGCAGCCACAGCACCACGCCGATCAATAAAAAGAAGCAGCCTAATCCCATCAGCAGCGCCATCCCCTGCATCATCCGCTCAATGTTTTCAGGGCTAATTTCTGATGAATTGGTCTGGTAACTGCTGGTATTGCTGCTAATGCGCGTCAGCGCCGCCAGAAAACCCAACACCCACAGGAACTTGTTGTTCCAGGTAATCCGCCAACTGCGGCTGAGAATTTGTCCGTAGTCCATGAGTCGCCTCCTTGTACCGGTAATCGGTTATCAGTAATCGGTAAACGGTTATCGGTAATTGGTTAAATAAAACTGCCGGTCAATACGCAGCACGGCTGTAACCCGTTGTATTCGTAGCCCGTCATCCGTAATTCGTGAGCCGTAATCCGAACCGATTACGGATAACCGATTACGGATCATTCCCATTCAATCGTGCCCGGCGGTTTGGAGGTAATGTCATACACCACCCGGTTCACACCGGGCACCTCATTGACTATGCGACGGCTGACGCGGGCCAGCAGATCGTGGGGCAGCCGGGCCCAATCGGCGGTCATAAAATCATCCGTCGTCACTGCCCGCAGTGCAATCACGTCCTGATAGGTACGGCCGTCGCCCATCACCCCCACACTCTTCACCGGCAGCAGCACCGCAAATGACTGCTGCGTACCCCACTTGAGCATATCCACCTGGCGCAGTTCCTCCACAAAAATCGCGTCCGCCAGCCGCAGCCGCTCCAACCGCTCCCAGGTAATCTCCCCCAAACAGCGGATGGCCAGCCCCGGCCCCGGAAACGGCTGCCGCCACACCAGGCTCTCCGGCAGACCCAGCGCCACCCCCAACTGCCGCACCTCATCCTTAAACAACAGGCGCAGCGGCTCCACCAGTTCAAAATCCATATCCTCCGGCAGGCCACCCACGTTATGGTGCGTTTTAATCACGTGCGCATCCTTTTTATCTTTACCCGCGCTTTCAATCACATCCGGGTAAATGGTGCCCTGCGCCAGAAAATCAATTTGCCCCAATTTTTGCGCTTCCCGCTCAAAGATACGCACAAACTTCTCGCCAATGATCTTGCGCTTCTGCTCCGGGTCGGTGATGCCCGCCAGCGCCTCCAGATATTCCTCAATGGCGTGAACGGCAATCAGGTGCATCCCCTGTTCCCGTTCAAAGGTATCCACCACTTGCAGCGCCTCCGCCTGCCGCAGCAGGCCGTGATCCACAAAAATACAGGTCAACTGATCGCCAATGGCCCGGTGAATGAGCGCCGCCGCCACTGCCGAATCTACGCCGCCGCTAAGACCGAGCACGACACGGCCGTTGCCCACCTGCGCCCGAATCACCTCCACCTGCTCCTCAATAAAACTAGCGGGCGTCCAATCCGGCGTACAGCCGCAAATCTCCACCACAAAATTGCGCAGCAGCGTAATGCCCTGCGGCGTGTGCGCCACCTCCGGGTGAAACTGCACCGCATAATACCGCCGCCCCACATCCGCCGCCGCCGCCAACGGTGAATTGTCAGAATGGGCCAACGGCCGAAAGCCGGGCGGCAACTGTTCTACCTTGTCGCCGTGGCTCATCCAGACCTGATTGAGATTGGAGATTGGAGATTGGAGATTGCTTGTCTCTCCAAACTCCCAATCTCCCAATCTCCAATCGCTAAACAAAGCATTATCCGGCACATCCACCACCAATCCCGCCGGCCCATACTCCCGCTTCTGGCTGGCGGCCACTTTGCCGCCCAGGTTATAGGCCAATAGCTGCATCCCATAACAAATGCCCAGGACGGGCAGGCCACTTTCCAACACATAACGGGGCAGCGTGGGCGCGCCGGCATCATAAACACTGTTCGGCCCGCCGCTGAGGATGAACCCCTTCGGATTCAGCGCCAATACTTTCTCCGCCGGCGTCGTCCAGGAAACCAGTTCACTATATACCTTCGCCTCGCGCACCCGCCGGGCAATGAGCTGCGAATACTGCGAGCCAAAATCGAGAATGACAATTGTGTCGTGACTCATTTTTCTCCGTGATGGGTGATGCGTGATGCGTGACATTTGTTTCACGCATCACGCATCACGCCAAAACAATCTTCCCTTCACTCATATCTACAATGGTCGCGGCTGCATAAATGGGCACATCCCACGAGGTTAAGGCTTCACGGCCACCTTCAAACGTCTTTTCCACTACCGTGGCAATGCCCACCAGTTCCGCGCCGGCGCTTTGCACAATGCGGCAGAGGGCGTCAATGGTACGCCCTGTCGCCAAAAAGTCATCCACAATCAGGATGCGATCCCCGGCCTGGATGAACTCCGGCGAGACCATGAGTGCGACCTCATTGCCTTTGGTGTGGCTGGGGGCCGTTTCAATGAATACCGGCTCCATCATGGTGATGGGTTTGTGTTTGCGGGCATAAACCACCGGGATATTACCCAGCGCCTTGCCTACCATCGCCGCCGGAATCAACCCACTGACTTCGGCCGTCAGAATACGCGACGGCCGTGTCCCAGCAAACGCTCGGGCAATCTCCACCCCCACTGCCTCCATCAACATGGCATCAATCTGATGGTTCAAAAAACTATCAATCTTGAGGATCCCCCGCCCCAAATTCTTCCCTTCTGCCAGAATACGCTGTTTTAACAAATCCATGAGACCTCGAAAACTGGTGCTGGCGGCTGGTTGTTCACCACCAGCCGCCAGCACCACCCCCTATCTTAATAAACATTGCCAATCGGCCAATATCCTATATCATCCTGACCGATGTCTTGCCAGGCAAGGGCAATTATCCGCTAAGGTGGACTGACAAGGCAACCATATGACGTTTTGCGTTTTACACAATACGCCATATGTTAACCGCATTTGAGATTTCTTTCACAAACGGCTTGACCTGCCCCCTTGTGTATTTTATAATCTCATCAATGCGTTCAAAAAAAATTGAAAGTTGTGAACGAGGTGGTTTAATTATGGTTAAAGATGCAATTCATGAGGGGTTAACGGCCGTTGAGGAACAACTGCGCCATATTGTGAACAGTGACGTGGAGCTGCTAACCGATGCCGGGCTGCACATTATCACGTCCGGTGGCAAACGGCTGCGCCCTCAACTCGGTATACTCGCTTACCTGGCCGTTGGCGGTCAAAACTTAATGGAAGTTGTGCCTATGGCCGCCGCTGTGGAAATGGTTCACACCGCCACCCTCGTTCACGACGACATTAACGACCACAGTCTCACCCGGCGCGGCAAAATCACTGTCCATGCCAAATGGGGGCGCACCTTTGCCCTGCTGGCCGGCGATTACCTCTTTACCAAAGTGTACGAAATGATGGCCCCCTACGGCCCGGACTACAACGTGATCATGGCTGACGCCTGCATCAAACTGGTAGAAGGGGAAACACTGCAAGCCGCTGCGGCCAAAGCGGGCACAATGGACCGCGAAACCTACAAAACCATCATCAGCCGCAAGACGGCCAGCCTCTTTGAAGCGGCTGCTCGCATGGGCGCCATGCTCGGCGGCGGCGATGAAAAGAGTATTGAGGCATTGGCCGCCTACGCCTACAATCTGGGGCTAACCTTCCAGATTGTGGATGACATTCTGGACATCATCGGCGACCCGGAGGAAATGGGCAAACCGGCCGGACTGGATCTGGCGCAGAATCGGGGGGTGATGATGGCCCAAAACGGCGGCCATACCGATGTAATGGAAGCAGAGGTGGCCGTAGCCGAACTGCCCGATGACCCCATTGCCCGGATGATGGCCCAACTGCGTGAATCGGGCGCGGTGGAAATTGCCCGGCTGCAAGCGGAAGAAACCGGCGCCCGCGCCCGCGCTGCCCTGGCAGAACTACCCGATTCGGAAATCCGCGACGAAATGTTGGAGCTGATAGAACTCGTACTGGAACGTAACCGATAAGACGATGGGCGGCCCAACGCCCCCTGATCCCCCACAAATTCAAACCGGGAAACGACAAATATGCAGGCGTGGCGCCGGCAGCCGGCGCCACGCCTGCTACCGCCTGCCCATTACCCCACCTCATAAAAAACAATTCGCCCGTTAAGGTCACGGCCGTTATAATCTGGCTCACTCTCAAAATTCCCCATTTTTTATGGATGTTTGTGCCTATCACAGGCATCCACTCATAGGAGATCACCCAAGATGAGAAAAGTTAGGCTTTTGGTTCTGGTTCTGGCTTTGTTTTTGGCAATTTTAGCCGCAACCAGCTACTCAGCCCGCGCCGCCACTCAATCGAGCGGCGGCAGCCATTTCGTCCGTATCCCCACAACAGCCCAGGCCGATTTTTCTCGGCTTCGACTTTCCCCCACCATTTCCCTGGCTTATGATTCGTTCCTCTGGTTAGAACTGAACGATACAGACCTGGCCACGCTGGCCGCCAGTGGTATTCCTTTCACGGCCGTGCCCGAAGCCGGGCAGGTACAAATTGTTGCCTATCGTTTTGACCCGATAAGCGAAGGCGAGCCGACCATAGCCCCGGCCATGCGCGCCGACGCCAGCCAGGCCGGTTTCCACCTGATTCAATTTAACGGGCCAGTGCGCAGCGAATGGCTGCGGGTATTGGAAGCCAATGGGCTGCCCATGCTGCAATACTACCCACACAATGCCTATCTCACCTGGGGTTCGGCGACGGCCGTTGCCAGCACCGCCAATTTATCCTTTGTGCGCTGGCAAGGCGCCGTTCACCCCGCCTACAAAGTAGACCCCAATCTGGATGGATTCAACGGCCGTATCCACAACGTAGACATCATGTTCTACAACGACGGCAACATAGACGCTACCCTCAGCGCCCTGAAAGCGATGGGCGCTACCGTCTTGCAGCATTACCCCTCCCAGCCCGATAAAGCCTTCTACGATGCCATCGTGGAAATAGACGCCAACGCCTTAACCGCTGTCGCCCAACTGAATACCGTTCTCTGGTTGGGGTATCTTGGCCCGGCGCCCATCCTGGACGACGAGATGTCGTCGCAGATTATCGCCGGGAACCACCCCGGCGGCACGCCGGTTACCGGCTACAACGCCCATCTGGCGGCATTAGGTGTAGATGGCACAGGCGTCACCTGGGCCATCATTGATACCGGCGTAGATTATGATCACCCCGATCTCAACACCCATATCGTCGGCGGTTATGAATTCCCTGGCTCTTGCAATACCGGCAATCCCGGTGATGACTGTGCCGCCGGTGGACATGGCACCCACGTCGCGGGCATTGTGGGGGGCACAGGTGTTGGTGATGCCGGCGGTCCGTATACCGACCCCAATGGCTTTTTATATGGTCTTGGCGTCGCGCCCGGTTATGGCATTTTTGCCATGAACTCCCTTTCTGCTCCCAGTTGGCCCCCGGCGGGTGGCTGGCAGGAACATAGCAAACGGGCTGTTCTTGGCGGCGCCATTGGCGGCAACAACTCCTGGACAACAGGCGAAGGCACCAATCACGGCTACCAGGCTTCGGAACGCACCCACGACATTATGGTGCGTGACGGTAACTTTGACACAGCCAGTGTCGCTGAACCGTTTATTGAGGTCTTCTCCGCCGGTAATTCTGGCCCCGGCCCCAACACGCTCACGGCCCCCAAAGAAGGGAAAAACCTGATCGTTGTTGCCAGCTCACTCAATTTCCGGGCGGGCAACATCAATACCATTTCCAGTTTCAGCAGTCGTGGGCCGGCCGCCGACGGCCGTTGGGTACCCACCATTACCACCCCAGGCGAACAAATCGCTTCCACACGGAACAATACAGGAGGATCATGCAGCACCCCTATTGGCGGCACAAATAACCTCTATGCCTTTTGTTCCGGCACCAGTATGGCCGCGCCACATGCCTCTGGCGCCATCGCTCTCTTCACCGAATGGTGGCGCGGTTTCAACAGCGGCGCAGACCCCAGCCCGGCTATGGCCAAAGCTTTGGTGGTTAACAGTGCCATAGATATGGGCACGGCCGATATTCCCAACGCCAACGAAGGCTGGGGGCGCATCAACATCACCAATATCATCAGCCCCAGCGTCCTGTTTGTTTACCGCGATCAAGTTGATATGTTCACCGCCACCGGGCAGCAGCTTGTGTTAAATCTGGGTGTGGCCGACCCCACCAAGCCGGTGCGCATCACCCTGGCCTGGTCAGACGCCCCTGGCGCCGTTGGCGCTAACCCCGCCCTGGTTAACAACCTGAACCTGACTGTGGTCAATAACAGCAATACCTACCGGGGCAACGTCTTTTCCGGCGGCTGGTCAACCACCGGCGGTAGTTACGACAATATCAACAACCTGGAAAACGTCTATATCCAAAACCCTGGCGGCGACCTGACCATCACCATTGACGCTGCCAACATTGCCGGAGATGGGGTACCCTATAACGGCCAACCTACCGACCAGGATTTTGCCCTTATCTGCCAAAACTGCGCTGGCGGCGCTGACTTCACCCTCTCGGTAACACCACCAACGCAGTCCGTCTGCGCCGGCCCCGATGTGCTGTACAACGTCAATGTTGGCTCCATCCTGGGCTTTGTCGACGATGTTACCCTGAGCGCCAGCGGTCACCCGGCGGGAACAACGGCCGACTTCAGCGTAAACCCGGTCACGCCTCCTGGCAGCAGTGTACTAACCATCGGCAACACCGGCGCGGCAGCCGGCGGCAGCTACGCCATCAGCGTTGTGGGCGTAGCGCCTACCAG
>JAHBVI010000219.1 GCA_019637635.1 Anaerolineae bacterium
TGATTACTTCCACTTTTTAGCTAAAGCTGGCAACCGGTATGCCTGTGAGACCGTGACCGACCAGGTAGACACCTGGCTCACTCTCATTGTCGGCGGCACTGCCCAAGCCAGCCATGATGACCGAAGCCCGCAGCGTCTGGACTCCTACCTGGAATGGGAGGCGAGCACAGAGCAAGCCATCATCGTCGAAATCCAGGCGCGTGGCGCGACCACCGGACTGTACACGCTGACCTGCACCCTGCTCCCGCCAGCGCCCATACCGCCCCCCGTGCCAGCCGTACGCTTTACCAGCACACCGGTGATGACCACCACGACGGCCCTGACGGCAACCGGGAAAATCACGGCCGTGGCCGACCTGCCACCAGGCGCTGTGGTTTTGGCGATACGGCCGTTAGGCCCGGAAATGCCGGCCGCACCGGCCGTGCTGCCCATTCAGCTGGTTGTCTATTACGACGTGAACAACGACCAAAACCCCAGCCCGGGCGAGGGAATCCCGCACGTCAGCGTCCTGGCCGTGGACGCCCAGGGGCAGCGACTGGCCCGCGTCTTCACCGATTTACAGGGAGAAGCCGTGTTTAACACCACCGCGGCCAGCATTGACCGCCTGGTGGTGCCTTTTGTCTCCACCTGGTCAGTCAAAGTACGGGGCGAACCGGAAAGCCTGGGTTTACCGGCCGTGCGCCTGCCGGTCTTTCTGCCCGTCACCAGCAACGATTAAAGGAGCACCTGATGCCACCCATCCCTATGGCCACTCTTCAGGAAGAGTTGAAAAAAATCCCGGATGAATACCAGACCATTTTTCGGGAAACGATTGAACGCGAAATACGGGAAGGCGGACACAACGATACGGATGAAGACCGCCTGGCCTACCTGCGTCGTCGCCAGGAGGATATTCGCAAAGGGGCTTACATCCGGCCTGATGGCAGGTCCGCCCTGATTACCGCCACCCATCCCGATGAACTGTATAGTGATGGCGGTGTGGACGGTCTGGCCACGGCAGGCGATGAGGTGGACAGGCGCAGCGAACAGCGACAGAAGCTGTTCAAGATAGGCGCGATTGTCGTGGTGGCCATGGCCTTCATCCTGTTCGTCTCCTTGAGCGCACGCCAACGGGCGCAGGCCAGGGAAACGGAAGATGGAGAGGAGACGGCCGTGACTGATACCCTCACCACCGGCGAACCAACAGCAGCCACAGCGACACCCCCCTTACCCGAGTTAGCCGAAGCCAGCGCCTCCTTGCAGACCATTGGTTCGCTGGGGGCCGCCCTCCAGTTGGGGCGTCCCGGCGCTCTCGAACTGCACTTCCAACAAACAGAAGAAGTGGTGGCCCTGGCCGTGGATCCCGCTCGGGTGACACCACAAGGCGAGTTGCCTTTCAACGAGGCCGCGATGACGTCCAACCAGCCTCTTGCCGTGTGGGTGCAGGGCACAGTTCTCAATTATGCCATGGGTATCCCCGACCCGCTGGCGAAAAATCTGGCCGCCGGCGACCGTATTATCCTGAGTACGGATACCGGGCAAACGCTCCATTTTGTGGTGACCGAGGTGCTGGAGGGCAACATTTACGATTCCGCCCGTTACCTCTCGCAGGATCGGATTGGCATGACGTTGTTTTCGCTGCCCGCCCCTGCTGAAAATGAAGTGCAATTTGCCTACGCCAACTATGACATCGCCAGCGAGGACGAACAGGTTTTTGAGCAAGCTGGCCTGGGCGAACCATTTGACCTGACTGTGGCTATCCGGCTGGTGGTAGAAGAAGTGTCCTACGAGCATCGGCCGGATGGCCTGGTAGCGATCCAGGTCAGCGGTCGGATTACCCAAAGTCTGAGCAGCCAAGACCACATGATGCTCTCGCTGGCATCTGGCGCGGAACAAACTCAGAGCATGAATCTGAACCACCAGCAACATCGCTGGTTGGTGGAATTCACGGCCACCGACTCCTTCCTCGGCGCCAATGTTTTTGCCGAATTCCGGGCCATTCCCGCCAACGAACTGCAAACCGTCCACCTGGGATATCTGCCCACCCTGGATGAACAGATGCAGGTGTCGCTGACGCAGGCGTACTGGCGCCCGGAGATGCGACAGGCGGTGGTCCGTCTGCTGGTGCAGAACCCCGGCCCGGCTACGGTGCGGCTCGGCCCTTCGTTTTTTAACCTGAAAGGAGGTGAAGCTCAACCCCCAGAGATTTATTTTCAGCCACTTTTACCCGTTCTTTTAGAGAGCCAGGCGGAAATTTCGCTAGAACTTTCCTTCCTGGCCGCGAATGAACCCATCATCCTGACAGCCGGGGATGGCCGCTGGCAACTAGCGGCCATCCCCCCTTAACCAACAACCTGATTTGAGGAGGCTATACCCCATGTTTTCGTTTAAGGATAGGAAGGAATCGAACACAACTTCATCGTTGTCGTTCCAAGCACCTGTTGCTTACAGGCACCTCTTTTGGCGACTGGTACCGCTGTTGCTGCTCCTCCTGGTGATAACCGCCTGCGATGCGGACAACCCCACCATTCCGCCTGAAGTGTGCGACGCCTATGAGGACACCCTGTTTACGGTGCAAGTGATTGGCGGGGCGGCTATCGTTGTGGGGCTGGCACTGCTGGCCTTTAAGAAATCGCTGGCCAGCATCATCCCCTCGCAAGGGGCGCAGACCGGGGCGATTGCCACCACCATCGGGCTGGGCGTCTTTTTGCTCACGTTTTCCACCGAGTGGGGCACAACGTTACTGTCCGTTTTTGGTTTACCAGACATGTACACGCTGTGCGGGTTAGGGTAGGCGCAGACAGGCCCGTTCACGGATGAAACCGCCTTGAACCGCGCCGGCTCAGGCATCGCTCATCCGTGAGGGTCCAATTTCAAAGATGGTCACGGTTAAACAGTACAAGACGGAATTTATCACCCAGTCGGCAGCCACCATTCTGCCCCGGGTAACGATGACCCAGTTCATGCTGGTCATTGTTTGCGCTGCCTTTTTCTTCGGCGTGCTGCACCTCCCCATGTGGTTGGCGCCCCTGCCGCTGTTCCTGGGTTACGTGGCCGGCTATCAGCACAACGGGGAATTGGTCGTCAAGCGGTTCCGCGCTTACCTGTTCATCTTCTTGCGCCAGCAATTAGGGCGGCCGCGCCGCCTCAACGTGCAGTGGCAGTGGGATACACACGAGATGAAAGCCCAACGTCAAGAGCGCATCTAATCGATCTGTTTGTTGCCAGTGGCCGGTTGCCAGTGGCAAGCGACCGGCAACCGGCAACCCATTTATCAGTTGTCCAGGATCTAATTGCTTTCTGTATAAGCCTGGTTGGTGCAGTTATCGAGGACTCCCAGAAGCCGCCCACCGCCAGGTGTTGAGGGAAACGATGCAACTATTCCAGGTATCCCTGCCTAACTTTAACCAGCTCAGCCAGGCGGATCAGGACCAGATCATTGGCAACATGAACTCTCTTTTTCATGGGCCCATCCAGCATTGCCGCTTCATTACCTTCGTCACGCCGGCCAATCTGAGCTACCTGGAGCGGGAGCGGCGGCGCCTGGCCTTGAGCGTACCGGACGAGTGGCGACGCCGCGGGCTGATGGAAGAGGTGCGCATCATTGACCAGGTAGGCCGCCAGGAAGAGATGCACCACGCGCAGCATTACCTGATTGACTTTGACGATACGGTGAGCGTGAGTGACCTGGCTTACTGGCGCATCCGCGCCAACCGGCGAGACAAGCTGAAGCTGCCCATTGACGGCGATTACGCGGAAGCACCTGACCATATGCTGCCGATTCTGGAGGCAGCGGCCGGCCGCACCGAGGTAGATAATACCCGTTACAAATACGCCATCATTGCCTCGTATGCCTTACGCGGCGGCTGGGATTGGCGCCACCCGTTGGTGCAGTTCATTGTGGAAGCCACCGGCCCCATGATTATCTGTGTAGACGCTCGCAAAATTCACCCGGAGCGCGTCGCCGCTTCCGTCGAATTCTGGGAAGGGATGCATCTCAACGGCTACGACCGTACGGCGCACAGGCGACGTGAAGAATCCCTGGCCGCTCAGGAACACCTGCGCGACGAATCCCTTTTCCACGTGCGTGTCCTGTTTATGCTTCTGGATAAAAATACAAAAAACCTGTTGCAGCGGGTCAAGAGCCTGCGCCGCATCTGCACCCAATCTATGAGTATGGATGCCTTGCGCGGTTACCAGGGAGCGGCGGCGGCCCTGTTTGGCCCGAACCGGAACCCCGCCGGAATGCCCGCGGGCCATTACAACGCCTCCAGCACTATCCTGGCTGCCTGCACTGGTTTATGGGCTGTCGGCCGGGAGCAGGAAACAGACGGCGTCTACATGGGTATCTCCCAAGGGGAGGTGGCTAAACATTTCCATTTCTTGAACTGGAAAGGCAACGACCCCTTTCACGCCATGATTTTGGGACTTACCGGGCGCGGCAAAACCGTTTTTGCCCAGGCGCTGGCCGGGCGGCTGGTGGAACAGGGCATTCAGACGGTTTTCCTGGAGCCGCAGGGACATTCGCGCCGTCTGCTACAACTGGTGGACGGCCGTCACGTCGCCTACAACCACATCTCCTATGACACGACTCGGATTAACATCCTGGATGTGGTGTATGAAAACAAGTCGGAACAATTAGACCATGTCATCACGTTGCTGGGTTTATTGCTGGACCCGCTCGGCCGCCAGCCGCGCCTCTTTGCCAATGCGGAGATTGCCGGCCTGCGCCAGGCTTTATTGTTGACCTATGACCAGTATCTTTGGGCAGAGGAACTGCTGGCGGACCATACGCTCACCCCGACCCTGGAAACCCTGTGCAGCAAGCTGCACCAGGTCGCCTGCCAGGGAGAGACGGCGTTATGGACCCTTCCCGGAACCGACAGGGTGTCGGCGGCCCCGATCACTGGCCGCCATGTGGCCGGCGCGGCCGGCGCCCTGGCTGAGGAGATTGCCAGTCTGTACGTTTTTGGCGATTACGCCGATGTCTTCAACGTGCCCTCCAACACCGATCTGACGCTGCGTGAGGATATGGTTTTGTTCGACTTCAAGCAGGTGCCAGAGGCGCGGCGTGGCCTCTTTTATTATGCCATCCTGGCCGGTATTAACCTGCAAGTGCGCCGCCATCCCCGGAAGCGAGCCATCATCGTAGATGAAATTCATTACATGGCGCACAACTCCCGCCTGATGCAATTTTTGGCCGGCATGGTCAAAACGGTACGCACCTACGGCGCGGCCGTCATCATGATTGACCAGGATTTGGAAGCGTTTATCGGCGTGGAAGGTGCCCAGGCCGAATCCATGGCCACGGGCCTGGACGTAGCCGCCGGGCAATTTATTATCAACAACATTGCCTGGCTCATCTCCTTTGGTTTGAAACGCCAGGCAGCGCTACGCCTGATGGCCCATTACCCCGATGAAATCCTGCCCAGCCACGTCCAGTTTCTGGCCAAAATGGGCAGCGATAAGGAGACGGGCAAGGGCATGGCCGTCATGCGCGCCGGTGGCAAGGCGGACATGATTTATGCCAAACTACGGCCGACAGAAGAACGGATTTTGTTCGGCAGCTAGACCCCTGATCCGAAGCCTGTATGCCGTTACCCGCCAACCGGATGACCGGTCACGGATACCAGGCAAACGAGTTACGCCAAGAGCAAAGACAGGAACTGTGGAGGTGGCGATGAATACGGACAATATCGTGAAACGATTTAGCAAGCGCGAAAAAGATGTGCTGGCCGACGAAGTCCGGCTCAATGGCTGGTCGCTCATCTTAATTGCCCAAATGATTGAGGAAGCGGAACGTCGTTTACTTGATAGCGACGTGGCCGTTGATGAAGAGTCAGACGCCTTCTGGTCCCGAGTGGGCTAAACCGCAGCTGCGGTCCTTGCCTGAATGGGCCGATGAAAAAATCGGTTACAGAGGTGGCTAAGACATTGCCATGTTGAGAAAGCTATTTGCCGGAGATCGGAAGGCGCGGGCTGATTGGGATAACCAGGCGGTCTGGTATCGGGTGCGTTATACAGACCCGACGGCCGTCCATAAGTGCCTGTTGTGGCTTTCTACCGCGCACAAAGTGGGACGGGTGGCCCTCTGGCAGCAGGTGTACACCGAGTTAACGATGTTGCACGTCGGTATTCCCGCCCATAGCGAACCAATCCTGGCGCGGATGGCGGCCGATTATGGCTTCTCCATCCACCCCAAGGGAGCGGAGGCGACCTTACCGCCAGCGACCAGATTGGCCCCGCTGGATGGCCGGGAGCTACCCTGGCAGCATTCCTTTATGGCTCATGTGGTGGCGGGACGGCCGTTTGTCACCCTGCTGGAAGATGAAGAAAAGAAGGGAAATTACTGGCCCGTACTTTCCAAAAAGCACTATCGCCAGCCAATGCCTGACTGGACATTACCTCTCCCACGTCGTGGCACCAGCCAGCAGCCCATCTGGCCGGCCGTTAATGGCGCCCACGCCGATCTGACGCCGCCCGAACCAGATACCCAGCAATGGTTGTTGGGGTGGGGGCGGGACGGCCGCAACGGCCGGGACGGCCGTCTGCTGCAAGCGGGTGGTCAGCTGAATTTGTACGGTGAAGACCAGGAAGCGGCCAACTGGCTGGCGCAGATGGTCGTCCCCCTCATCCAGCTGAATCCCGCTCATCTCATTATCATTGATGGCCACGGCAATCTGGTGCCCCGCCTCAAACGGAAACCGAGCATCCTGCGTTTAATCGGCAGCCAACTGCACTATAGCGATATGGATAACACGCTGGTGGCTACCGGCTTTAATCCGCTGGCGCCCGTTCCCGGCGAGAGCGAAGCGCAGACGATCCAGCGCTGGCAAGCGTGGTTTAGCGACATGGGTGTGCATCGTAGCAACCTGCCGGTGCTGGCCGAAGCGTTTACCCAGGGCACACGGCAGATGGGCGACTTGCGCCGCTGGCTCAACGAACCGGGGCAGCAGATGCGCCCGGAGGAGACGGCCAGCCTGGTTCGTTGTCTGGAAAGCTTTCTGGAGCAGCGTTTCATGCAGGAATGGGTGGAGTGGCCGGTAAACCCGTTTCACTGTTTACCGGCCGGCGGCCTCCTGTTTGCCTGCCAGTCGCATACCTGGGAACGGCTGCAACTGCTGAACGCCATCCTGCTGGGCGCTTTGCACAGCCCCCATGCCCGCCTCATTCTGCATGGCATCCCCTGGCAGGCGTTGCCCGTGTACCGCCTGGAAAATGGGGTAGAGCGGGTGTTAACCAGTAATGGCCCCCTTTTCCCGGAAGGTCAGGTTGTCCTCACCCGCTGCGCCAAACCCGAAGCCGCGGCCGTATTGGCCAGCCGCTTCTTCCCCGATGACGCCCAAATGAAGGAAAACTTCCACCTGCTACAACCAGGCGAGAGTATGGTCATTCATCATGGTAAACCGGTCTTCACCACCTGGAATGAACCACGATGTTTGCCACCAGACACCATATATTCCATGGCTTAAGGAACTGCTGATGCGTCACCACAAACTGTACCGATCCCTCCGCATAGCTCTGCTGATCGTGCTGCTGCTGAACCTGGGGCTGCTCATCTTGTGGTTGACCGGCAAACTAGACCCGCAGCAGACGCCGCCGAGCCGTTTACCTATCCTGGCGCTGCCCATCCTGGGCACGGCCGTCTGGTATATCCGCCGCCGTTATCTGAAAATCCAGGCGCAGCTGAACCAGGCTGGCGGCGCCCAAGGTGTGCTGCTCCTGCTGGCGCCCCACCCCGCCGAACCGCTGGCGACCCATGATTTGGTCCGCCGCTTTCCGGGGCAATACATCCAGCGGCCGGGTGACTGGCCCTGTGCGCACATAAGCCTGGAATTGAGCGGTGACCCGTTTCAAATGGCTTACGGCTGTTTCTTACCGGGTGAACAGCTGCGACCGGCCGCCGTTAAGGAAATCGTCCACGAATGGCACGGCACCCAAATCGAGGTCGTTACCAGGGAGACGGGTACCGGCGGTGGCGCGACCGACCTGATCGCCCACGCGGCGGCGCAAGCAGCGGACTCCATTTCCTGGTGTACCTTAAAGTTACAAAAGGACGACGTGTATCCCTTACATATCCCTGAGCAGCCGGTCAAGTGGGGGATGCGCTCCCGCGACGCCGCGGAAACGTTTCTGGCGGCTCTTCAGGCGGCCCCACCCGGCATTTGTGCCGGTGTGCAGCTGCTGATACGGCCGTCGCCCACCGCCGTCTCGGAGCGCTGGGCCAGTCGCCTGCGCCAACGGGAAGAGAAGCTC
>JAHBVI010000022.1 GCA_019637635.1 Anaerolineae bacterium
TTGATATGATTCCAAGTTCATTGGTTATCACCGTATTCCCAAGAGGGTTCGATGCCTCGACAACTGTGTCATTGTCACTCAACAGTACGTTCAATATCTCTAGACTGTTAGCATTTTCTCTTTCGGAAAGATCGAGGATTTCATCGTACTGAGGTCCTAACGATTCATTTCCCAGTTCTTCCTCAAGATTGACGTACACCTCATGCAATCTGTATGCCGAAGACCTGAACAAAACGTGGCGAGTGCTTGTTGATTGCTTTGTTGATAACCGTCTAAGTTTTGCCAACTCGCTATTGAGCCGTTGTCTATTTGCTCTAGCACGCGAATTGTAGGATCTAACCGCTTGGTTATATTCCCTAACTGCTCGGTTGTATTTATTGATAGCCTGCTTTCGTTTATTTTCAGCTTGTCTCAACTTACTTCTTAATTGGGAACTAGAAATTTTTCTTGGCATATTAATTCACCTACTTTCCTTTGAGTTAATACACGGCCGTTGCATTCGACACATAAAAACATTATCAGGGTTCAAATCAAATTACTTTGATCGGGCTTATTCTCAACCGGCATTTGCAAATCAACCTCTTAGCTTTGCCACCTCTAAGCGTTGTCTTAGATCAGCTGGCGACAAAAAAAGAAAGGTTTTGCCATCTTTCATTTTGTGTAAAAGGTTCAATTCATCAGACAATTCTAATAGATCTGTTCTTGCAGTCTGGTATGTCACCCCATGGACATGTTGGTGTCCTTTTATGTGGTAAATAGAGTTTGGATTTTTTAGGGCGTTTTCAAGCAAAGCTAGTTGTCTATGGTTTAAAACTCCTGCCAATTTGGTTCTTTCCAGTAATTGTGCTACTGATTTAAGGTCTTGCATTTTACGTGCAAGATATGAATTTAATTGTTCAATCGCCTTTAGAATCACTTTCAGTTGGTGATCAATGAAGTAGGTTGTATCATTATCATCTGTTTCAGTATATAGAAAAGCACGTGCATACCTAACTGGAGCCTTCTTTATAGTTTGGGAAATCGAAATGAACTCAACAAGCCAATACTTCTCTTTGGCCATGTACCAATAAAAGAGGGCTCGTGCTGTTCGACCATTTCCATCATCAAAGGGATGATCATATGCTAACATGAAATGCAGCAGTATTGCCTTGATAACAGGATGAACAAAAGCAGTTGTTTTGTTGTTATTTACAAAATCGCAGATCCTCTTTAATCTTTCCGGTAGCTCCACTGATTTTGGGGGATCATGAAGAATATTTCCTTCAGTATCAACAACTTGAATGTCATTCGAGGTTCTCAGTCTTCCAGCACCTTCAGGATTATCCAAGGTCTTTTCAGTAACAATGCGATGTAGCTCATATATCATCGGCGGGGTGAGCCTTTCATCTCTGTTTTCCTGGACAAATTGCATAGCATGAAAATTATTAAGAATCATTTGTTCGCTCCGATCTCGAGGTGGCCTGTTTTGACGGATCATTTCTTTGGCGACTTTACGTGTAGTTGCTGCTCCCTCTAATTGACTCGAGCTTATTGCTTCTTCAATCAAAGAGTTGATCAAATATGCATCCCTAGTGTTGACATTCATTATGGGTTCCGCCATGCGAATGCGGCCGCTGGCATTCTGGTCGATCTCATGAAGCATTCTTAACACGCAATCAGGCATTCCAAAATAAAACGGGTTCCCAAATTTGTCATACAGAGGCAGACCCTTAAGCAGCTTGGAACGTGCAAATTTCGTGCCTACCCAATGTTCCTCAACTGTAAAGTCATTTGAGTGCGCTTTGTACCGAAACTCATCCCAATGCAGATATCGGTCTTTATTGTCTGTTGGTTCAACTCTAGTAAGGATATCAAATACCTTGTCAGAATTTTTCTGTGTTACAGTTTTTTGAAGCCATGCATCAACTTTTGGAGGGATCGTTGGTATTCTCATTATTACTCCTTTATTTTATGCACTAATTCAGGAAATTTTAGTATTTGAATCTAGTATAGCACACTTGCGACAGAAATACTAATTATCTGTAATTTAGTATTTTTATTTGTCGTAGTGGAGGTTCAATCATCAATAATTCTAAGATCGAACCTCCTAAGCAAAGATATGATTGTGACAAGAAGAGTTTTCTTCTGAAGGAGAACACTAATGGAAGTTCTTTAATACTGACAAGGAATTCGCCGGCTTGCTAAAGCAATGAAGCAGCTATTCTTGACCTCACCTGCTAAATAAATTAGACTATCGTCAATCACATATTCGAGCGCACAGACGCCTGCAAACCTTCCAAGGGAGGGTTTTTGCAGGCGTCTTTTTATTATTGTGAAGCCAGGGGCAACACACAACCATTCATTCTCAGGGAGAAGAACAACAGATGGCAGAATCAACAGATAGCCAACAGAGCGGCCAACAAGGCCCAAGCGGTGGCAGCAGTGCGGGCGCGGCAACGGCCGTACTCCAACAGCGCATCACCGAACTGGAAGCCAAAGTGGACACGCTGGAAGGGGACAACTACAAGCTGCGGGAAGATCGGCGCGACCTGCGGGGCAAGGTGCGCGACCTGGAAGGGAAAACGCCGGAAGAAGGGGGCGTCATCCTCAACAAAGAGCAGGCCGCATTATGGACAGCGTACCAGCAAATCGGGAAGCCAGTTGACTTGAAAGCAGGCCAGGAAAAGCTGGCGACGCTGGAACGGCAGACGGCGATTGCCAACGCAGCCCGGTACGCAGGGCCGGGTGTGCAGTATAACGACCAGGTGTTAGGTCAGCTGGTGCCGGAGTCGGCGGCGCTGATGGTGAAGACGGTCAAGGATGCGGAGGGGCAGGAGAGCCAGGCAGCATTCATCAAAATCGGGGATGGGGAACACTCACTGGCCGAATATGCGGCCGCCCATTGGGAGGTGTTCATGCCGGCATTGGTCAATGTGACCGGCAACGGCCGCAACCTCACTCAGCAGTCTACCGGCACCACCTTCATCCCGCAGAAAGGGCAGCAGCCGCCACCGAAGCCGAAGGAGGTGACGCCGGAGGAGATTCGGGCGCAGAAGCTGGCGACGGGGCGGTATGGGTCAATTTAGTGAGCAGTGAGCAGTGAACAGTAAGCAGTAAGGAGGAGAGAGATGGCACAGGTAGCACGGTCGAGTAAGGCGCAGATTGATGTGGTGAGTGCGCAGCACGCGCAGCAGATTGCGGGTAGTGTGTATGCCGGGGAGGCGTTGGACGCCATTGCCCCCTGCCGCATCCATACGGATGGCAATGTGTATATGAGCAACGGCACGGCCGCGAACATTGAGGCTCGCATTGATGGCTGGACGCCGCGTAGTTATGCGGCCGGGGAAGCGGTGACGCTCTTTGGCCGGGGGGTGCGGGCGAAGTACAGCGATGGCCTGCTGACGCCGGGGTCTATTTTGTATCTGGATACGGTAGACGGCCGTTTGAATGATGCGGCTACCACCGGCGATACGGTGGGCGTGGCCAAGGCGATCAATGCAGATGATATTCGCTTTACGAGGGACTCTTAAGAGGTAATCCGTAATCGGTAATCCGTAATCGGTGAACGGTTCAGCGATAACGGGAAGTGGCGCGGTTGGAAACCGGCCACAGCAAAGAGGGGATAGGAGAAGACTATGGCAACTGGCATGTTAACGATTGACAGCCTGCTGGCGGTGGAGAACCGGTCGGCGGCGGAGTTTGGGCTGGACACCATCGCCCAGGTGTTGCAGGCAGACCTGGATGCCCACAACGGGATTGTGAATGACATGATGGGCGAATTGTGTGAGGTCTCGGCCGACCGGCAGCGCATCTATGGCGCTTCGCAGGAAGGGGACATGGATGAGGTAGACGAGTTTGGCCGGGCACGGTCGCAGCAGGTGACACCGGGTTCGCAGGTGGGTTTCCCGCTGCGTAAGTTCACCCGTGCCCTGGGTTGGACAAGCACCTGGTTCAAGGTGCATACGCCGGCAGACATGGCGCGGGCGGTGCAGGGGATTGAGAAGGCACATCTGAAACGGCTGCAAATGGAGATCAAAAACGCCGTCTTCCGCGCCGCCAATTTCAGCTACAACGATCACCTGATTGACAAGTTTACCCTGACCATCAAACGGCTGGTCAATGCCGATGGCTATTCCATCCCCGAAGGGCCAAACGGGGAGCAGTTCAACCCCAACACGCACACCCACTTTGACGCCATCAATGGTATTACCAATGCCGCCCTGCTGGCGCTGATTGACGACGTGGTGGAGCATGGGCATGGCGGGATGCTCAAGTTGTGCATTAACCGGGGGAATGAGACGGCCGTGCGCGGCCTGGCCGATTTTCAAGCCTACCCGGATCCGCGCCTGGTGTTGGGCAGCCATGTGAACCAGCACAGCCAACGGCTGGACATCTCGCGGCTGGATAACCGGGCGATTGGCACGTTGGGCGCGGCCGAAGTGTGGGTGAAAAGCTGGACGCCGCAGCATTACTACTTTTGTTATGACGCGGAAGCGGAGGGGAAACCGCTGGTGTTCCGCCAACGGCCGCAGGCGGCGCTGCAAGGTTTACGCATTGCTTCGGAGAATGACGACTATCCCCTGTTTGCGCAATTCATGGAAGCGGAATTTGGCGTGGGGGTATGGACGCGGACGAATGGGGCGGTGTTGTTTGGCAATGGGGCGGCGTGGGTGGATGCCTTCTAAATTATGAATTAGGAATTAGGAATTATGAAGGGGGAGGAAGAGAGAGAAGGAGAGTATGGCGGAGACGATTCCAGGGGGGGCTTATTTGCGGTCGGATGGGAAGAGTGTGGTGGATGCGAATGGACATGCGTTGGGGCATCTGGTGGTGGAGAAGGGGCGGATTGTGCCAAAAGATAAGGCGCTAAGAGCGGCGCAGCGGGAGCCGGAGGTGGAGAGGCTGCCGGATGAGTTTCCGGGGGTGAAACTTTTGCGGCTGGCGGGGTACGAGACGCGGGCATCTCTGGTGGGGTTGAGCCGGGCGGAACTGATTGCCTTTGATGGGATTGGGGAGGTGACGGCCGACCGGATTTTGGAGGAACTGGCGCAACTTCCCCCGATTTAACGCATGACCATCACCACTGACCTGACAGAACCCATTGGGCAGATTCGGCTGGAGATAGGGGACGCCGAGGAAGATCCAAACGGTATTCGGCCGCAGGGCCGGAATTTCAGCGACGCGCAGCTGCTCTACTTCTATGCCGCCGAAGGCAGCCACGTGGGGCGGGCAGCGGCGCGGGCGTGTGAGGTGTTGGTGCGGGAATGGGCGAAAGAGCCGACGGCCGTGCGGTTGGGGCCGCAGTCGGAGGAGATGAGCGCCAGCACCTTTTTTCGCCTGGAGGCCGACCGGCTGCGGCGGGTGCATGGGCGGAATGAGGTGGTGGTGGGACGGCCGATGGGGACGGCGGGAGTGAGGCTGTACCCGGCCGGGGCGAATCCGGCGGATGAGTAGTGGCACGGTCTAAGACCGGCCACAGCGCATTGAAATGAGCCGACTGATGACCCAAAGCTGCCAGATTGTGGCGCTGCCGTACACGGGGCAGACGGAGGAGACGGTTATTGCCCCTGCCCTATCCTGCTCCTATCCGTTTCCAGCCAACCGGCATAACTGGACAGAGGCGACGGATTTTGAAGGGTTGGAAATCTTCACCGCCCACATGGTGGATGTGGAGAAAGGGCAGATACTCACAGTCAACGGCCGTACATTCACCATCGAACAGGTACGAGACTACCAGTCCAGATATGGCACCTTGAACTATCTGCACCTGCTGCTCCGACAAAGGAACTGACTATGTTTTTCAACTTCACGATTCGGCCAGGTGGGGAGAATGATATGGACGCCAACTGGCAGCGGGCGTTTGACCAGGCGATTGACTCCCTCATCGCGGTGGGGCGGGCAGCGCAGCAGGATAGTGATGAGGCACACCAGACAGCCGTGGCCATGGGCATCGAGGCGGTGCAATATGCAATGGAAATTTCACCCTGGCTGACCGGCAGCCTGGCGACTTCGCACATGCTGGTAGACGAAGGCAACCCCGTTTATGTGCGTATTGACCCTTCTTCAGTGAATCCGTTCAGCGATGAGAACCCGCCAGAGTATGGGCCAAAGGTGCATCTGATGGGTGAGCAGTATGCGGGGACGCCGCTGGCCGAAAGTCCCAGCGGCGGGGCCAGAGCGTTCTATGACGCGACGGTGGAGTTGTTCGGCGAGGAGATTTTGGATGTGGGTGAGGAAACCTTCCTGGCTCAACTGCGAGTCTTGAAATGAGCAGCACCAACGAAGTGCAGCAAGAGATTGGCGGTCTGCTGCCCACCTGGTTTGCTGAGGCAAACATTCCCATGGAGCCGACACAGATCCGGGATTACCTGACGACGCCGGACAGTGATAGCAGCCATCCGAACTGGTGCATTTTGGGCGTAACTGCCACCACCACCCGCGCCGCCGTTTTAGGTGACAGTGAAGAACCGGCGCAGTTTGTCCTCATCCTCTTTGCCCGGTTGGGTAAGGGCGACCAGGCCGAGGTCAGCAGAGAAGCGGCCGAACGGTGGCTGAATGACGCCGAGGAGATGGTGGTGCGCCAATTGGAAAACCTGCCGTCTACCCTGCTGTGGTATGGGGTGGAGGTGCGCCAGCCGCGCCGGGATGTGATTCGGGAGTGGCATGGCAAGTACCGGACAAGCATCGTGCCGTTTGTGGTGGAGAAGAGATAAGTATCCACAGATTACACAGATGACACAGATTAAAAAATCTGCGAAATCTGTGGAATCTGTGGATTAAGGAGAAGAAAGAGTGACGCAAAAGTATGATCCAAACGCTTTGTATGTGGTGACGCAGGGCAACCGTATCAGTATCCCGGATGGGAATGGGGGCAAACGCTTTGTGGCCTATGACGTGGATGTGGACGGGCAGGGGAACAAGATTCCCTTCACCATGAGCCACCGCACGGCCAGGGAGGTGCAGTATCTGGTGGAAGTTAAAAAGGTGATTGCGCCAGCACCGAAGGCGGTTGAAACCGCCACTACGAACACAAACACAAACAAGGGAGGGAGTAAAAGCTAATGGCAAAAACAGATAAGGCCATTTCGCCGCGTCGGGGCAAGCTAGAGATGGTGGTCAGTGCAGCCATGTTCGCCGCCTTCCCTGAATTCGGCCAGGCGGAAACGGTAGACCTGTCCAAGATGGTCAAGGGCATCAGCGGCGGCGGCTTGCAGCGGGCCGTGAACCGTGAGTATGTCATTGGTGATGACACCCCCATCAGCGACTACGACAAGCGCATTGAACGCGGTGACCTGAGCATCGCTTTTCTCTACACCAACGGCAAAGAGCTGCTGGGTAGCCATGCCACCAATAAATGGGACCTGTACACGATGCTGAAAAAGGTGGCCGAATACACGGCCGCAGACCTGTCAGTTGTGTTCATCTGGTCTCCGGCCGGGGGTGCAGTGGGAGATGAGGAGTTCAGCACGGACACCGACCAGAGCTTCATCAAAGGACTGTCAGACCCGGTAGGTGGCACCGAAACCAACGGCAAGCTGCAAGTAACGGTAACGCTTGATTCACCGACGCTGACGCCGGCGACGGTGGCATAAAGCAGTGAGCGGTGAGCGGTAAGCAGTGAGGAGAATGGAGGAAAAGATGAGCGAGGAAGTGATTGAATTGGGGGATGGTCTGCCTGTTTTGCCGCTGGCTCCGCCGGGGATGGTGGCGCTGGCCGCACCGGAGGGGTTTAGCGGGCATATTTTTGTGCCGGACCCGGAGGGGTGGTTGTCGGCGAAGGCGATCAGCCAATGGCTGCGCAAGGGAATTCCACCGGAACTGGAAGATGAGGTGTGGCTCTACCAGGAGGCGTATGCCCGGGGCCATATGGTGCAGTTTCACATGAAGGATGGCGACGGCCGTAAGGTCATCATCAATGAGAAGACGCTGTTGGCGATGGAGTATCCCAACATCTGTGCCCAAATCATTGTAGACCACACCGAAGGGCTTATCAGCAAAGCCAGGCACAAAAAAAAATCGCCTGGCTAGTCGCCGATAACCTGGACAGTGGCGGCCAGACCCCCCTGCCCTGGACGTGGCCGCTGTGCCAGGGCTGCATGGAGTTGCAGACCGGCACATTCATCAACTGGCCGCTTGGTCCGTATTGGGACAAAAACGCTGACCTGCTCGAGCTGATGACATTGACATGGCAAACGTGGCGATTTTGTCTCAATACGAGCCAGGCGACCTACCAGTGGACAACCTGGGACATCCACTTTGACACCTGGTTAAACGAGGGGCGGGAGCAGACGGCCGTACTGTCCGAATACGAGCAATGGCTGGTGAGGCAGGAAGGGTAATCGGTTATCGGTAATCGGTGAAGAAGCGAAATGGCTGAACGCAGGTTAGAGATTGAAATTGAGGTGGAGGCCACCGGGGGCCAGGAAGCCAACCGCGCTAAGGGGTGGATAGAAGAACTACGCCAGGAAGGGGAAAAAGCCTCCCGGCAAAACGACGAACTTCGCCAATCCTATAACCGGCTCACCGGCGAATTGGAAGAAACCGGCCAGGCTATCAGCCGCATTAACCGCCGCTTCAAAGACGGCCAGGGCGAAGTCCGCCAGATGGCCGAAGAACTCTATGACATCAACGTCAACCTACGGCGCGGCATTGACCCCCTTGAAGATTACCAGCACCACATTGATCGCGTAAACGACGAACTGCGCCGCTGGACAACCGATACCCGCGAACATTCCCGCATCGAAGAGATGGCGGGCAGCACCCGCTTCAAACAACTGGAATCCATGGCCCGGATGCTCAGCGTGATGAACCGGCTGCGCTTCCACACCACCGAACTGGCTGACGCCACCGGCATCCTCAACCGGGAAACATTTGAATCATCGCGGCAGACCAACCTGGCCAAAGATGACTTTGACTCGTTAGAACGCACCCTGCAAACCCTGACCACCAGCGTGCGCAACCTGACAGAGAACCTGGAAAAACAAGAAAAACGCACAACGGCCGTTGACTTTGCTACCGACGCTCTGGGCACAGAAATCCAAAGCGCCGGCGACCGCGCCTACTACCTGAATGAAGCCCTCTTTGAAGGTCAGCAGCAGTTAGAAATCTGGAAAACCAGAGCCGAAATAGCCCGCCTGCAAGCCGAAGCATTGGGGCATGAGTTCAACCGCACCGAACAGGAAACCGAAGAACTCACCACCGAAATGCAGCAGCTTCAGCAAGAAGTTGACCAGGTAGGCGATGAAATGAAACAGACGGGAAATCGCGCCAATGATATGGCCGATGACCTGGGCAAAAGCCACGCCAGAGCGGAAGCATTTGGCGAGTTTATGGGCAACATCTTCGCCGAACTCATCGAAGAAGCGGCCCAAGCCGTCCTCGAATTTACGAGAGACTCAGTACAAGCCTTCTTCGACTTTGACCGGCAAAGCCGGGAAATCTTCACTCTCATGCCCCAGGCGTCTGGCGTCATGCGCGAGCAGTTAGCCAACGACGCGCGCAACATCGGCGCCGAGTTGGGACGGCTGCCCGAAGAAGTGTTACCAGCCATCTACAATGCCCTGTCGGCCGGCATTCCGCCGGAAAATGTGCTGGATGACATTCGCACTGCCAGCGACGCCGCCCGCGCCGGCGTGGCCGACCTGGGTGACACCATGGCCCTGGGCGTAGGCATCCTCAACGCCCAGGTCTCAGGTGTAGAAGATTTAGGCGATGTCTATGACCAGCTTTTCTTTCTGGTGCAGAAAGGCGTCACCACTATACCCCAACTCAACGGCGAACTGGCAAAAGTGACCAGCGTGGCCGGGGAAGCAGGCGTCAGTATGCAAGACATCGTGGCGGCCATGATTGTGATGACCCGCCAGGGTGATACTACGGCCGAAGCCACCGAACTGCTCTCCATCATGCTCACCCAACTGGCGACCAGCGGCACCACCCTGGCCACCGTCTTTGAAGAAGCAGCGGGCCGCAGCTTCCGCCAGTTTGTCGCCGAAGGCGGCAGCCTGGCCGACGCCATGCAGATTTTGCAGCAACACGCGGCCAACACCGGTCAGGCGCTTGGCGACATCCTCGGCGGCGGCAGCCCCTTCTTCCGTGATACCCAGGCCGCCCGCGGCGTCCTGGAACTCACCGGCAAACATCTACAAGACCTGACACTGTTCAGCCAACAAGCCGAAACTGCCACCGGCGCCATGGCTCAGGCCGCCCTGATCATGGGCGAAAACGGGGAGTTGGGCGCATTACGCTATCAGGCCGCTATGGCCGACCTGAAGATTACAGTCGGTGAGTACCTGGCCGAACAAGCCACTCCCCTGCTGGAAAACGCCACCGCCTTTTTGAAGGTCTGGTCAGGCAATGAGCAGCGAGCCGCCCACAGCGCCATCCAGGAAATCATCACCGAAACCGGCAGCCTGGAAGAAGCGACCAGACGCCTGAACAAACTCTACGCCGAAATGAACACACCCCTGGGCCAGGTCACGGGCGGGCTAAACACCATCAAAGAAGAAATGATTCAGGTGGCGGCCCAGGCCGGTGACTTCAAGGGTACAAACGATGACATTGTGGAAACCCTCAGCAATCTTTACGACGGTACCTTCCAGGTGGGTAATGGCATCGTGTACATGAACGGCAGCATGTTTACCACCGTCGAACGGCTGCAAGAATTGTCCTATGAGTACAGCGTACAAAACGCGCTGTTGGCCGCCAACAGCGACGAAGTTGCCCTATCTGACGCCAAGCTGCTGCAATACAACAACACCATCGAGATCGGCACCGAAACCCTACAAACATACACAGTCGCGGCCGGGGAACTCATCAACGTCTATGACAATTTAAGCACGGCCGAAGACCGCCTGACCTTTGCCGCTGCCCTGGCCAGAGACACCCACGAGGAGGCCAGCCTGGCCTATGAAGTCACGGCCGAACAAGTGGAAGCCGTCAGGGTGGCCCACGAAGAAGCGACCGCGGCCGTTGAACAAAATACCACTGCCTACGCCAACTATGTGCTGCAATCCATAGACGCCAATACGACCACCACCAACTGGAAAGATGAACTATTCCGGGCCGGTTTGCAGGCCGGCATCACCCAGGAGCAGATCATCCTACTGGCCACCGCCACCGGCGAATACAGCCAAGAGCAGATTGAAGCAATGCTCAAGACGGCGGCGATGAAAGCGGCCGTGGAGCAGTTAGGTCAGGCGATGGCCAACGGCGAATTAACTACCAAGCAGGCATTACAAGCACTCGAAGACCTGGAAACGCAGCTTGACCAGGATTACACCGCCCAACTGAAATATGACGACATCACCAAAGCCAAAGAAGAAGCGTTCAGCCTCAAAGACCAGCTAGACAAGATGCAAGGCGTCTATACGGCCGAGGTAAATGTCCACACGACCTACACCAGCAGTGGCACGCCGAGTGGACATGGGCCGGGCGGCCCCATTGCCAATTATGCCGGGGGGCCATTCCGGGCAGGCGACTTGATGCTGGTGGGCGATGGGCCAGGCGGCCAGATTTTGCCCACAACGGAGTTAGTCGTCTTTGACCGGCCAGGTACGGTTGTACCTGGCGATGTGACCAAACAGCTTTTAGAGGCATTGAACAAAGGGGGTGGCCGGGGCAATCAGTACATTATCCATACCCAAGACAACACCGCGGCGCTGCTGGCGCAGCTGCAAGCGCGGGAACAAAACAAACTCATCACAAAAGGAATGTAAAACCAACCATGACACTTCAAATCTACAACGCCGTGACTGCTCTGAGCTATGACCTGGAAGGCAGTAACCCTATTAAGGTAAACCGCGAAGGACATATCAGTCACCAGGCCCAAAACGGCCTGATTGAAGAGCGGTACCCCATCATTGGCGAAGGAACCAACGGCCAGGACATTGCCGAAGAAACCAACAAAATCATTGACCTCAAAACGGTGGCCCGTTACTACCACAGCCAGACCGACCGGGCAGCGGGCGTCTGGTTGCAAGAAGCAGCCACCGGTGACATCTATTCCCGGCAGGCCCTTATCTACGACATCAGCATTACCTGGTTATCACAGCAAGGAAAAACACGCCTGTTAACCTACGGCAACGTCTTCTATGGCGAACTGGTCATTCTCCGCCACCCGGAATGGGAAAGCGCCATTTCGCAGGGGTTCAACCAGACAATTTCTTTGCGCGGCGGGAGTTATATCTTACCCTCCTATTTTTACAAAGGCATGACCGGGGCGCGTATCGCCTCTCTCATTGTCCGCGACCCCCGTATTGCCGGCACCAACCGCAACATCAATGAAGTCTGGATAGGCATCCGGGAAAAGGGGTTGGGTTTTTCCTCCTTTGTACCTAAACAGCAATGCGAAATTGGCGCTAACGGCCCGGATACGTCCAATGTGAACCAGACCTATTTCAATGGCGGTACCGCTAAACAAGTCACCTTCAACACCACACCCCAAATGACAAACCGGGTCACGTTCACGCTGTCGAATTTTACCCTTAGCAACTACCATCATTTCTTCGGCGAATATCTCATCCTTCTGGCTTACCAACACAGCCAGACGCCCTCAGCCGGGTACATCATTGCCCAACTCACCGGCGAAAATGTCATTACCAGCCCACCGACCCAACTGCCTTCAACTGGCGCGGTGCTGCAATCGCAGCTTATTGAATTAGGGTACATCCGGCTGCCGGCTCAACCACTGCGCAGCAACTACATTACCCCGACCATCAGCAATCTGGGCTTCTCTATCGCGGCCGAACGTACAAGCGGGACACAGCCCCTTTTCCTCGACTACATCATCCTGATGCCGGCCCGCCATACTTTGAAGCTGATACCAACAACTCCTGGTCAGACGGCAAATGGTGCGTACTACTTTTTCCAACATCCTGAAAACAGCATGACGGCCGTGCAAACTTATTCCACTAACACGACCCTGAGGCACTTCATGGACTTTGAAGCGCAGAATTTCCACCTGCCGCCTGATGAGGCGATGATGGTGTTTGCCGGAAACACCCAATTTCAACACACGGACCCAAACGATCTGATGGCCCAAATCATCGTTGACTGGCTACCCAAATACGAGAAATACCACACCGCTTGATGATGAAAGTATTACCTGCTCTAACCGTTCACCCCAACGTCTTGCAGACGGCCGGAAACGTCAATCTCCTGCTGAGAGACCTGAGCAATTTGGCATCGGTGCAGGCAAGCTGGCAGCGTTCCATCCGGCTGCACGGCGGCTACTGGCTGGGGCGGTTCAGAGTGGAAGAGTTAACACAAAAAGAGCTGCGCCAGATGTATAACACCTGGTTAGGCTGCCATCTACGTGAGAAGACGAGCGGTATTACCTGGGAGGGCATGATTTATGAAATGACATTGCACGATGGCATGAGCCGCCGTGTCTCGCTGGAAGAGGTGAGTAATCATGTGCGCGGTGGCTACCGCCAGCTCATCCTCAACGGCGGCTTTGAGAACCACAATGGGTTTTCTTTTGACAATTGGTCTATTGTTGTCGCCGGCACCGACAGCATTGCCCTGGAAACCACAAATCCGGCCGTGGGCACACGCTGCGTTAGAATCACTTACGGCAACAACGGAAACACCTACATCTACCAAACCATCACAGTGGAAGCCAGGACTCTTTACCGTCTGCGCTTCAACACCAGGGGCAGCGGCAGTGTGGCCGGACGCTACCGCATCCGAGACAACAGCAATGGCGTTGACATTATTGCCGTAACCAATACAGGTATCACCGCTGCCCGCTGGGAAACGGTGGAAAAAGAAATTGTCACGCCTACTAACTGCACTTCCATTACCATTTACTTCTACGCACCCACAGCCCTAGCCAGCGTTTATTTTGACAATGCCTTTTTACACAAACTGGTTAACAGTAAGGAGGTGACGAGCCTGACAACGGCCGTAGAAAATGCCCAAAGTATCACTGCCTATGGCCGGAAGGAGGTGATCCTCGACGGGTTTGAAATCCAGCCTGATGCCGCCACCGCAGCCGAAAAACATCTCAACCTGACAGTCTGGCCCACCACAAAACGCGCCCCCAGCAGTTCCCAGAAAACGGCACTGGATGTGCTGGTCGCCGGCTACATCTTTACCACGAAATGGGTTTACGCCTCTTCGATCCAGCAATATGGCAGCGAAACAGCCGCCAATACCCTGGTGGATAATCTGCTGCAACTGTGCCCATACGTTAACCAGCGGATTGTCAAAAGCAATACCACCTTGCTGCAACTGCCCATTGACAAACACTTGACGGTGCGCGAAGCCCTGAACCACATCACCCAGATTGACAATGACAAAAGCGATGGGTTTTGGCGATTGTATATGACGGCCAGCCGCACGGCCGTGTATGAGGAAATGAGCGCCGCCCCCCTCTTTGCCATCGCCAATGGCCAATTTGTGCATGCCCGCGCCAACCGGGCGCCGGTGACCAATCCCTACATCATCACGCCGGGGGTGGTGCGTGACCTGGATGACCCGACGCTATCGAAACGGGCCAATCCGTTTTTTACTGATGCACGTGATTTTCTACTGGATGAAGTTTCGGTCGGACCAAACGGGGTCAGTTGGAGCGAGGGGTGAGTGAAAATGAAAACAGAAGGAGCGAATGCATGAGTAACGGGATTATCAATGAACTGTACAAGCTGATGAGCGAGGAGAAGATTCCTGATGATGTGTCGGCTAAGATGATCCTGGCGGCGCTGATTGAGACGCTCAACAAGATTAACGAGGTGGGGGAACAGGTGCGGCAGATGGACGGCCGTGTGCAGAAGTTGGAGAAGACGCAGGAACACAATCCGTCGCTGCTGTTTATGTTCCGCAACCAGCCGGTCAGTCTGACGCTGAAGAATCTCTCCAACATTGTGGCGCTGGTCGTGTTGGTGGTTTATCTGCTTTCGCACATCCCGCAGGGCTTCTTGTTTCGGCTGTTGGGGCTGCCGGTGCCGTGAATTTTGGCGATTTTCTTGACAAACTTACACTATACAGATAAATTGCCGGAATGACCGATTTGCCCCTCCAGATTGATGATTCAAAAATGTACCCATTATCTGAGGTAGCAGAGATCACAGGGTATGATCAACGCAAATTACGCCGGTGGGCAAATCAGGGATACCTGGCAAATGCGCGTCGTGATGGCGCAGCCCCTACCAGCCCATTTGTTGTACCTGGTTCGACGGTACGGAAATTACTGGAAGGGAAAACAGGCAAAGAATAAAAAAAGAGACCACCCAATACTTTCCACGGCACGGGTGGCCTTCTTTTATGTTCTGCGCCAGCAACTGTTCTTTAACAAATGACGCAGATTTGAGCGGTTCACGGGGCCTTGAACCCGTTTGGTGCCAGTAAAACCGCTTATTCCTCAAACGTTGTCAGTGGGCGGTACAAGACTTGAACTTGTGACCTCTACGATGTCAACGTAGCGCTCTAACCAACTGAGCTAACCGCCCTTTTTTGAAGCGGGCAACATTATATCCCCCTTTCAATTGCCGTCAAAAAAATGACATAATGTTGGTTGCCGCCCAAAACAGGGCTATGGTATAGTTGCATTATTATTTCCCTGGAAAATGAATACTTCCGGGGAGATAGGGTGACCCTTGAGCAAGAAGAAGAAAAATAAGCGTCAACGGCCGGAATTGGGCTTGCTGGGTTTTATCCTGGCGGCTTTTGGGTTGGCAGTGATAGCCTATTTTTTAGCTGATCGGCGTGGCCATCCCTATGGCGCCACGTTGTCGCTTATCTGGTTGTACGTGACCGGCGTTGCCTTTACGCTCGGCGTGCTTTTTTTTGCCCAGTTTGCCGCTCCCATGCGCAGCCGGTTGGGCTGGTGGGAAGGGGTGCGGCTGATCATGCGCCACTACACCGGCCTGACTACCCAATTTGTGCGCCAACCGCGCCCTGATGACAAAAAGCGGCAGCCATCGGCCGCCGTGGTGCCGCGTACCGATATTCCCACCAGCCTCTTTACCATGCGCGCCGGGATTGTGCGTAGTTACCAGGCGTTGGCCATCACCAAAGGTAATAGCTTTATCCGCGCCGCCGGGCCGGGTTTTGTGGACCTGTATGACAAGGAAGAGATTCGCCAGGTGATAGATTTGCGGGTGCAACTGCGCCAGCAGCCTGTTCATGCCAGCACCCGCGATGGCATTCCGCTAGAAACCTCTGTGACGGTGATTTTCCAGGTGAAACAAGATGCTGAGGATCGGTCGCAGGCGCAATTGTTGTTTCCTTTTGACAAAGAGGCCATTTTCCTGATCAGTTATCTGCAATCGGTGAATATGGAAGGGACATCCTATGGTTGGGCGGAGCAGTTGACGCCACGGGCGGCGGCGCTGCTGACGCGGGAACTGGCGCAGTATAATCTGGATGCGCTCATTCATTATCCCTCAACGGCCGTGTCCCCCCTGCAAGAAATTAACCGCCGCATTCTGGAAAATCTGCAAGGCCAGCCTGACTTGCGGGGCATTCACATTATTGCCGCCAAAGCCGGTTCTTTGAAACTGCCGGAAGCCATTCAAGAGCAAAACATCGCCACCTGGCAGGCCGAGTGGCAGCGCAAAATGGAGATTGAAAAAGCGACCGTTGACGCGGAAGTGATTCGCCGCATGAAACAGGCCCGCGCCCGCGCCCAAATTGAAATTATTGAAACCATCATCCAAAATCTGGAAGCGATGCGCCAGGAAGGGGAGTCGGAACTGTACCAGGTGATCATCTTGCGGTTGATTGATGCCCTGGAAGAGGCCGTTGCCGCCGATTCACCGCGCGCGCTGGTGCCGCACCGGATTATGGCCGGGCTGCTGGCCGATGCGTCGGCGCAGATGCAGGCGCGGCTGGATGATCCCCTGCTGCCATCGGGCCAGGGTGGGGGAGGCTCACGGCCGTGACCAGCCGCCCCACACCCCAACCGCGCATTTCCCATGCCCAACGCTGGTTTACCCTGGGTCTGTATGGGCTGCTCTTTGTCTATTTTGTCATGGTCTGGCTTCTGGAAGGTATCCAGTTGCGGGCCTGGCTGACGAGCGTTTTGCTGCTGCCGCCCGCTGCCCTTATCCGTGAATTTATCACGTTGTTTGTGGTTATTTTGCGCCACTTTTTGCCCATCGCCGTCGGTTGGTGGTTTGCTTACAGCGCCACGGTGGGCATGATCCAGCGTTTGTATGATTTGCCCACCAGGGATGAGGCCGCCCTTTTTCTCGGCCGGCTGCGTTCACCTGAATACTCCGGCGAAAAAGCAGCGCCACTGCTGCCCCATACCCTGGAAATTGAACGGCCGAACTCGGTGCTGCTGCGCGTGGGTGGGCCGGGCAAGGTGAAGGTAGAACCATATATGGCGGCGGTGACGGAGGATAACGGCCGTTTTGCCCGCATCATCTCCGCCGGCAGTTACCAGCTTCGCCCCTTTGAATACGTCCACACCGTACTCGATTTGCGCCCCCAGGAACGGATTGTGGCCGATGCGGTAGTGCGCACCAGGGACAACATTGACCTGACCGTCACCTTTAGCATTGTTTACCGCATTCGCACGGGGGATGAACAGCCCAGCAAAACCAAACCATATCCCTATGACGAAGCGGCCGTGAAAGCCGCTGCCTATGCCCAAACGGCGATGGATAATGGCGCTGCCTCCACCTGGGAAGCCAAACCGGCCGGCACTACCCGCTCCAAACTGGCCGCGGCCGTGGAGCGGTATCGCCTGGATGAGATTATGCACCCCCCTGGCCGTACCGACGAGCCGTACAGCACGTTGCAGCGCGAGGTGTGGCGCGCGGCGCGCGCGGAACTGGCAAATTCTGGCATTGATTTGATCTCGGTTCACATTGACCGCATACAGCCGCCGCCGAATGTGGAAGCGCAATATATTGCCTATTGGCGCACCCACTGGCAGGAAAAAGCGCGGTTGAGTAAGGCGGATGGGGAGGCTACGGCCGTAGAGGAACTGGAAATTGCCCGCGCCGAAGCCGAAGTCGCCATGATCCAGGCCATTTTGGAAGGTATCCAGCGCGCCCGGCGCAGCGGCGCCACCACCCGCACCGGCGAAATCGTCGCCCTGCGCCTGATCGAGGGGCTGGAGCGCATGGCCGAACAATCCCGCCAAAAACCGGATGCCCTCACCCTGCTGGCCCAGTTGGATGAACTGCGCAGTGATCTGGCTACCAGAGCGTTGGCCGCTAACGCCTTGTCGTCTGAAAACCCTGAAGAAGGCAGCCCCCCATGAGCAGCGCGGGATCATCCAAATCCTACAACAACAACCCCCAAACCCGTGTGGCTGTTCATTGTTTACAAGAGCTGCTGGAAATGCTGCACCCGGACCCCACGCCTGATATTTTCACCCTGAATTCGCTGCAATACCGGTACAAATTGCATGAAAACATGAACCTGGCGGCCATCCGGGACATTGAACAGGCGCAGCGCATCAATCGCGCGCTGGGTGATTACCGGCAAAGCGGTTTGAATGAGTTCCACGTGGGCCTCATTTACCTCTATTGGGGTGAGTGTTACGCCGCCGAAAAACAGTTTGAGATGGCCTGGCGGCATTGGTCAATGGATCATGGGCAGGCGGCGGACATGAGCCTATCTTTGCTGGGTCGGGGTTTTGCCCAGGGATTGGGGGATCATGACGAAGCGGCGATGGTCAGTTTTGGCAAAGCCCGGCGTCATTTGGAACGGATGCAGCAGTCTACCAGCGTGCAGATGAACTTTTACGCCCGGATACAGTCCTGCCTGCGTGAGGCGCAAGAATTTTTTGGCGCGAAAATGCGCCAGCGTCCACCGGCCGAATTGGAACCGGGCCAGGCGGAGCCTGCGCCTGAGGTAGAGAGCCAGTCTGCCCCAACCGATGAAGTCGCCACAACGGCCGAGGCCCCGCAAGAATTCGGCGAGAGCAACGAGCCGCCGCCGCCGCGCACCAATTTGTCTGATGATCCACTGCCGATTGATGGACATGTGAAGGTAGACGGCCGTTACCGTTGGTACCTCGTCGAGCGGCGGCAAACAGATGGTTTTATCCCCCAAATTCATTCACAAGACTGGCTGCTGGTTTTTTTGCAGCCTGACCAAAGTGATTTAGCTCATACCGAAGAACAGCCCATTGTCATTGTGTGCCAATCTGGGAGTGGGAGTACAATACATTTGCGACCACATCCCTCGGAACAGGTAACGCAAGGCTACCGCATTTACCTGCGGGAGTCGCGCGGCGAAAGCTGGTCGTTTAAGCGCAGCCCGGAAACGGGAGAGATTTTCCTCACTCCCGAAGGCCGGGAAGATGTGGTAGATTTAGAGAAGATTATTGGCATTGTGGTTGGCCTATGGCGGCCGGCAAAGCAGATGGTGGACTGATCGGTAAAGGGTCATTCCCCTCAAGAAGCTGTGGAGGAGACGATGGGCGATCATGTGCTTGTGGTGGGGGCCACCCTGTTGGATACCAAAGGCAAACCAGAAGCCGGCCTGGAACCCTACACCTCCAATCCGGCGGTGATCCGGGTGACGCGCGGCGGCACGGCCCGTAATGTGGCCGAAAATCTGGGCCGCCTGGGGGCGGAAGTGGTGCTGCTCTCGGCTATCGGCGATGACCTGATCGGCCGCCGGCTGGTGGAGCAAACGGCCGAGGCCGGCGTGGACGTGACCGATGTGCAGGTTGTTGCCGGGGAGCGCACCGGCACGTATATGGCCGTTTTGGAGGAAGATGGTTCGCTGGCGGTGGCGCTGGATGATGTGCGGGTGATGCAGCATATCACGGCCGTGTACCTCTATTACCATCGCCGTCTGTTCAAAGAAGCGGCTATGGTGATGGTGGATGGCAGCCTGACGCCCGATGCCTTGAAAACGGCCGTGACCCTGTGTGAAAAATACAACGTCCCCCTCTGTGCGGATCCTTCCTCGGCGCGATTGGCTTATAAGTTACGGCCGTATCTACCCTCGCTCCACCTGGCTGCACCCAATGAAGCCGAAGCCGCCGAATTATGTCAATGTGATTACGAAGGGTATGATCCCGACGCCAGCCTGGATTTAGCGCGACGACTGCTGCGCATGGGCGTGAAAAACAGCGTCGTCACCCTCTCTGACTTTGGTCTGGTGTATGCCACCTCTGACGAAACGGGCTACGTGCCCCCATCTTACTCGGAAATGGTAGACAGCACCGGCACCGGCGACGCCGTTACCGCCGCCATCATCTTTGGCCTGCTCAACGACCTGCCGCCCCGCGAAGCCATTCGCCTGGGCGCCGCCGCCGCCAGCCTGACGCTGCAAACCAACGAAACCGTCGTCCCCGACCTCAGCCTGGATATGCTGTATGAGCATCTCATTGTATAAAAGTACTCATGTGTTCAAGTGTCATGTGTTCAAGTGTCATGTGTTCAAGTGTCAGGTTTTCAAGTGTCAGGTTTTCAAGTGTCATGTACCTGGCACCTGGCACCTAAACACCTGACACCTAAACACCTGACACCTAAACACCTGACACCTAAACACCTAAACACCTGACACCCATGAATAATTTCACTGGCTTCATCATCTGTCTCACGTATGTTTTTGCCATCATCGGCCTGGCCGAGGGGCTGCGCCGTTGGCGCGGGTATGGCAGCGGCTTTACGCGCAAGGTGATCCACATCGGCGTGGGCATGATGAGCTGGTTTTTGCACTTCCTCTTTGATAACCCCTGGCCCTTTGTGGCCGCCTGCGTTGCCTTCATGGTCATCAACCTGCTGGATTGGCGTTATGGCTTTTTTGCGGCCATGGCCAGCAGCGACCGCTCTAACCTGGGCACGGTCTATTTTCCGTTGGCAGCCGGGGTGGTGGCGCTGGTGTTCTGGGATCAGCCGCCGCTGATGGTGGCCGCGCTGATGCCGTTGACCTGGGGGGATGGCATGGCGCCGGTGGTGGGTAAGGCTTACGGCCGTCGGCACTACATCGTCGCTTCCCACACCCGTACCTACGAAGGCTCGTTGGGCTTTTTTGTGGCCTGTTTCATTTTTACCTGGCTGGCTTTGTGGATGATTCCCGGCTCGCCCGCCATCACGCCCTTGCAAGCTATTGCCCCGGCCCTCACCGTCACCGTTGTCACCACCCTCATTGAAGCCGTCTCCATCTGGGGCCTGGACAACCTCACCATTACCGCCGCCGCGATATTGATCCTGTCGCTGTGGCCGTTTTAAGGGGAGAGATTGGAGATTGGGGGATTGTTGGTGTCACGAAGCTTTCGCTACCCCCTTAAGACTACAACGGATGGAGAAAGAAGCGGATAAATTTCCAGAGAGGAATCCGTTCATTTCTTAATCCGCTGTAGTCATGGCGAGTGACCAATGACACTAACGGGGATTGGAGATTGAAAGCTCGCCCCCTCACCTGCTCACCCCTTCACCTTGTCACCCCTTCCCCCACCCCTCCTCGCCCACCAGGGGCACAAATTTCACCGGCCCCAGGTTGAGGTGATGGTATTCGTCTTCGCTAATGCGCAACAGCCGCACCAGGGTTTGGCTGCCTCGTTTCCCCACCGGCATGACCAGACGGCCGTGCACCTTCATCTGCTGCTTGAGTGAGGGGGGCACAATCGGGCCGCCCGCCGCCACCACAATGCCATCATACGGCGCGGCCGGCGGCCAACCCAACGAGCCATCCCCATGATGCACCCACACATTGTCATAGCCCAGCGCCGCCAGCCGCTCGCGGGCGTACCACACCAGCCGCTCGTGCCGTTCCACCGTATGCACTTCGGCCACAATATGACTGAGCAGCGCCGCCACATACCCCGAACCCGCGCCAATTTCCAGCACCCGATCCCTGGGCTGCAAGTCCAACGCTTCCAGCATATAGGCGACGACGTATGGTTGGGAGATGGTCTGGTGGGCGGGGATGGGCAGGGGGCTGTCTTCGTAGGCGTAGTCCCGGTATTCGTCCAGCACAAATTGTTCACGGGGCACTGAGCGCATGGCGCGGATCACGGCCGTGTCCTCAATCCCTCGGTCTATAATCTGTTCTTGCACCATCCGCTCGCGTTGGGCTGCAAAGTTATTCACCAGTCACTCTCCTGTTGTTGCCGGAATTTTAGCATAAAGCGGGTACGGCCAGGCAAGGGGCATAAACGTCTTCATTAACCAATGCCGTACCGCCCCTTGCCTGGCACACTTGTCAAGAAATTGCCCGCAATCATTCGTAGATGTATACTCCATACATCTATCGGCAGGCTGGAGGTAAAATATGGCTGAAAATATGGTACGCACTCAGGTTTATCTGCCGCGCGACATTTACGAGCAGATCAAAGCCCGCGCCGAACGGGAAGGCATCACCATGGCCGACCAGATTCGGGAAGCCCTGGTGGAATACGTTGTAGCTACCGGGGAAACAAGGGCACGGGCGCCCATCCTCACGGATGATGACCCCATTTGGGAAATGATTGGGATGATCAAGAGTGGCGTCACGGATGGTTCTGTTAATCATGACAGATACATTTATGTGCGAGATTGGGATTCTGTAGAGCATGACACATGAAATTGATTTGTTCGTGGATAGCAGCGGTTGGATCGCCCTTTATGATGGGCAAGATCAATATCACGCGGTAGCGACGGCGGCATTAAGATCGCTGCGCAATTATCATTTGCGCCTGATTACTTCGGATTATGTTTTTGATGAAGCGGTTACTTTCTTGCTCACGCGCACATACCACGCAGCGGCCGTTCGATTTGGCCGTTGGTTACTGAATGCAGACAATGTTGAACTTGTGCGCGTGGATGAAGCCGTATGGGGGACAGCCTGGCAAATGTTCCAGACTTATAGTGACAAGACATGGGCTTTTACCAATTGCACCAGCTTTGTCTTGATGCGCCATATGGGGCTGTACCAGGCATTTACCTTTGACCACCATTTTGCCCAGGCCGGGTTTCAACTCTGGCCTGGAACTTGAAATCAAGATATTGAGATATTGGGGTATTGAGATTTTAATATCCCAATATCCCCATATCCCAATATCCAACTATGAGCTACTCTCCGCCCGAAAACATCCAGGAAATCCTGAAGAAACTGCCCATCAAACCGGGCGTTTATTTGCATAAAGATAAATACGGCACGATCATTTACGTGGGCAAAGCCATTAACCTGCGCAGCCGCGTCCGTTCCTACTTCCACGAAAATGTAGACTCCATCAAAACGTCCCGCCTGCGCCGCGAAATTGCCGACCTGGAAATCATCACCACCGAAACGGAATTGGAAGCGCTGCTGCTGGAAAACACCCTCATCAAAAAGCACAAACCCAAGTACAACATCCGCCTGAAGGATGACAAACGGTACCCCTACATCAAAGTGCATTGGCAGGATGATTTCCCCAAAGTGACCGTCACCCGGCGCATGGAGCGGGATGGGGGGCGATACTTTGGCCCTTACACCTCCGTCTGGGCCGTGCATCAAACGCTGGACATGCTGCGCAAAATCTTTCCCTACCTGACCTGTGACCGCATCATCACCGGGCAAGATGAACGCGCCTGCCTGTACTACGACATCAAGCTGTGTAACGGCCCCTGCATTGGCGCGGTGAACCGGGAGCAGTACCGGGCTATGATTCAAAACCTGATGGATTTCCTGAATGGCAAGTCGGAACACATCGCCCAGGGGATTGAGCAAAAGATGGCGCAAGCGGCGGAAAATTTGCAGTTTGAGAAGGCGGCGGAATACCGGGATCAACTCACGGCCGTGACCAAAGTCACCGCCAAACAAAAAGTTATCTCCGCCGCCAACGTCGACCAGGACGTCATCGCCTTTGCCCGCGACCAGGGCGACGCCTGCGTCCAGGTCTTTTTCATCCGCTACGGCAAACTGATCGGCCGGGAATACTTCATGCTGGACAACGCCGAAGGCGAAAGCGACGAAACCATCCTCAGCGACTTCCTCACCCGCTTCTACGACGAAGCCGCCCACATCCCCAAAGAAGTGCTGCTGCCCAGCGAAGTCTCCGAAGCCCTGGTCATTGAAGAGTGGCTGCGCCAGAAACGCAGCACCAAAGTCACCATCACCGTGCCCCAAAAGGGGAAGAAAAAAGAACTGGTGCAAATGGCGGCCACCAACGCCCAGGACACCCTGAACACCATTCGCCAGCAGTGGGAGGCCGACCGCTCCAAACACGTGCAGGCCATGGCCGAACTGCAAGAGGCGTTGAATTTGCCCACACCACCCGCCCGCATCGAATGTTACGACATCAGCCACACGCAGGGCACGAACACCGTCGCCTCCATGGTCGTCTTTGTGCAAGGCGCGCCGAAAAAGAGCGACTACCGCCGCTTCAACATCCGCACTGTTACCAATGATGACTTTGGCGCCATGAAGGAGACGCTTACCCGCCGTTTCCAGCGTTACCAGGAATCGCTGGACGGCGAACTGCACGACGCCAGCCAGATCGGCAAACAAAAAGACACCGCCTGGGCGATTTTGCCCGATTTGCTGATTGTGGATGGCGGCAAAGGGCAGCTCAGTATGGCCGTGGATGTGCTGCGCGAATTTGGGTTGGAAGGGGAAGTGCCGTTGGCCGGCCTGGCCAAACAAGAGGAAGAGTTGTTTGTGCCCGGCAATCCGCGTTCCATCCTGCTGGATCGCCGTTCGCAAGGCTTGTATCTGGTGCAGCGGGTACGGGACGAAGCGCACCGTTTTGCCAACGAGGGGCACCGCAAGCAGCGGTCAAAGGTGGGCACGGCTTCCATTCTGGACGGCATTCCCGGTGTTGGCCCCAAGCGGCGCAAATTGCTGCTGGATCGGTTTGGCTCGCTGGATGGCATTCGCCAGGCCACCGTGGAAGAGATCGCCACCGTGCCCGGCATCCCCATCGAAGTGGCCGAAGCGGTGAAGGCGCATATGGATTAGAAGATGCAGGCCACACAACAATTACCCGCCGGTTATCAAGAGCAATCCAGCCTGGACGCATCCCGTGATAAAAAAACGATGGTGATTTTGAATCTGGCAGGGGCACTGCTGATTTCGCTGGTTGGCCTGTTACTGGTGACGTTTTTGCCAACGGCCGTATTCCCCTACCTCTTTGTGGCGCTGGTACTCAATGCGGCCGGTTCTGTGGGTGATCTGGCTATGGTCGGTTGGCTGCTGTTTAAGCCAGCGCATACCCTGGTGCGGGACACCGGCCCGGCCATCTTTATCTATTACTAATACCGAGGTAATGATGAAAAGAATTGTGAAATGGATCGCTGTGAGTTTGGTTGTACTCCTGACGTTGCTGCTGGTGGGCAGTTTCATCAACCACACCATACGTTCGGCGCAAGAAGAAACGCTTTATCCGCCGCCAGGCCAAATGGTCACCATCGGGGATCATAAGCTGCACGTCTACAGCGAAGGGGAGAGGTCAGTGGCGGCGCCATTGACGCTGGTTTTTCTGTCGGGCAGTGGCACCAGCGCGCCCACGCTGGATTTTAAGGCGCTTTACGGCCGTCTCTCTGACGAGTATCGCATTGCCGTTGTGGAGCGGGCCGGTTATGGCTGGAGCGAGATAGGCAACACACCCCGCGACACCGCTACCGTTCTGGCCGAAACGCGCCTGGCGTTGCAACTGGCGGGGGAAAGCCCACCCTACGTGTTGTTTCCACACTCGATGGCCGGGTTGGAGGCGCTTTATTGGGCCAACCTTTACCCTGAGGAGGTGGTGGCCATTGTGGGGCTGGACCCGGCCTTGCCGCAGACCTATGAAGTGATGTCACCGCCGCCCCAATTGATGCTTTCCACCATCACGTTTGCGGCACGCACGGGGGTGATCCGATCTGGAGCGTCTGTGTGCCACGAGTTTGCCGCGGTTAGCGAGGGGCATTTAACGGCCGAAGAAACGGCCGCTTTCTGTTCCCTCTTTTACCGGCGTACCCTGACGCCCAACATGCTGGCCGAAATAAGGAATGAAACCAACCCGCAACTGGTAGCCGCCGAGGGGATACCGGACGTGCCCCTTTATTTTTTCATTTCCAACGGTGAAGATATAGCCCTGGACAATTGGGGGGAGATATTGGCGGCTTATGCCGTGGCCGCCAAAGGCCAATATCTGGTGCTGGATGTGCCCCATTACCTGCACAACTATGCCCCCGACGTGATTGCCGCCGAAAGCAGGGCGTTTATCAAGCAGGTGGTTGGTGAGTGAGTGGGTACGGTGATCGGTAATCCGTTATCCGTTATCCGATTTCGGACATCGGACCACCTGCTCACCCTATCACCCCCTCACCTGCTCACCTGCTCACCTGCTCACCCCCGCCGCTCCTGCGCCCGCTTTTGGCCGCCGTGAATACCTTTGGCTTTTGTCACCGGCAGCACAAACAAAACGCCATTGTCAGCATCTTCCAGGTTGCCCAGGGTTTGCTCGGTAACTTCCAGGAGTTTGTCTACCATTTCCTCGCTGTCAACGACGGTAAAAATGGTACGATGGCGCTCTTCGGAGCGGCGGAAGAAGTCGGCCAGCGAAGGCATGGTGGGCATATTTTCGCGGATGCCGGATTTGCGGGCCTTTCCCAGGCCGGTGCTTTCCAGGATGGTGATGCCGCCCACACCTGACCCTTCCCAGGCATCAAGTACCGGGGGGCAGTCATCCAGATCATTGAGAACGAGCAGAATCATATAATGCATTGTGAATCAAACTCCTTGGGCCGGTTGCTTTTGCACCTGCCCTTTGAAAGCATTACGCAGCATGGGCGGCGTTATCAGGGTGGCGATGATGACCATAAACACGATGATGGAAAAGGTGTTTTGGCTCAACACGCCTTGAGACACGGCAAAGGCGGCCACGATCAGCCCCACTTCGCCGCGTGACACCATGCCAATGCCCAATTGTAGAGACTCTCGGTTGCTGAATCCGCTCAGACGCCCACCCAGGCCGCAGCCGGCAATTTTGCTGAGGATGGCAACGATGGTGAGGGTGATGGCAAAAATCCAGAGGGACCCGCTGATCCCCAAAAGGTCAACATTCAGGCCGATGTTTACAAAAAAGACAGGCACAAACAGGCCGTAGGCCAGGGCGGAAATACCATTGACCAGTTCGGAGCGGAAGGGCGTCCGCCCCAACATCAGCCCCACCAGGAAAGCGCCGGTAATGCCGGCCACGCCGCCAAGCGCCTCTGAGGCCCAGGCGTAGAGGAAACACAACACCAGGGCGAAGGCGATGAGTCCCTGGAAAATCTCCAGCCGGTTGACCCAGCGGGTGAGGCGGGGGATGAGCAGGTAGCCGAGGACGGTGGCGCCGCCGAGAAAAGCGACCATGCGGAAGATGACCATGCCGACGGAGTCGCGGCCGCTGCTGGCGCCGATGAAGAGCGCCGAGGCGACGGAGAGCAGGAGGATGCCCAGGATGTCATCAAACACGGCCGCGCCCAACAGGGCAATGCCCACCCGGCTGCGCAAGACGCCCAACTCCATCAGTGTTTGCGCCGAGATGCTGACGCTGGTGGCAGAGAGGGCGATGCCCACAAAGAGAGCTTCGGCGGAACTCAGGCCAAAGAGCACAGCCGTGCCATACCCCAGTATCACCGGCACAAACACGCCCATGGTCCCGGTGACGGCCGATACTTTGCCGGACTTGAGCAAATCGGACAGGTGCAGTTCCAGCCCGGCGAGCATCATCAGCACCAGCACCCCCAACTCGGCAAATTCGGCCACGGTGATACTGAGCATTTCTGAGTCATTGAAAGCGGGCAGAGTGTGGAAGATGTTAAGCAGGGTGGGGCCAAGAATAATGCCCGCCATTAGTTCACCCAAGACTGAAGGTTGACCCAGCCTCATGCTCAGATAACCACACGCTTTGGCGGCGATGACGATGAGGGCCAGCGCCAGTAATAAATCTAATAACTCATGCGACATTGATTGGTTCCTGGTAACAAATTTGTCGCTCGTAGTAGGCGATTTATCGCCCTTTGCAGGCGATAAATCGCCTACTACGAACGTTTTATTCTTTGCGGCGTGTCAGGACGCGGATGGTGACGTACTCTCCCTGGCGGTTGAGTTCGACGGTATCGCCGTCGTTGATGTGGGCGATGACATCAGCGTCAAAGTCGTAGGCGTAGGGGATGCCTTCCAGCGAACAGGCGGGGGCGCTTTGCTGGTCAATTTCGGTGTTGACGATGGCCAGGGGAGCGTGGCCCCGGTAAAACAGTTCCAGCAGCACGTAAGGGGCGACGGTGGAGCCGCTGCCTTTGGGGAAGATGGCAATTTTGTGGGCCAGACTACGGCCGTTTGCCGGATGCCCATCCTCTTCAATCACCCCCGTCTCCCGATTGACAAAGCCCAGCAACGTAATCGGCGTATCCGTCACAAACGCCTCGCCCTGGACGGTGAACGCCTGTTGAGAAGGTAGTCCATTCCCGGTGGCCTGGAATGAGCCGGTGAGCGGTGAGCGGTGAGCAGGTGATGGGGTGGGCGCTGGGGACAGCGCGGGGAGAGCAGGTGAGGGGGTGAGGGGGTGATCACCAATCTCCCAATCTCCAATCTCCAATCTCCCAATCTCTATTTCCCCTAAGGCTACAGCCACACAATCGGCCAGGCGCATCACGGCCGTCGGCACGCCATTTAGCCCGGACTTGATGTAATGTTCCGCTTTCATGGAGTTGGTGAGGACGGATTGTACCCAGGCGGGGTCGTAGGGCACCACTTCCGGGCAGGTGTTTTCCAGCAGCAGCGCGCCCGCGTTGATGATGATGTCGGCCAGTCCCAGTTTTTGGGCAATGGCTTTGTTGGCCGAGGAGGTGAAGACCCACAGCGGTGGCGCATCGGGCGGCAACTGTTGCCCCTTGAGCAGTTCGGCGACGGTGCGCAGTTCCCCCACCGACGCCTGCGGGCAGCCAATGGCGATGAGGGAGGGGGTGTGCGACGGCCGTAGCTTTGCATACCGCTCCGCCAATTCCGCCTCTCCAAAAACCAGTTGTGCCTGAAAATTGCCGTCAGGAACACGGCCGTGCCCATCAATGTAAAGCAGTGGACTGCCATAGTTGGCAGCAGCGGCCGTCAGCGCCTTCTTTTGTTCGTGGTTTAGTTCCGCGGGCAGCCCTTTGATGAAGGGGATAGGGCCGTAGGGTGTTTTCCAGGTGGGTGTGCGCTGTTTGCCAATCCAGTCGCCCAAAATGGAAAAGTCGGTGGGGTCGCTCAATGGCACGGTGACAATCACTTCCAGGTTGGGGCGGCGGGCGGCTTCATCCAGCAGGCCGTAGCGGGGGGTGTAACCCGTCAGGGCGCAGGCCAGCGCCGACAGCCCCGATTCCCGGTTGGTGAGCAGCCCGGTGTAGGAGTTGCCAAAACAGATGGCGTTGGACTCCGCCCAGGCCGCCGGGCCGCTGACCACTACGCCCTCCCATTCGTAGGGAATGCAGGATTGGGTGGGGCGCACACCCAGGCGGGTGTAAGCAGCCACAATTTCCTGGTTGTGTTCACGGAAGTGGGGGGCGGTGATGCGCATGGCCTCAAACTGGTTTTCGTCACAACCGGCGGCGTTGAGGGTGGTGGGCACGGCCACGCGAGCCTGCGGGTCTTGGGCCAGTTTGGCCAGGAATTGGCGCAGCCCCAACCCACCCGTCAGCGGCGAGACGCCGGAGAGGTGGGCGCTCTGGATGGGGATTAGTTCGCTGGCATTGGCGGCGGCAGCCATATCCAGCAGCAGCCGCATGGCCATTTGCGCGGCCACGCCGCGTTTGCCATCGAGCATGGCCTGTTGGTCAGAAGTCAGTTTTATCATAACAATCAATCCCAAAACGCGCCGCAGCATCCCGATCACCGATTACCGATTACGGATTACGGCCGTTACTCCTTTTTCGACGGTGGAATGGGCCGGAAGCCAGTATCAGATGTCATCCATGACTTGTGGGAAACGATGGTTGGCTCTTCCTGGGCTGTGGGCGCGTAAGGTTTTTTCCCTTCTTGAAAATGTAAAAACTCGCGCTGTGTGGGGTAAGCGAAATCAATGTCCTCATGCAGCCGGAAGGCGCGTAAGACCGCCTCCCATATGTCGTTTTCGCTGCCCCGTTTGCGGCGCGGGTCTACCAGATAGCGCATGGTCAACACCACGCCGCTGTCGGCGACACGAGTATAAATGATTGGCGCTAAACTGCCATAGGAAATAACAAAGCGGTCAGGGCGTTTTTCATACTGGCGGATGCCTTCGGTGATGTCGGGCGCCAACTCCTGGATGATGTTGGTCAGGATGGCTTTGGCTTTTTCCCAATCACTTTCAAACGTGACCATTACCGGAATTTCGTTCCAGATGAACGGATAGCCCTGGTGGGTGTTTACCAGGGGCGTCTTGAATACCATGCCATTGGGGATGTGGATGATGCGGCCCGTACTTTGTTCAGCTTCAATGCGTTTGCCCACTTCCAGAAGGCTAAAGGCAAAGACGCGAATGTCAATCACATCCCCCATGATGTCATCAATTTCGATGCGGTCGCCGACGGCAAACGGCCGTCGCCAGACAATAAACACCCAACCGGCAACGGACATGATCGGGTCTTGCAGGGCGATGGCAATACCGGCGGAAACCAGCCCCAGGTAGGTGACCAGCGTATCCACGCCCGCCAGCCAGATGCGCCCCACCAGGATGATGCCGAGGATGACGGTGACATATTGCACCACCTTGCGCCAGTTGTAGAGCATGCGCGGGTTTTTACCGAACTGGCGGTGAACCAGCCGGTAGCCAATGCCCCGCAGCGCCCACAGGATGAGCAGGATGATAAGGGTCTGGATGATACGCGCCAGCAGTTCCACCCCCACGTTGAGGTTGAAATACTCTTGCAAGAGGTCGCGCACGGCCGTTAAGAATGATTCCAACATGGCGTGAGTTTACATCAGACCAGGGACGCAGGCACAAATTTTGGCTGGTAGTTTACGAGGGGTAATACGAACGGCCGTGACCTCAAAGTGCGGCAGTGGCAGCAAAACGGCCGGCATTGTCTTCTATCAGTTGAATGGTTTCAATTGTGACTGACATGACAATCTCCTCTACTATCATCTCTGGCGCATTATAGCACCTGATATTTGTTTTGTTAGCTAGTCTGGGCAATAGTGGCGTATTGGTTCTGATCCAGCACTTTTACTTCTCGCTCGATTTGATCGCCGTAATCATTTTGCGCCACTTCCAGATCGTACCGGGCTTGCAGACGCAGCCACACGTCCGGGCTGGTGCCAAAATAACGCGCTAACCGCATGGCGGTATCGGCCGTAATGGAGCGTTTCCCGTTTACAATTTGGTTGATGCGCAAAGCAGGGACGCCAATATCTTTGGCAACCCGATATTGGCTGAGACCTAAAGGTTTCATAAAATCTTCGGCTAAAACCTCGCCCGGATGTACCGGTAATAACTTATCTTCCATCGCCAATCACCTCTTACGAATGGTAATCCACAATTTCCACATCAAGAGCACGGCCGTTTTCCCACCGGAAGCAGATACGCCATTGATCGTTGATCCGAATGCTGTACTGCCCTTCACGTTTACCGTGCAATTTTTCTAGTCTATTGCCCGGAGGAGCGAGTAAGTCTCGTAAATCTTCCGCGTCCTGTAAATAGAGCAACTTGCGGCGGGCTGTTTGCTGGATGTTATGAGGCAGCTTTCTGGAAATCTGCGCGTGGAAAATCCGTTCCGTTTCTCGTGAGGCAAACGACTCTATCACAGCACGATATTATCATTTGGCGATACTAGCGACAAGAGTCAAACCAAAAGTCATTGACCTTCAATCAGATAGAGCAGCTATCACCTGATTCCATACTCTTGCAAATCCACACGGCCGTACTCTCCCCGGACATATTTGCTTTTATCCACACCCCAGGGGATGGTGCAGTCAAAGCCCGCTTTGGCGGTGCGGCTTTTCTGGCCGGGCGCGTGAATACCGGAGGGGTCGAGGGAACTGCCGGGCTGGTTTTCCAGGATGATCAGGTCGCGGTCGGCCTGGAAGCGGGTGGCCATGGCCCATTCCACCTGCGCCGGGTCGTAAATGTCCACGTCCGTGTCCACCACCCAGACGTGTTTCAGCGAACCGTGCCCTTTGAAGGCGGCTTGAATGGCCCTCCTTCCATCCTCCTCCCCCTGCTTCGCAATTTGCACCACCGCGTGCAGCCAGCTTGTGCCGCCAGGTGTAATCACCACGTCGGTACATTTTGCCACCTGGTTCACCTCGTTAAAAATCGTCGGCTCTTTGGGCATGCCCATCAGGATTTTGTGTTCCAGGCCGCCGGGCAGCAGGGCGTGGAAGATGGGGTCGCGGCGGTGGGTGATCAGGTCAATCTCAATCACCGGCTGGTCACGCACAATGTCCATCGTCTCCGTCAAATCCATAAACGGCCCTTCGCTGGTGGTACGCCGGGTGATGCGCCCTTCCAACACAATCTCGGCGTGGGCGGGTACCGCCAGGTCGTTGGTCAGGCATTTCACCAGCGGCGTGGGCGCCAGGGCGTTAGCCACCGCCAGTTCGTCCACCTCCGGTGGCGGCCCCATGGAAGCGGCCAGATGCACCGCCTGGGAGACGCCGATGCAAATGGCCACGGGCAAATCCCCTTCCACCTTTTGCAAGGCATTGTACGTCCCCCGGTTTTCAATGATGCGGGCGGCAAAATGTTTGTCATCTAGCAAGAGAAGGCGGTGGTAGCACATGTTACGGCCGTACTCCGCATCATTGACTATCACCACATTACTGGCAATATACCGCCCCGCATCTTCTGGCAGATGCAGCAAAATGGGCAGGTCGCGCAAATCAAACTGCTCTAAGACCACCTCCTGGCAGGGGGCCGTTTCCACCATCTCCGGCGCAACCGGGTGCGCTACGGCATTCGCCAGATGATCCAACAAATGGGGCAGTTCTACGCCCAAATCCATACAAAAGTAACGCCGGTCCGAACAGGGGCCGGCAATGACGCGCCAGCCCGGATGCCCCTTGATGTGATTAAACAGGACCGGCCGCCCTTCCAGCGCATGGGCCACGTTGGCCAGTTCATAGGTGGTATCAACGGGGGTATCAATGGTGATCAGGTCGCCGGTCACGGCCGTTTGCTCTATAAATTTTCTCAGACTCATGGTTATTCCTTCAAGATATTGGATCATGTGCCCAATATCGCCATATCTATTTTTACCAGATGACGGCCGTTTGCAAAAAGATTCAACATACATACCTCCAAATGCGTTGTGAATGTGGAGGCGAGGCTTTAGCCGATGCGTGGTTCGCCTAAAGGCTCTCCTCCGACTGCTAACATTTGAGATGGGGACACTATAGACAGGCTTTTCTCATTATCGTAAAATCTGATTGTGCGAATATGCGATTTCAGGAGAATATGATGATGGACTATGAAGTGAAAACCTACAGTGTGCGCCTGCGGGAACGCGGGCAGCTTACCTTGCCCCAGCCCGTGCGCGAAAGCCTGGCCGAGGACGCAGGTAATCTGGATTGGATGACCCTGGTACAAATTGAGGACATGCTCATTTTGACACCTAAAAAATTGTATGTTACGGAACTGGCAAAACAGATTTCCACCGAAATGGAACGTACAGGGGTGACATTAGCCGATTTGCTTGAAGGGTTGGCCGAAGAACGTGAAACAATCTGGCGTGAACGCCTGGTGGGTGCAGGTGCAGCGGATGAACGTCTGGCGGAAACGGCAGGGGAATGAAAACCAGGGTTTTTGCCGACGCCAATATACTTATTGCCGGTTCGGCATCAGATAACGGCGCCAGCCATGCGGTGCTGAAAATGGCGGAATTTGGCCTATACACGCTGGTGGTTTCCCGGCAGGTATTGGACGAGGCTGACCGGAACATGCGGAAGAAATTACCCCACGTTTACCCCCAATTTGTGGCCCTGATGAGCCGTCTAAACCTGGAAATTGCGCCTGACCCGCCGGCTGCGGAAACGGCCCGATGGGTGGGAATCATTGAAGCCAAAGATGCGCCGATTTTGGCAACGGCCGTACTCGCCGGGGTGGATCGTTTTTTGACCCTGAACACCAAAGATTTTACGCCAGAGGTCGCCGCCCAAAGTGGCCTGCTCATTGAAACGCCCGGAGAGTTCATGATGAACATCCGGGCAATTATAGACTCGACGTTGTAGATGTGATAAACATCAGTGTAATTGATGCCATTCGCCACTACCGTTCCCACCCTTCGGGCAAGTAAAGTGCAAGTGTGGCGTATCAGGCTTACTTTTTAGCTCCACGATTGCTTCATCCACACCGCATTATCCCCAGGTAAGCCCTGTGAGGGCAGACGATGTTTGTTTGCCGATGAAAAGAGGAAGTGTGTCCAACTGCTCTGGGGTGGGTGTGAAAGGAGGTTGCCATGTTTAAGAGAATTCTAGTCCCATTGGATGGTTCGGAACTGGCGGAATGGGCTTTGGCGCCGGCGCTCACGCTGGCAAAGGCCGCGCACGGGGAAGTCATCTTGCTGCGCAGTATGATTCCGGTGTATACCACCATGCCGGTGGCGGCCAACGAATACAGTTGGGTATGGCCGGATTATGCCAGGGAAGAGGTGCGGGCTGAAACCCGCGCGTATCTGGAAAACACGGCCGTCACCCATGCCCAACCAGCAGTAACCCTGCACCCCATGGCCGTGGAAGGGGACGCCGCCAGCATGATTGTGGACACGGCCGTTGCCGAAGATATTGACTTGATTGTCATGTCCACTCACGGCTGGTCTGGCTTCAAAAAGTGGGTGATGGGCAGTGTGACCGAGCGCGTTTTGCACAGTGTGTCTTGCCCGGTGTTGGCCGTGCGCTCAGCCCAACCGGTGCGGCGGATGCTTATCACCCTCGACGGTTCACCATTGGCGGAGAAGGCGGTGACGCCGGCCCTGACCGTGGCTGCCGGTCTGGAAGCCAGGGTGACATTGCTGCATGTCCACGAGCCGATTTCTCCAAATTACGGTTCTCCCTTCCAATTTGAGTGGACGGTCGCCGAAGATCGCTCTCAACAGCTATACCGCGAACAGCAGGATCAGGCAGAGGCCTACCTGAATACCGTCGCTCACCGTTATGAGCGCGACGATGTGGCTGTCCAACAAATGATGATCACCGGTACGCCGGTGGAGACCATTTTGGAGACTATCCGGCTGCACAACATAGACCTGGTGGCCATGAGTACACACGGCCGTAGCGGTTTGCGCCGCTGGTTATATGGCAGCGTCACTGCCAAGATCATGCGCGGTTCGGAGAGCCATATGCTGATCGTGCGCCCACTAGAAGGTGAATTAGCGCCGTAGACCCATAGCGGGTCACGGCCGTTCACACCTTGTGTATCTGTTTCATTTGCAGTTGCAGCCGCTATACAGTCTCCCCTGATTGGCGGCGAACCATTTATTGATTGTTATTTATTTTCGCCGCCAATCCTCCTTTCAGTTGGTTGCCATTGCAAAGGAGGATGACATGACGTTTCAAACGATTTTCAAATCGGCGGTAGACTGGCCTGTAACCCCCAACCTTCTGGATTACGAACAAACCTGCGCCGAATTTACCTGGGACGCCGCCTGGCAAGAAGTAACCGGGCTGCCCGGTGGCAAAGGGCTGAACATGGCTTACGAGGCGGTAGACCGCCACGCCGACGGCCCCCGCCGGGATCATGTGGCGCTGCGCTGGATTGACAAAGAAGGCTCTATTCTGGACATCACCTACGGCGAGCTAAAGGCCCAGACCAACCGCTTTGCCAATGTGTTGCGGCGGTTGGGCGTGGTCAAGGGCGATCACGTTTTTGTCCTGGCCGGTCGCATCCCGCCCCTATACATCGCGGCGCTGGGTATACTGAAAAATCGCAGCGTCTTTTGCCCCCTGTTTTCCGCCTTCGGCCCGGAACCTATCTTCCAGCGCCTACATCGGGGCAATGCCAAAGTATTGGTGACAACCCAGAAGCAATACACCCAAAAAATTGCCCACCAACGCGATAAATTACCCGCGTTGGCGGCGGTTTTGTTGGCGGATGTGTTTGAACATCCGGGGGATGGCGTTTATTCACTGCCACACCTGATGGTTACAGCGTCCGAAGAATTCGAGATCGGCCGTACCAACCCTGAAGATGACGCCATTTTGCATTTCACCAGCGGCACCACCGGCATGCCCAAAGGGGCCATGCACGTCCACGATGCCATTCTGACCCATATTCTCACCGCCCGCTACGCCCTGGATTTACACCCGGATGACATTTTCTGGTGTACGGCCGATCCCGGTTGGGTCACAGGCACCTCTTATGGCATCATCGCGCCACTGGCGTTGGGCGTCACCAGCATCGTGGATGAAGCCGAGTTTGACGCCCATCGCTGGTACCGCCAACTGGCCGAACAGCAAGTGACGGTCTGGTACACTGCCCCTACTGCCATTCGCCGCCTGATGCGGCTGGACATTGAACCGCCGCTGGAATATGACCTGAGCCACCTGCGCTTTGTCGCCAGCGTAGGCGAACCGTTAAACCCGGAAGCGGTGGTGTGGGGCCGGGAGAAACTGCACCTGACCATTCACGACAACTGGTGGCAGACGGAGACGGGTGGCATCATGATCGCCAATTATGCCTCACAGGAAGTACGGCCAGGTTCCATGGGACGGCCGTTGCCCGGCATTGAAGCCGCCATTGTCCGCCGCGTCAGCCCCCACGAAGTAGAACTCATCACCAAACCCGGCGTGGATGGCGACCTGGCCTTGCGCCCCGGCTGGCCCTCCATGTTCCGGGGTTACTGGCTGGAAGAAGAGCGGTATCGCAAATGCTTCGTTGGCGGCTGGTACATCAGCGGCGACCTGGCCATGCGTGACGAAGATGGCTACTTCTGGTTTGTGGGCCGCGCCGATGACATCATCAAGACGGCCGGGCACATGGTGGGGCCGTTTGAAGTGGAAAGCGCCCTCATGGAGCATCCGGCGGTGGCCGAAGCCGGCGTCATTGGCAAACCAAATCCGGTGATTGGCGAGTTGGTGAAGGCGTTTGTCTCCCTTAAGCCCGGCTATAAAGCCAGCGAAGAATTGAAAATGGAATTGTTAGGATTTGGCCGCCAGAAATTGGGTTCGGCCGTTGCGCCCAAAGAGATTGAGTTCAAACAAGACCTGCCCAAGACGCGCAGCGGCAAAATCATGCGGCGGTTGCTAAAAGCGTGGGAACTGGGTCTGCCCGAAGGAGACGTTTCCACATTGGAGGAAGCATGATGCTGACCGAAATGATGGCCGATCAGGCTCAAAGCGACCTGGAGCGCGCACACCATTTGCACTTGCTCCACGAAATGCTGCGCATTCGCCGCTTTGAAGAGAAATGTTACGAACTGTATATGGCCGCCACAATTCGCGGTTTCCTGCATCTGTATGATGGCGAAGAAGCGGTGGCTGTGGGGGTGATGCAGGCATTGCGGCCTGAAGATGCGGTGGTTGCCACCTATCGTGAACACGGCCAGGCATTGGCGCGTGGTGTGGGCATGGGGGCGGCCATGGCCGAGATGTACGGCAAACAAGAAGGCTGCGCGCGTGGCCGGGGCGGCTCTATGCACCTGTTTGACGCCGCCACCCATTTTTATGGCGGCAATGCCATTGTCGGCGGCGGTTTACCGCTGGCAGTGGGGCTGGCCCTGGCCGACAAGATGCAAAACCGGCCACACGTCACCTGCTGTTTCTTCGGCGATGGGGCGGTGCAGGAAGGGGAGTTCCATGAATCCATGAACCTGGCCGCCTTGTGGCAACTGCCGGTGCTGTTTGTTTGCGAGAACAATCTGTACGCCATGGGTGTGCCTCTGGAGATTTCCGAAGCGGTGCTGGAATTGATGCGCAAGGCGGATGCCTATAATGTGGCGGCTACGGCCGTAGATGGCATGGATGTGCTGGCAGTTGAAGAGGCGGCCATACAGGCGGTCAATTACGTCCGCAGCGGCCTGGGGCCATACTTCCTGGAATGCCGTACCTACCGCTTCCGCGCCCACTCCATGTTTGACGCCGAACTGTACCGCACCAAAGCCGAATTAGAAGAATGGAAACAGCGCGATCCCATCTTCCTGCTTACCCGATTGTTGCAGGAACACGGCGTGATGGATGAGGCCGATATGGCCGAACTGGAAAAACAGGTTGCGGCCGAAGTGGACGAAGCAGTGGCTTTTGCCGAAGCCGGTACCTGGGAGCCGGTGGCTGACCTGGAACGCTTTGTCTATTCGGAACTGTAAGGCGAATTGCCAATTCGCCCTACAAACTGGAGGGTGGTATGAGTATCCAACTGTTAGAGCCGGTGGAGGAAATGAAAACCACGGAAACGCGCCTTATCACCTACCGTGAGGCCATGCGCGAGGCCATGAGCGAAGCCATGCGCCGCGACGAGCGCGTTTTCCTGATGGGTGAGGATGTCGGCCGTTACGGTGGCTGTTTTGCCGTGAGCAAGGGCATGTTGGCCGAGTTTGGCCCGGAACGCATCATAGACACGCCCATGTCGGAGTCGGGTTTTACCGGTGCGGGCATTGGCGCGGCGCTGGGCGGTATGCGCCCCATTGTGGAAGTAATGACCTGCAATTTCAGCTTGCTGGCGGCCGACCAGATTGTGAACAATGCGGCCACACTGTTGCATATGTCTGGCGGGCAGTTTAACGTGCCGGTGGTCATTCGCATGGCAACCGGCGGCGGCAAACAACTGGCGGCGCAACATTCCCATAGCTGGGAAGGGTGGTATGCCCATGTACCCGGCCTGAAGGTGCTGGCGCCGGCGACGGTGGAAGATGCACGGGGCATGTTGTGGCCGGCGCTGGAAGACCCGGACCCGGTGTTGATTTTTGAGAATTCGCTGCTTTACAACATGAAGGGTGAACTTCCGGTTCCGCCGCTGCCGGTGGATATTGCGCGGGCTAAGGTGATGCGCGTTGGTACGGATGTGACCATCATCACCTACAGCGCCAGCCTGTTTAAGGCGCTGGACGCGGCTGACGTTCTGGCGCAAGAAGGGGTGGCGGCAGAGGTGATTGATTTGCGGGTGTTACGGCCGTTAGACGATGCCACCATCGTGCAATCCGTCAGCAAAACCCATCGCGCCCTCATTGTGGACGAGGGGTGGCGCACCGGCAGCATTGCCGCCGAAATCAGCGCGCGCATCATGGAGCAGGCGTTTTATGAACTGGACGCGCCGGTGGCCCGGCTCTGCACGGCCGAAGTGCCGCTGCCCTATGCCAAACATATGGAAGACGCTGCCCTGCCGCAGACGGAGACGATTGTGACGGCCGTGCGCCAACTGATGGCGTGAAAGGTGATGCGTGATAGCCCCTGATCACGCATCACCTTTCCCAGCGGAGGTATTCTGATGGCCGAGTTCAAAATGCCAACCTTAGGCGCAGACATGGAAGCGGGCACACTGTATGACTGGCGCGTGCAGCCGGGCGACCGGGTGAAGCGCGGCGACGTGATCGCCGCCGTGGAAACGGATAAGGGTGTTATTGATATTGAGGTGTTTGAAGATGGCGTGATGGGTGAAATTCTGGTCGCGGCCGGGACGCTGGTGCCGGTGGGCACGGTGCTGGCGATTATTCAGGCGGCAGGGGAGGCCTTACCGGTGTTGACGGCCGTGCCCACCGTGGCCCCATCCCCACCCCAGGTGCAGCCTGCCTTTACGCCGCCGGAGAAGGTAACAACGCCGGCGAAGAATGGGAAACAGCGTGACGGCCGTTTGCGGGTGTCACCTGTGGCCCGGCGGCGTGCGGCCGAATGGGGCGTGGACTTGCTGGCAGTGACGGGTACAGGCGCGGACGGCGCTATCAGTCTGGCTGACGTGGAAAAAGCGGCAGAATCGCTCAAAACGGAGCGGGTGCGCGTGACGCCCGTTGCCAGGCGGGTGGCCGAGGAATTAGGCGTTGACCCGCTGGCGTTGGCCGGAACCGGGCCGCACGGCGCGGTTTGCCGGGAAGATGTGGAGCGGGCGGCGGCCAGTCAGCCAACGGCCGTACCTACCCCCGAACCGGCCACAGCCAAACCGGCAGCCGACTTCCAGGCCGGGATGCGCCGGGCTATTGCCGCCGCCATGAGCCGCTCCAACCGGGACATTCCGCACTATTACCTGGAAACGCGCATTGATATGACACGGCCGTTACGCTGGCTGGAAGCGGAAAATCTGAAGCGCACGCTCAAAGATCGGCTGCTGCCGGTGGTGCTGCTGATCAAGGCGACGGCCAAAGCGTTGGTGGAAACGCCGGAGTTAAACGGTTACTGGATTGACGATACGTTTCGGCCGCAGGAGGCCATTCACATTGGTTTTGCTATTGCGCTGCGGCAGGGTGGTCTGGTGACGCCGGCCATTCACAACGCCGACTTGAAGAGCCTGGACGAATTGATGGCCGATATGCGCGATTTGATTATGCGGACGCGGAACGGCCGTTTGCGCAGTTCGGAGCTAACAGACCCCACCATCACCCTGACCAGCCTGGGCGACCGGGGCGTGGAGAAGGTCTACGGCGTCATCTACCCGCCGCAGGTAGCCCTGGTCGGCTTTGGTAAGATCACCGAGCAGCCCTGGGCCGAAAACGGCATGTTGGGCGTGCGCCCGGTGCTGACGGCCACGTTAGCCGCCGACCATCGCGCCAGTGATGGCCATCGCGGTGGCCTGTTTTTGGAAGCGCTCCAGAAATGTTTACAGGAGGTAGAGAGATTATGACGACATTAACACGGCCGGCGGCCGAAAAACAAATTGAATATACCCTGATTGATTTGCTGCGTTCCATTGCCCCAGAAGCGGATTATGAGACGCTGGATCATACGGCCAATCTGCAAGAAGCGCTGGACATTGACTCCTTCGACTTTCTCAACTTTCTGATTGGTCTGGAAGGGGCCATGGGCGTTAGCGTGCCGGAAGCAGATTACGGGCAGCTTGTATCCTTGCATGACATTATCGTTTACGTAGCGGCCCGCGTTTGAGAAATGGAGGGATTCTCCATTGGGAATCCCCCGTGCCTGTTTTAAGTAAACATAACGGGTGAGTTTTGGTTATTCTCATCCGTTTTGTTTGTGATCCTGTTTTGTGCCCCACTCCAAACAGCCACTGCTCAATGATGTTATAATAGCGGCATTTGCAAGGCTTGAAAGAATTTCCGTTGGAGAAGAATATGCTGAACTCCATTCACATCCAAAACTTCCGCCTCTTCAAAGATTTCCAGATAAACGACCTGGCCGGTGTTAACTTGATTGTGGGCAAGAATAACACGGGTAAGAGTACATTGTTGGAAGCAATCCATCTGTTGGTCAATCAAAAATCTGGCATCTCTATTTTTGACTTGATACAGTCGCGCCGGGAAACGACTGAAGAAAATAGCTCTCCGCGATATGAGTTTGAGCATTTGTTTTATAAAAGGCAGGTGGATAACAATGTTGTGATTCGTTTGGCAGCACAAAACTCCCCTGGGTTGAATCTTGAAATCTGGTACCAGCCAACCAGCGCCCAACCGCAAACCGTGCGTGAACCCTTTTTAAGTTTGACATATCAAGGTGCTGAAGATTTTCCATTTGCTACAACCATTCGTGTCGGTGTGGATCTGACCGCCGATGAGCAGGAAAGAAATCGTGTGCAAATGCTGTCAGCCAAAGATTTACCTGTCCAATTGGTGACGACAAAAGGGTTGGAATACGCTTATCTTGTTCAACTTTGGGACAAGGGGTTACTGACTTCTTTGGAAGATGATGTGGTACAAATGCTGCAAATCATTGATCCGGACATTGAGCGTGTGGCAAACCAGATCACACACAAAAGATTTATTGTTAAATTAAAAGACCAGCAGCCTGTTCCGCTTGGTAGTTTAGGCGAAGGGGCAGCACGGGCGATGGGGATCGCCATTTCCTTGTCGGCGGCAAAGGGGGGGTATTTGCTGGTGGATGAAATAGACACGGGCTTACATTACCGGGCCATTACCGATATGTGGAAGTTTGTTATAGAAATTGCTAAACGTTTGCAGGTGCAGGTTTTTGCTACTACCCATAGTTGGGATTGTATTCGCTCATTTGCAGAAGTTTTACAATTGCAATCAGAAGAAACAGGCGCGTTGTTCCGTTTACAACGGCGAGGTGAGCGCATAGAAGCGGTCAAATATGCTGCCGACGATTTGGCGTTCATCGTTTCGCAAAATAGCCACATCCTTGAGGTGCGCTGATGTCTTTAGGAAGTGCGCATCTTTGGGTGGAGGGGAAAAATGATTTTCATGTCATTGCCGCTTTGTGCCATTACCATCATGTGTTGGAGAGTTTTGCCATCGTTACACCGGAAACGATGGTCCCCGGAGCCGGCGTTGACGCAGTATTCCGAGCCTTTCGCTACAGTTTGATGGAGGCTGACAAGCGGGCTGTTGGTCTGGTAGTAGACGCTGATCAGGATGTGGACGGCCGTTGGCAGCAGGTAATAACGATTGTCAACAAAACGAACCAGGGTTACTCAATCCCGCCATCCCCGGCATTACAGGGAACTATCATCCCTGCCCCATCACCAGAATTGCCGCGTATTGGTGTCTGGTTGATGCCGGATAATACAAAGATGGGCATGGTGGAGGATTTTGCCGCAATGCTTTTACCAACTAACGATAAACTGCAAACGTATGCGGCGAAGGTATTGAGCGAGATTGAGGCAGCAGGCTTAAACGGGTATCTAATTTCCCACCACAGCAAAGCATTCATCCACACCTGGCTGGCCTGGCAGGAGAATCCTGGGATGCCCATGGGGCAGGCCATTACCGCCAAAACCCTATCGCCTGAATCCCCCATCGCCCACCAATTTGTAGACTGGCTCAACAGGTTATTTAATTGAGATTGGAGATTGAGAGATTGCCACCCCTCAATCTCCAATCTCCAATCTCCAATCTCTTCTCATGGACTTATTCACTCACGGCCGTGCCGCCCAAATTCAGCAAGAATCCCCCCTCGCCAACCGGATGCGCCCGCGCACCCTGGACGAATACGTGGGGCAGGCGCACATTTTGGGGCCGGGGCGGCTGCTGCGCCGGGCCATTCAGGCCGACCAGCTTTCTTCGCTCATTTTCTATGGGCCGCCGGGCACGGGCAAAACCACCCTGGCCATGGTCATCGCCAACAGCACCCGCAGCCACTTCATCACCATCAACGCCGTGTTGGCCGGCGTGAAGGAGATCCGCGAAGCGATTGCCACGGCGCAGGAGCGGCGGGATTTGTATGGGCAGCGCACGACGCTCTTTGTGGACGAGGTGCATCGCTGGAACAAGGCGCAGCAAGACGCGCTGCTGCCCTGGGTGGAGAACGGCGCTGTTATCCTGATTGGAGCGACGACGGAAAATCCCTATTTTGAGGTGAACAAGGCGCTGGTCAGCCGCAGCCGCATTTTCCAGCTAAAGCCGCTGACCCAAGAAGACCTGACCCAGATTGCCCGCCAGGCGTTGGTGGATGAAGAGCGGGGATATGGCAACCTCAGTGTCCACATTGACGACGATGCCCTGGCACATCTGGTGGATGTGGCCAATGGGGATGCACGGGGGGTGCTGAATGCGCTGGAACTGGCGGTGGAGACGACAGAGGTGGGGGATGACGGCCGTATTCACATCACCCTGGAAGTAGCCGAAGAATCTATCCAGCGCCGCGCCGTCCTCTATGACAAAGAAGGGGACGTGCATTACGACACCATCTCCGCCTTCATCAAAAGCGTGCGCGGCTCCGACCCCGACGCGGCCATGTACTGGCTGGCGAAAATGGAGTACGCTGGTGAAGACCCCCGGTTTCTCTTCCGGCGCATGGCCATTTTGGCCGGGGAAGACGTGGGTATGGCCGACCCCAACGCCATCACGGTGGTCTTAAGCTGCTGGCAGGCGTTTGAACGCATCGGGATGCCCGAAGGCCGCTTCCCGCTGGCATTGGCGGCGCTCTACTTGTCTACGGCGCCCAAGTCCAATTCCGCTTTTGCCTTTTTTGATGCCCGGGGGGCGGTGGAAAAGGAACAGGAGGCGGAGGTACCCAATCATTTGCGCGATGCTAACCGGGATAAGGAAGGCTTTGGGCATGGGGCAGGTTATCTTTATCCCCATGCTTACCGCGACCATTGGGTGGCGCAGCAGTACCTCCCGGCGGCCTTGCAAGGGAAGTTGTTTTACCAGCCATCGGATCAGGGGTATGAACGGGGGATTCGGGAGCAGGTGGCGCGAAGGAGGGAGGAGCAGATTGCGGGGATGATGGAGATTGGTAGATTGCCAACAGGAAGTTGGGGAGATTGGGAGATTGGGGAGGTGTTGACAACCAGCCCGGTTAATCGCGCCAGAGATATGTGGTTGCAGCGGACGATTAGCAATAGCGGGCGGAATTTGGGGCAGCAGCGGGACCGGCTGTTTGAACTGGCAGCGGTGCAGCGGCATCATCTGGTTTTGGATATCAACGCCGGGTCGGGGCTGCTGACGTGGGAGGCGGTGCGGCGGACGCCGGAAGGGGGTGTGTGGGCGCTGACGGCCGATCCCCAGGCGGGCGACGCCCTGCGCCAGATGGCCGAACGATTGCCGGAGATGGAACGGCCGTCCGTCCTCATCGGTCAGTTGTCTGAACTAGGTTACCTGCTCGGTCTGCGCGGCGAAAGCGACCTTAAGTTCGACCACATCCTGGCCCGCAACCTCTTCACGGAATACGGAATACGAATTAGGGATTACCAGGCATCGGGAGATTGGGAGATTGGGAGATTGGGAGATTGGCTACTGCCGGACGGCCGTTTCTGCCTCATCCAGACCATCCCCCGGCACGGGCAACGGTTGTACCGGCTGGTGGAGTGGGGCGAGCAGACGAAACTATGCGACAAGGTAACGGCCGCCGAAGAAGCCATTTACCACGACGAAAGTGACCCGCTGGTGAATTGGGATGAAAAGGATTTACAGGCAGCGCTCACGGCCGTTGGCTTCAGCCACATCCACGCCCAACTGGAAACAGAAACGAGCCAGCGCCAGATCACCGAGGCCCATCTGGCCCGCTGGTTTGGCGAGGGCGAGGGGGAGCGGGTGGGGTACGGCCGTCGCCTGCAAGCAGGTGGTCTAACTAAAAAGGAAGTGGCTCAGGTGCAGACCCTCTTCCGGCAGCAGCTATTGGGGCGGACAGTGGAGTGGGGCACGGCCGTGTTATTTCTGGTTGCCGTTCACTGATGCATCGGCGAAGTGTGACGGCTTTGGCCGCTACATTCCACCCTGTTACCTTGCTAACTTGTCAAGTATAATTCCGCCCAATTATCGGCGAAAGGGAGCCATTGTCGGGAGAGGAATAATTACATGCCTTTAGTTGATTTTCGTAAAGAGGCGGAGTCTTTGTTTGATGAGATGGTCGCCAGACGCCGCGATTTGCACCAATACCCGGAAATGGGTTTTGAAGAAATTCGCACGTCTGGCATTGTGGCCGAGCAACTGAACCAGTTGGGGTTTGAAGTGCAGCGGGGCATTGGGCAAACGGGTGTGGTGGGTTTGCTGGAAGGGCCACAGGACGGGCCAACGGTGATGCTGCGTTTTGATATGGATGGTTTGCCCATTATCGAGGAGAGCGGCGAGCCATATGCCTCCAAAAACGTGGGCGTCATGCACGCCTGCGGCCACGATGGGCACACCAGCATGGGGTTGGCGCTGGCCAAAATTATGGCCAAATATCGGGAGGAGATGCACGGCCGTATCAAATTCGTCTTCCAACCGGCCGAAGAAGGGCTGGGCGGCGCGTTTGCCATGATTGCCGATGGCGTGTTGGAAAATCCACGCCCGGACGTGACCTTTGCCATGCACATCTGGACGCCAGAGGACGTGGGCAACGTGCGTGTGGTGGAAGGGCCGTGCATGGCCTCATCCAGCGTCTTTACCATTACCATTCATGGGTTTGGCGGGCATGGCGCTGCCCCCCATCTGGCCAATGATCCCATTGTGGCTGCCGCCCACATCGTCACCGCCCTGCAAAGCATCGTCAGCCGCAACATCAACCCACAGGAGAGTGTGGTTGTCTCCATTGGCGAATTCCGCGCCGGGGCCACCTTCAACGTCATCCCCGACAAGGCCATTTTGAAAGGCACCGTGCGCAGTTACAACAATGAATTGCACCGCCTCATTTACCGCCGCATCCTGGAAATGGCCACGCGCATGGCCGAAGCGTTTGGCTGCAAGGCGTCCATGGAGACGATTGCTATCGTGCAGGCGGTGGTGAATGCGCCGGGGCCAACGGCCGTTGTCCGCGCCGCCGCTGAAAAAATTGTGGGCGCAAACCGCATTGTGGAAAGGCGCACCATGGCCTCGGAAGATATGGGCTTTTTTCTGGATGAAGTGCCCGGCTGTTACTTTTTTGTGGGTGGTCGTAACGAGGAAAAGGGGTACATCTACCCCCACCACCACCCCAAATTCAACTTCGACGAACGGGCCATGATTGACGGCGTGGCCATCATGGGTGAAGCGGCGGCGCATTATGTGTTGAACTCCGTTTAGGAACGCGGAGTAAATAACTTACAGGAGATTGGAGATTGGAGATTAGAGATTGGTTCAATCTCCAATCTCCAATCTCCAATCTCATTGACCATTGACCATTGCCCATGACTGATTACCGATTACCGATTACTGATTACCGCGTTGTCTGCCTGGCGGGGGGTGTGGGTGGGGCCAAATTGGCTGCCGGATTGGCGGAAATCGTACCGCCGGCCAATTTGACGATCATTGTGAATACGGGGGACGACTTCCAACATCTGGGGCTGACGGTGTGCCCAGACCTGGATACGGTGATGTATACGCTGGCGGGGGTGGCGAACCCGGAGACCGGCTGGGGGCGCGCCGGGGAAAGCTGGCGCACGATGGAAGCGGTGGCGCGGTTGGGGGGGCCAGACTGGTTTCGTTTGGGTGATTTAGACCTGGCCACCCACCTGACGCGGACGCAATTACAGGGCGAGGGGCAGACGCTCACGGCCGTGACCCGCCACCTCTGCTCCCATTTGCACATCCAACCGGCCATCCTGCCCATGAGCGACCAGCCCGCCCCCACCATGATTGCCAGTGCCGACGGCCGTATCCTGCCCTTCCAGACCTGGTTTGTGCGTGAACGGTGGCAGCCGCCCGTCCGCCAGATTATCTTGCCAGAAGACGTGAAGGCCACACACACCGTTGTCCGCGCGCTGGAAACGGCCGACATCGTCATCATCGCCCCTTCCAACCCGTTTGTGAGCATTGACCCCATCTTGAACGTGTATCCCATCCGGGCGTTGTTGGAAGATGTGCCGCAGGTGGTCACGGCCGTCAGTCCCATCATTGGCGGGCAGGCGGTGAAAGGGCCGGCGGCGAAGATGATGCAGGAGATGGGCATGGAGGTGTCGGCGACGGCCGTTGCCGCCTACTACGGCGACCTGGTAGATCTGTTTATCTACGACCGGCAGGATGCAGGCGCATTTGTGGGGAGAGGGGATGCCGTAGCGTTGGACACGATGATGCTGGATGGCGACGGCCGTTTGCGCGTAGCCACAGACGTGCTGCAAGCCACCCTCGAATATCTCAACGCCTGATCCCTTTTCATTGATCCTCCCAGTGTACCGGGCAGCGTGTGCATCCTCAGTTGCGCATCTGAGGATGCGCACGCTGCTACGATCATGCAGGTACTAAAGCGTTAATGATTCCCTTGTGCCAGTTCGGTATACTTTTCCCAGTTGATGGTGTACCCTGACCATAAAAATTCACCTTAGCTAGACGGCAGCCTAGTAGCATGCTGTCTACAATGGCCTTATGAACCAATCGTATTCCCAAGAATTGCGGGCAGACTCTAGCCGTATCGTTATTCCCGTCCTCACTGTTCTCGTCCTCTTGCTCAGTCTCATTTTTGTCGTTGGCTCGTCATCTTTTTGGGATGTCAGCCATTTCTGGTTCTGTGCGATTGTGGCCCCATTAGGCGGCTGGATTGCCTGGCGGTTTATCCATAACGACAAATACGACCTGGGTATCAGCATCTTCTTGTCGGTGCAGTTCATCATGTTAGCGGTCATTCTTTTTCAAGAATGGCAGCCGGGCAGCCCCATTCCTTACCTCTTTGGCATCTTAATTGTGGCCTCGGCCATGCTCAGCCGGGCCGAAAACAGCTTTTTAGTCTGGGGCGCGGCCACGGTGGTTATCATCGGTGTGGTTTTCTGGCAGGCGGGTGCATCGTTTGATACCTTTCGGTTGTTGTTAGGCCCCATTCTGGTAAATCTGGGCCTGGCGGCTATTGCCTTTATGTCGGCGGTGGAGTGGCAGTATGCTGTAGAAACGGTCAGCGATTTGCATCGCAACGTGCAGCGGCGGCGAGACGAACTGTATGCCATTCAAGAAGAGGTGAAGTTTGCCAATGCCAAACTGGAATTCACCAACAGCCAGTTAGATAGGGCGCGGCAAGAGGCGTTGGATGAACGGGATATACGCACCCGCTTTATGAACCACGTCAGCCATGAACTGCGCACTCCCCTGAACTCTATTGTCAATTTTGCCCACATTGTGCGTCTGGGTGGGCGGGGGCCGGTGTCTGAAGGGCAGATTGATTACCTGGAACGGATTGAAAAATCGGGCTGGCACTTGCTTTCGGTGCTGAATGATTTGTTGGATATGGCGCAAATTCAGGCCGGTGAATTTAAGCTGCATCTGGAGGTATGTGACCTGCACGCCCTCTGTGAAGAGGCAATGACCACCACGCGCGGGCTGCTGCTGGAAAGCCAGGTTGACCTGGTGCGTGACTACCCGGACGAATGGCCGCTGGTAAAAGTGGATAAGATGCGGGTGAAGCAGTCACTCATCAACCTGTTGGGTAATGCGGTGAAGTATACGGAAGAGGGGTTCATTACCCTGCGGGTGCAGCAGATTGAGGATGAACTGCATCTGTCGGTGATTGATACCGGCATTGGCATTTCCCCCGAACACCATGAGACGATTTTTATGGAGTTCCGCCAGGTGAATGAATCGGCGGCGCGGAAGCGGGTGGGCACCGGCCTGGGGCTGCCCATTACCCGCCATTTGATCGAGCGGCATGGCGGGCAGATGTTTGTGACCAGTGAGGTGGGGCAGGGGTCTTGTTTTACCATTGTGCTGCCTGTGTATCAGGAACAGCCTGAGGCGACGATGGTCGAGGCGGCAGCGGCAACTACAGCCGTTGCTTTGGCCACGGCCGTTCCCCCGTTGGCGCTTCCTCCGATTGAATCTCAACCAATAGGGGCTGATGATGTGGTTGTGGCGGCGGCTGTTGTTGAGGTGGACACGGCCGTGCCCCCATCCATAACTGCCCCAACTGTCTTTCCGACGTCCACACCGGCAAAACCCAAACCACTGCCGCCAGAAAACAAACCGGCGCCACCCCCACCGCCATCACGGTGGCGTTATCGTTGGGCCTGGGTTGTGGTCGCGGTGCTGCTACTCGTTCTACTGGGCGGCTTGTGGCTCACCATGTCTGGCCGCGCCGGTAATGGGGAGACGGCGTTGGTGGCGGCAGCAGGGTTGGGTACACCCACGCCCGGATTACTGATAGCGCCCTCGGCTACGGCCGTGTCCCCCGACGACACCCCGACCAACCCGCCCACGCCGGAAGAGGTTTCGCCGACGGCCGTGCCGGTGACTGAACCGGCGGCCCCATCACCTGTGCCCACGCATACCATGGCGCCTACCAGTTCGGCCGTGCCTACCACAGTGCCCACAACAGCACCCACCACTGTGCCCACCGCCAGCCCGTCACCAACAGCCACGCCCCAGGCCACGGCAACCACCGTCCCAACCGATACCCCGGCGCCCACCCCTGACAATATCGCCACTGCCTTGTTAAACTCCTCCCTTTACCGGCAGCCCGACGCTGCCAGTGGCGAGGTCACATTTGTCAATGCCGGCGATCCGGTCACCGTCTTAGGGCGCTCCGCCAATGGCAACTGGCTCTATGTGCGCGCGGCCGAAGGGCAGGAAGGGTTTATTTTTGGCGAACGGCTGCAATGGGGTGGTGACAGCGACACGCTGCCGGTGGTCGGCAGTGGCAGCGCCGCGCCGCCACCGGTGAGCGGCCCATTGGCCCTGGACCTGTATCTGCTGCCGGATCGGGGGCGTTGTGAAGGACAGACATGGTGGCAAACGGTGTATATGCGTGGGCAGGGCGGTAATGGTGTGTATACGTATTTCTGGGACGGCGCGCAGGTGGCGGCCAATGTGGCCAATGATGGCCTGACCGTTGAAGTGAGTTTTACCGGCGGCGCACAGGCCGGTGTGGGCGAAGTTGTTTCTGGCGGCACGGCCGTTTCCAAAACGTTGTTCATTCCGCCGCCGGTGTGTAATTGAAAGAGGTGTTTAAGTGTCAGGTACTCAGGTGTCGGGTAGTGATTGCCGGGGTACGGCCGTTTTGATACACTTCACATAATTATGGAAACTGAATTAACGTTACAAGAAGCCTATATTGTATTGGTAGAAGATGATCCCAATGCCCAGCTGATCACCCTGGATTTGCTGCGGTTGGGTGGCGCTAACCGGTGTTATGCCCGTAAAAGCGCCGACTCGGCTATTTCTTTTGCGGAACGGCTGCCCAAAGTGGATTTGTTCCTGGTGGATATTAACATGCCGGGCAAAAGTGGTTATGAACTGCTGGCAGAGATTCGAGAACACGAGATGTTGAAGGCGGCCCGCGTGGTGGCTGTTTCCGCCGGAACGCTCATGGCGGAAATGGAACATGCGCGCCACTTGGGGTTTGATGGGTTTATCAGCAAACCATTAAAACCCGCCGAATTTTCCGGCCAGGTGCAGCGTATTCTCAACGGGGAAATGATTTGGGACCGAAGCTGATGTGAGTAAGGCAGACCTGACAGATTTCCGAAAACCTGTCAGGTCTATTGTCTGACAAATAAAATGAAACGGCCGTATGCAAACCGCACCTTCTCTCTTTACCTGCTTTTTTGGTTGGGCACGGCCGTTACCATCAGCGCCTGTTTTGGCGGCGGCGGAGAAGAACAGCCGGCCACTGTCGGCCAAACGGTGCTTACCTGTAATGAGGTATGCGCGCAGCAAGGGCAGTGCGGGCAGGGTGTAGACGACCGTCCTCTCGTTTTAGGCCGCCACGACCGCCCCGAAACCCGCGAACATACTGTTGTGTTTAATACCGACCTGCCTATTACCGTGCTGGAAACCAGAGAGCAAACAATCCAATCGGTGGATGGGCAATTTGCCACGCAGCAATTTTCATTAGTCATCATAAACGACAATGGGCAACAGGGGTGGGTGGCTAACTGGTGTCTGGCTGCGGCCCCATAAACTGAAGATATTCATAATTCATCCTTCATAATTCATAATTTTCAGAGGAGACAACAATATGCGTCTGGAAAAGAAAAAAAAGGAACAATTGTCAAAACGCAAAGGGCTATCTGTTCGCACCCTCATCTTTGTTGTCTGGCTGGCCATCTCCTTTGCCGTTGCTTACTTTTTAGTTGAATATCTCTTTGATACAGGCTATCTCTCCGAAAAATTCTATTACACCGATCTGTCCCTGCCCCGAAACTGGTCCATCACCCTCCTGAAAGGGGCAACCATGTTTATCATCGTCATGTTGATGCAGATCGTTTTGACATTGGGGTTTATGCTCGGCAGCCCGGAAGGGCGGCGCCGCACCGGCGACCCCAGCCTGTATTCCCGTAATAAAGACCCGTTTGATGACGGCCGTTACTAACACCCGACTGAGGAGTTCGCGCGCCCACACGCGAACGAGCCTGTTTTAGCAGCGCCGCTTTGAGCATGGCGTTGGTGAGGAGTTCGCGCGCGAACGAGCAGCACGAATGCGTGCCGCTCTCCTCACCCCACAAATTTAGTTTGTTGAGGTACTAAAGCTGGTAATCAGTGATCGGCATTCAGTAGAGGAGTCTATGAGATCGAAACTCATTTGGATTTTGGGCATACTGGTTGTGTTGCTCTTGCTGGTTTATCTAGGGGGCAGTTGGTATTTTGGCGATTTACTCATTAATCGGCCTACGGCCACGCTGGCTGATTCCCAAACCTCAATGGCCGGGTTGGGGCTGCCTGTTTTGCCGACCCCGGAAGCGGTGTCCATTCAAAATGGCGATGTGTCCCTGGCCGGGTTTTTCTATGACAATGAAAAAGATGGCGACTGCGCCGTCGTCCTGCTGCATGGGTACACCGGCACCCGCTACAGCGCCCTGCAATATGCCCCCCTCTTTTGGGAACGTGGCTGTGACCTGCTGGCGTATGACGCTCGCGGCCATGGCGAAAGCAGCCCGGCCTTTCACACCTATGGGTATTATGAAAAACAAGACGCCCAGGCGGCCTATACCTGGCTGCTGGCGCGCACCGGTCTGCAACCGGAACAGGTGGCCTTAACCGGCGTTTCCTATGGCGCAGCTACCTCCTTACAAACTGCTCCGCTGCTGCCCGAAGCGGCCTTCATCATCGCCGATTCCCCCTATGAAAGTTTGGAAACTATTGTAGGCTGGCAGGCAGTGGAGCAATTTGGCTCGTGGGTAGAGCTTTTTGTCCCGGCGGCCTTTGTCTTAGCCGAGATGCGGGCCGATTTTGAAGTGGGTGACGTGGCGCCCAAAGAGGCGGTGGCGGACACGGCCGTGCCCATTCTGCTCATTCACTCCCGCACCGATGCCTTCACGCCCTACACCCACTCGGAAACCATTTACGCCAACAGCAACCCGGCGACGACCGTGCTGCACATTACCGACTGGGGGTCAGACCACGCCCGCGACATTTTCACCGATTTTGACGCCTATAAGCAGATGGTGGATGAATTTCTGGCCCAATACGCGCCGGATTTTGGCATCAGCGACGGCCGTTAAGGCATGATGGGGTAGTTGTCGAAATTTCCCCATCAGCGGACGTTTATGCCCATCTCCAACCGCAAACGGCCGTCCACCTGCCTCTCCCCATCCACCGCTACCGGCAGCCGCTCCCCCGTGTCAGGATTATAAAGCCCCAGCCACAACGTATACGCGCCCGATGCTAAATCAGGCGGCAGTAAGAGTGTATGCGTGTCTGCCAGCACCTCGCCTGGTCGCCAACTCGTGGTGGGGCGGGAACCTTGCCGGGGAAAGCTGTCTTGTTGAGCCACCATCTCCCCATTTTCATCTTCCAGATGCAGGAAAATGGCATAGTTAGCCGGAAACAAGACTTCCGTTTGCCACACCAGCGTTACCGAGAGCGGGCGGCCCGGCGCCACGGCCGTATCCGCCCAGGTAATTCCCGCCAGCCGCGCCAGGGGTGGTTCGCCAAACACCGCCTGGGTGGGCTGCGTCATCTCCGGCAGTTCCGTCACCAACGGCCAGGCTTCCACCGCAACCTCTTCTGGCAAAGTGACGCTGTTCGTCCACAGTCGCCAGCCATCCTGCCCCCGCCGCCAGCCGCCTGTTTGCGGGTCGCGCAGCGCCAGCCGCAGGTGGTAAACACCGTCGGCAGCCTGCGCCGGGATCTGCAGTAGGGCACGGCCGTGCAGCAGTTCCCCTGCTTGCCATTGTGCCGGGGGATAATCGGCGCGGGTGGGTGTGGTGATGGTTTCCGCCGCCAGGTGGCCCTGCGCATCCAGCAGTTGCACCACCAACTGGCTGTCCGGCGCGCCGCCCCGCGCCTGCCAGTACACATCCACCGGCAGCAGATGGCCGGGGCGGTACGTTTCGGCGGGAAAGTTGTACCCGACTAGATCGAGGCCAGGCCAATGGACAAGGCGAGGGGTATGGGCGGGCAGGTTGGCGGCGGACACGGCCGTATGCGGCGTCACCGTCAGTTGCGGCAGCAGCAAGAGGGGGCCGTTGCCGGGCGCAGCCGGCACGGGCATATGCGTGGCCCGGTCCAGCAGTTGCAGCCACACCTGGTACTCACCGGGCGGCAGCCCGGCGGGCAGTTGAATGGGGGGCTGGTACTGCACGGCCGTCTCTTCCGACCAGGCAAACGGGGGATATGTTTCCCACAGGGGATAACTTGTCTCCCACCAGGTCGTGTCGCCGTCGCGGAATTGCAGCGCCAGCAGGTAATGTTTTTCTGCCGCAGTTGCGCCCTCACCCGTATCGCTGCGTGACCAGGCAAAAACCGGCTGCCAGACGGCCCCCGATGGAATTTCTGCCGGTGAGGAAACGGTGTGCAGGTTCAACTGATTATCATAAGTTGCCATGAGTGGTAAATCGGCAACGGCCGTGTCCTGAACCGGGTCTGGCGCAAACAACACCACTTTCACCCCCAACCAGAGCGAAGAAAACCGTTTTTCATCCAGCCGCCGCCAATTGTCTTCTGCCCATTCGGTCAGGGCGGTGATGGGGAAGCCGGTGCGCGGCGTCGGCTCCGTCACAAACCAGATGCGCGGCGCAGTCGCACCCATTTCTGCCAGCCGCTGCCGGGCCGCGGCCACATCATGTTCGGGTAACCGGGGCACGGCCGTCCAGGGCGCAGCGCCTTCGTAGTAATAATCAAAAGGAAATTGGATGATGGTATCGTGCAGCACAATCAGATCGCCGGGTTGTGCCGCCTGGTTCAAATACTGCGCCAGCCCTTGCAAATCATCCTTCACCAGCGCCGGAACGGTAAACTGAGTGCGCAGCCAGGCCAACTGGCTGATAATGACCAACGCCGCCAACACCAGGCCCGGCACACGGCCGTAACGCCCCGGCAAAAACAATCCCGCCGCCATCAACACCAGCAGCGGCGGCAGGCTCATAATCAGGTGACGCGGGCCATTGTACAGCGGCGACAGCGCCGAGAGCGCATAGAGCAGCAGCAGCGGCACCAGCAAATACGCCGCCAGCAGGGTCACGCCGGCCCGCTTGCCCTTCTGCCAGGCGACCAGGCCGCCCCACAGCGCCAGCAGCCAGGCCGGCCACACCCGCCACCAGACGCCTAAAAAGCCGGGCACAATTCCCAGGCCAAAAGCAGTGGCCGTGTGGGTGAGCAAATCGGCCAGGGGCACAAAGGCAAAGTCAAACTGCCGTTCCCCCAGGAAACGGGGCAGCAAATATCCGGCCACCGCCAGCAGCAAAAGGCAGAGGAGTACGGCCGTGCCCCACACCCATCCCGGCAGCCGGCGCACCAGGTTATGTTGCAGGCCCATCATAAGCAGCGCCAATAAGCCAAAGGCAAACACAAAAATGCCAAAATAATGGGACAAAATGGCCGTCATCCCGGCTGCGCCCCACAAAACCAGCCAGCGCCACCTGATCCCGGTGGCGATGCTTTGCCAGAAACAAACCAGCGCCCATACCGACAGCATCGAAAAAAAGAGCAGCACGGTGTAATTGCGCATCTCCTGGCTCTGCCACACGTGCAACGGCGAGATCGCCAGAAAAAAAGCCGCTCCTACGCCCGGCCATACCCCCAACAACCGTTTGCCCAACTGATAAATGAGCGGCACATTCAGCAGCCCCCACAAAACCCCCACCAGACGCAGGGCAAAAATGGAATCACCCGCCAGCAGGCGCATGGCAAACAGGAACAAAAAGTAGAGCGGTGGATTGGTGTCCTGGGTGGGGGCGCCATCAATTACAATCAGGCCGCGCAGCACAGCGGGCAGCGTCAGTTGGGCGCGGTACAGGCTCAACCCCTCGTCCGTCCACATGGATTGGGCCTCAAGGGCATACAACCGCAGCCCCCAGGCCAGCAGCAAAATGCCGATGAGTAAAAGCCGTAACCGCCATGTGTGCATCTGCCCGGTCATGGCGTTACCTGTACAGTGGTGAGAGGGTGGGCTTCGCCCAATCTCTCATTGGTTTGGGGATCGTACAAACCCACCAGCAAATCGTATACGCCGGGTGGTAGTTCGGGCGGCAGAGTGAAGGTATGCCGGTCGGTCACCACTTCCCCCGCCGCCCACCAGGAGGTGGGGTACCAGCCCGCTTTGGGTGGGCCGTCAAATGTGGCTGCCAGTGCGCCGCTTTGGTCTTGCAGGTGGATGAAAACGGTGTAATCCCGGCTCACCGGTGCGGCCACCCACCATTGCAGCGTCAGGTCAACCGGTGCGGCCGCCGACCAGGTGGGGGATGTGTCATGGGCGGCCAGGCGCACGGCCGTATCGCCGGCCGGTGTTGTTGTCAGTGGGGGTGATTGGGCGCTTTCCAGCCGCACGGCCGTAGCAAATGCGGCGTTAATGGGCCGCCCGTTCCCGTCCCAGACCGGCAGCCGTTCCCCCGTTTCCGGCGCAATCAGCCCCACCTCCACCTGGTAGCGCAGCGTTTCGGCCAGGTCGGCCGGAATCTCCAGGCGGATTACGTCACAAAAGGGAGCGTTCACCTGCCACACAGAAGTCGGGTAGCTCCCCAATCCGGGAAAGGTCTGGCGGCGCGCCACTACCTGGTTTTGTGGCCCTACCAGATGCACCAGGATGGCATAATCCACGTCCGATTGCGCCAGCGGTCGCCAGCAAACAGTGACGGGCAGCGTCTCCCCGGCCCGCGCCGTCTGTTGCGCCGTTTCCACCGTGAGCAGTTCGGCCAGATCGCCCATGCGCCAGTTAAGCGGCCGGATTGCCGCCACTTCCGCTTCATCTAATACGGGCGGCGGGGCATAAGCCGGCCGGATGAGCAGAATGGGAGCTAAAATTGCCGGGAAGATCATGGCGGCTGCCAGACCGATTTCCAGGCGAGGGCGCAGGCTGTACCAACCGGCAGCCAACAACACACCGGCGGCGCCGATGGCCGGGTATAACAAACGGCCGTGCGGCGCCGTCACCGTTTGCATCCATACTTCCAGGGAAACGGCCACCAGCAGGCAGGAGAGGGCCAATAAGAGGAACAGCACGGCCGTTGTCTGCCACACCCAACCACGCTGCCAATGCCGGACGGTTTGCCGGAGCAACCCGGCTGCCGCGCCCAACACGGCCAGCCCTATCAGCCCATACACCCAACCGGCAAATTTGATATTGCCCCAGCCAAAAGCGGCCCAGTAAGATTGGAACACCTCGATCCATTCGGCCAGTGGCGGCTGGCGCTGCGCCGGGGAATCACAATACGCCCAGGGGGCGAAGCAGTGGGTTTCCAGGCCAAAGGGCGACCCATAAAGCAGGGTGTTACGGCCGTACCACCAACCCGCCACCAGCAGAACGGCCGTGCCTGCTGCCAATACCGTGCCCACCACCGCCCGCCAGTTTTGCCGGTGCTGCCACCACAGCCAGCCAAACCCGGCGGCCAATACCGGCGCCAGCAGCAGGCTGTTGCTCTTGGCCAGCAGCGCCAGCCCATACACAAGCCCCAGCAGCAGTCCCCACTCCCAGGCCGGGCCGCGCCGCAGCAGACGCGCCAGCAGCCAGAGTACGGCCGTACTCAGCGCCGCCACCGCCATCTCATTGGAAATGACGCTGCTCAAAAAGATGACCTGGGGCGTTAGCGCCACCAGCAGTCCGGCGGCAAAGGCGACGGTGGGGCGTCCCGGCCATACTTCCCCGGCCAGCGCCAGGGTAGCCAGCACCAGGATTACGCCAAAGAGCAGGGAAACGAGCCGGGCCAGATAGACGCCCAACCATTGGCCGCGTAACGGCCGTGTGTCTGCCGGATAATGCACAGCTACATTTTTGTTATCGGGCACGTTGCCGGGGGCGGCGGAAGGGAAATAGGGATTGGGGCGGTAGACGGCCGTGGAGTCGTTTAATTGGCCGAGGGCGGTCGGCAACGCGGCCAACAGATAATACAAAGGGGGCTGCCCCGCTTCCTGGCGTACCGGTGTTTTCCAGGCAGTCGCTCCCTGAGGCGGCAAACGCCGATTATCTACCAGCCAAAAAATATAAGCGGTGTGTTCGGGTTCATCCGGCCCTTCAAATGGCGGAATCAGGGAACGATACCAGGCCGATAAGCCGATCAGCAGCAGCACAGGTATCCCCCACATCAGCAATCGCCTGGTGACAGTCATGGGAGTGGGAGTATAGCGATGCTAGGCAGTGCCAGGCAAGGGGCTGTTCAGTCCTGGTCAATTGAGACGGTTACGCCCCTTGCCTGGCACTATCTCATCCGTTTGTGAATTGTTGGACAAATGACGGCGGGTAGGGTATATTTTGCCCGCTGCCAGCCCCGGCTGACAGCCAAATCCTGCATACAAATTGGCAGCGTCCCCACTGTTCAGGGGTAACTGGCCTGGACAGTTGAAAGATTAACAAAACTCGCGTGAATTAAAAGCAATTTACAAACTCACAGTTAACCCGCAGGTGACACTAATTTACTTCTGCGAAATTTGATGATTTGTCAAGAGGTTTTCCGTGTGTGGGATGCCCAGCAAAGATTCATAATTCATCCTTCATAATTCGTAATTTCCATAGGAGGTTGGTGAATGGCAACCCTTGCCCCAGATTTTAAGAATATTACCGATTCGCTTCTTAAGCAGATTGAAGGCTTTGACTTTGAAGTTAAAGCGCGCAGTGTGGGTACGGTCAAGGCCGTATACGATGGTATTGCCCTGGTTGGTGGCCTGGCCGACGTGAAGGCCATGGAACTGGTGCAGTTCAGCAACGGTGTGGCCGGTCTGGCGCTGGACTTGCAGCCGGGCAGCGTCGGCGTCGTCATCATGGGCGACTACTCTCAGATTGAAGAAGGTGACGAGGTGCGCGCCACCGGGCAGGTTGCTTCTGTCCCCGTCGGCAATGCGCTTATTGGCCGGGTGGTAGACCCCCTGGGTAATGCCTTGGATGGCAAAGGGACGATTGCGACGACGGCCGTGCGCACCATCCAGCGTACAGCCCCCGGCGTAATTGAACGGCGTGGTGTGAACGCCCCTGTGCAAACCGGCATCATCTCCATTGACGCCATGTTCCCCATTGGGCGTGGCCAGCGTGAACTCATCATTGGCGACCGCCAGACGGGTAAAACCGCCATCTGCCTGGACACCATTATCAACCAGAAAGGGCAAGATGTGATTTGTATCTATGTCGCCATTGGGCAGCGCACCGGGCAGGTGGCCCAGGTGGTCAGCACCCTGGAAAAATACGGCGCCATGGATTACACCGTTGTGGTTGTGGCCAGCGCCTCTGACCCCGCCCCGCTGCAATACTTTGCCCCCTATTCCGGCTGCGCCATCGGCGAAGAGTTCATGGAACAAGGCAAGGACGCCCTCATTATTTACGATGACCTTTCCAAACACGCCTGGGCCTACCGCCAGATGTCCCTCATTTTGCGCCGTCCGCCGGATCGTGAAGCGTACCCCGGTGACATTTTCTCGCTGCACAGCACCTTGCTGGAACGGGCCGTCCGTTTGCGCGATGAATGGATCATTGTGGAAAAAGGTACGGCCGTGACCAAAGAAACCCAGGGCGTAGATGGCAAAGTATACTTTGGCAATCTGGAAGAGGAAGCAATTGAACACGCCTTGAAAGCGTTGGATGACCCCAAACAAGAAAAATACGAGGTCGTCAAAGTGCCCGGCTCCGGCGGATCGCTGACGGCATTGCCTATCATTGAAACCCTGCTCGGCGACGTGTCGGCCTATATCCCCACCAACGTTATTTCCATCACCGACGGTCAGATTTTCCTGGAAACCGACCTGTTCAATGCCGGGCAGCGGCCGGCCATCAACACCGGTCTCTCCGTCTCCCGCGTCGGTAGCGCCGCCCAAAAACGGGCCATGAGCAAGGTCTCCGGCGGTCTAAAAGCCGACCTCTCCCAATATCGGGAACTGGCCGCCTTTGCCCAATTTGGCTCCGACCTGGACGCCGCCACCCAACGCCAGTTAGCGCGTGGTGAACGGCTGATGGAACTGCTGAAGCAGCCCCAATATAGCCCCTGGCGGTTAGATCATCAGGTATTTGTCATCTATGCCGGTTCGCGGGGGTATATGGACAGCGTGGCCGTCAGCCAGGTAAACCGCTGGATGCGCGAATTTGTGCGCTACATGGACACCGCTCACCCAGGGGTAGGCCAGCCAATCCTGGAAAAAGGCGCCTGGAACGACGACATCGAAAACGCCCTCAAACAGGCTATCGTAGACTTCAACGCGAGTTGGACAAACTAAATTGTGTTCAAGTACTCAGGTGCTTACGTGCCCACGTGAATACCTGAACACCTGAACACTTAAACACTTCATGGCTACCGAACGCGAACTAAAAAAACGCATTACCAGTATTAAAAATATCTCGCAGGTGACCAATGCGTTGGCGGCCGTGTCGGCTTCTAAGGCCAACCGCGCCCAACGTCAGGTAGAGGCCACCCGCGCCTACGCCGGCAAGGCGTTTGAGATATTGCACAATCTGGCCTCTCAACCCGGTGTTGGCTCCACCGGCCATCCGCTGCTCACCGCGCGGACAGACATCAAGAATGTGGCCGTTATCCTCATCACCGGCAATCGGGGTCTGGCCGGGGCGTATAACAGCAATATCGTTGCCTATACAGAAAAGTTTATCCGTGCTTTGGACAAACCGACGCAGGTGATTGCCGTCGGCCGTAAAGGGCGCGATTTGATGATCCGCCGGGGTTACAATGTGGTCGCTTCATTTGATAACATTCCCGATGCCCCTTCCATTTTGCATGTGACCCCCATTTCGCAGTTAGTAACGGACGATTATTTGAGCGGCAAGGTGGATGAGGTATTTGTGGCTTACACCGATTTCATTAACCTGATCGCCCGCCGTCCCACCGTGAAACAACTGCTGCCGCTGAAGCCATTTGACTTTGGCGATATGGCCGTAGCGGAATATGTGGCGCATGTGAACTTGTCTGGCGTTTCGGAGCGGGTGTATAGCTATGAACCTGCCCCGGCCGATTTGCTGGATGTGGTGGTGCCCCGTTTTACTGACTTGCAGGTGTACCAGTCGGTGTTGGAGGCGCAGGCCAGTGAACATAGCGCCCGTTACGTGGCGATGAACAATGCCACCGATAACGCGGCGGAATTGATTGAAATTTTGACGCTGGAACGCAACAAAGCGCGTCAGTCCAGCATTACCAGTGAAATTTTAGACATCGTGGGCGGCGCAGCTGCGTTGTCCAATTAAGAATGATGAATGATGAATGATGAAGCCATTTCATAATTCATAATTCATAATTCATAATTCAGAGGGATTATGGCTACAGGTAAAGTTTCCGCTATTCGTGGCGTGGTATTAGATGTGGAATTTACAGAAGGTGATCTGCCGGAAATTTATGAGGCGCTGCATGTAGATAGCCCCTTGGGAACGCTGGTGCTGGAAGTTCAGCAGCATTTGGGCGGTGGGCTGGTGCGCACGGTGGCTATGGGTTCCACCGATGGTCTGGCACGCGGTGCGGTGGTCACGGCGACCGGCGGCCCGATCAAAGTGCCGGTTGGCCCGGTGACGCTGGGCCGGGTGTTTGATGTGACGGGCAAGGCGATTGACGGCCGTCCCACCCCCGATTCCGACATCTATTACCCCATTCACCGGGATGCGCCCGAATTTCAGGAACAGAGTACGGCCGTGGAAACATTCGAGACCGGCATGAAAGTCATTGACCTGGTTTCCCCCTTCATTCGTGGTGGGAAAACCGGCATTTACGGTGGCGCGGGTGTGGGCAAAACTGTGACCATCGCCGAACTGATTCGTTCTGTCGCCCGTGAACATTCCGGTTATTCTGTTTTTGCCGGGGTGGGTGAACGTACTCGTGAAGGAACCGACCTTTACTACGAGCTGCGCGAATATGGCGTGGAAGAATCGGTGGCCATGGTGTTCGGCCAGATGAACGAGACGCCGGGTGTGCGTTTGCGTGTGGCCCTCACCGGGCTGGCCATGGCTGAGTATTTCCGCGATGAAGGGCGTGACGTGCTGCTGTTCATTGATAATATTTTCCGTTACGTGTTGGCCGGTTCCGAAATGTCGGCGCTGCTCGGCCGTATGCCCAGCGCGGTGGGTTACCAGCCTACGTTGGCTTCGGAGATGGGTATGCTGCAAGAGCGCATCACCTCCACCCGGCGTGGTTCCATCACTTCCATGCAAGCCATCTATGTGCCCGCCGACGACTACTCCGACCCGGCGCCGGTCGCCACCTTCGCCCATCTGGACGCGGTGATCACCCTGGAACGCAGCGTGTTCGCCAAAGGTATCTTCCCGGCGGTAGACCCGCTGGCTTCTTCCAGCCGCGCTTTGCAGCCAGACATTGTGGGTGAGGAGCATTACCGTACTGCCCGCGACGTGAAACAGGTGTTGCAGACCTATAAAGACCTGCAAGACATTATTGCTATTTTGGGCATTGACGAATTGAGCGAAGACCAGAAATTGCTGGTGGCGCGGGCGCGCAAGATTGAACGTTTCCTGGGCCAGCCGATGTTTGTGGCCGAGAAATTCCACGGTCTGAACGGCAAATACGTGCCGCTGCGGGAGACAGTACGTGGCTTCCGCGAGATTTTAGACGGGGTACATGATGATTTGCCCGAACAGGCCTTCTACATGGTCGGTAACATTGACGAAGCGGTGGAGAAGGCGGAGCGGCTGCGGACGATGGCATAAAAGGTCACGCATCACGCATCACGGTTCCGTGATGCGTGATGCGTGATGCGTGAAAAACTATGGCTTTTACATGCGATATTGTGACGCAAGAGAAAACGGTCTTTAACGGCGAGGTGAAATCTGTTAGCCTGCCGGGTTCCGAAGGCCGGATGGGGATTTTGCCTAATCATTCGCCGCTGCTCACGACGTTGGGTTTTGGCGAGGTGATTGTGCGTGATGATGCCGGCGGTGAGCAGTATTTTGCCATTGGCGGCGGTTTTGCGGAAGTGCAGCCGGATCATGTGATTGTGCTGGCCGACTCGGCTGAACAGGCCGAAGAGATTGACATTGAACGGGCCGAACAGGCGCGGGCGCGGGCTGAACAGGCAATGAAGGAAGGGGTTGTTAGAGAAGACCCGGACAAATATGCCCAGATTCAAGCCTCTTTGCTGCGGGCGCAGGTGCGCCTGGATGTCGGCCGTAAACATGCCGGGCGGCAGCGGCGTGAGATGGCTACCGGCTTTAGCCAGCCCCGTGATGAGGATCGCAGTTAACTGTGTCGATCTTTACAACACATATTGCCATTGACCTGGGCACAGTGAATGTGTTGGTCTATGTGCAAGGGAAGGGGATTGTCCTACAGGAGCCTTCGGTTGTGGCCATCAGCGAGGATGGCGACAAGACGACGATTGTGGAGGTGGGGCGCGCGGCGAAAGAGATGTACGGCCGTACCCCCGAACGTATCGAAGTCATGCGCCCTTTGCGCGATGGCGTCATTGCCGATTACTTTGTTACCCAGGGCATGTTGGAATACTTCATCAGCAAAGTGTCCGGCGGGATACGCTTCCGCAAGCCCGAAGTGATGATCACCCATCCCTACGGCATTACCAGTGTGGAACGGCGCGCCATTCGGGAAGCGGCCGTTGCCGCCGGCGCGCGCGACCCCGTTCACCTGATTTCTGAGCCGCTGGCTTCGGCCATTGGCGCCGGGCTGCCGATTGGTACCCCTGCCGGTAACATGGTGGTGGATTTAGGCGGCGGCTCCACGGAAGCGGCTGTGGTGGCCATGAACGGCATTGTCTGTGCCGAATCTGTGCGCGTGGGCGGCGTTCATTTAGATGAAGCCATCATCAGCTATATCCGTAAAAAGTACAACCTGGTCATTGGTGAACCAACGGCCGAAGCCATCAAAATCAAAATCGGGGCGGCGATGGATATAGACGAACCGACCACCATGCAAGTGCAGGGGCGGGATCAGGTAGCCGGTTTGCCCAAGACAATCACCATCAGCACCGGCGAAGTAGTGGAAGCCATCTCGGAACCATTACAGGCCATTGTCAACGTGGTGCGCACGGTTTTAGCCAAGACGCCGCCGGAATTATCCTCAGACATCATTGACCGGGGCATGGTTTTAACGGGGGGTGGAGCGCTGTTGCGCGAGATTGACGCTCTGCTGACGCGGGAAACAGGCGTACCCGCTTACATGGCAGACAACCCGCTGGCCTGCACCGCCTTAGGCGCTGGTAAAGCGTTGGCCGAACTCCCCATTTTGCAACGCAGCATCCCCGACCTCTAGTTAAAAAGTGCCAGACACAGGGCGGAACCCCCCGGACATTCCCAGGTAATTATGCCCTGTGCCTGGCATTGCTTCTAAAGATAAAACGTCATCCGCTGCAACTGCACCACCGGGTCGCTGTAGCTTACGTGAACGCCCTCAGGCACATTCAAATGAATCGGCGCATAGCTGAGAATGGCTGTTACCCCGGCGGCTACCAGCCGGTCCGTAATGTCTTGGGCGGCGCTGGCAGGCACCACCAAAATTGCAATTTTGATCTGGTTTTTGCTGAGGGTTGCTTCTAAAGTAGCGATGTCCCGGACGATTAGTCCATTCATCTCCTCGCCAATTTTCCGGGGATCATTGTCAAAAACCCAGGAAATGTGAAAGCCGCGATGCTCAAAACCCTGGTAATGGGCCAGAGCATGCCCCAGATAACCGGCGCCGATCAGGGCGACCTGCCATTCCCCTTTCAGGTTGAGAATCTCGCGTAACTGGTCAATCAGGTAGCCGATATGGTAGCCGGTGCCTTGTTTGCCAAACTCGCCAAAATGGGAAAGGTCTTTACGGATTTGGGCGGAACTGATGCCTAACCGCTGCCCCAGTTCATGGGAGGAGGTGTTGACTTTGCCTTCTTCCTCGGCTAAACGGGTTAACTCACGCAGATAAACTGGCAATCGGCTGATAACAATGTCTGGAATTTGATCGATCACAATGGGTGATCCCCTTGGTTTGCAGTTTTTATCTATGCCTTGATTCGTGCGGTTGCATTCGTGGAAGTTTTCACAATTGTACCATAGGGGAAGGGGGGTAGCAATAGAGGAGGAGGTGCGGATGTAGACCTGCCAGGTTTGCCAAACCTGGCAGGTCCTCCCCTAAGGTGAAATACACCCGGATGAAAATTCGC
>JAHBVI010000220.1 GCA_019637635.1 Anaerolineae bacterium
GAAATGGGGCACATCCCCCTGCCACACGATTGGGCGGTTGACCCCTTTCCGGGTCGCTGCCCGTATCATGGCGACTGTCTGGAAGGCATGGCTGCCGGCCCGGCCATCGCTGACCGTTGGGGGCAGCCCGGTGGCGATCTGCCACCCGACCATCCCGCCTGGGAGCTAGAAGCCCATTATCTGGCGCTGGCGCTGCACAGCTTTGTTTGTACGCTGTCGCCGCAGCGTATCATCATGGGTGGGGGGGTGATGGCGCAGCCCCAGATTTTCCCGCTGCTGCGGCAAAAGGTGCAGGCCAGTTTGCGGGGATATGTGCAGCACACGGCCGTGTTAGAAAATATAGACAGCTACATCGTCCCCCCCGCATTGGGTGGGCAAGCCGGCGTGGCCGGGGCGATAGCTCTAGGGGAATTGGCCGGTGAGCGGTGAGCGGTGCGCAGACACTGCTCACTGTTTACTGCTCACCGCTTACTACTTTTCTAATCCCGCCGTCCCCCCGTTAAGAGCAGGACGTAGTACAGCAGTTGGCCGATGGCGGCAACGGCGGCAGCCACGTAGGTGAGGGCGGCTGCATCCAATACTTTATTGACCCCTTCAATCTCATCCTGAAAGAGGATACCCTGGCTGACCAACAGCGTCTTGGCCCGCTTGCTGGCGTCAAATTCCACCGGCAACGTCACCAATGTGAAAATGACGGCAATGGTGAACAAGGCCACGCCCACCCAGGCAACAGCTAACCCCAATGATGAGTTGAGGAATATGTTGAGCAGTAATCCACCCATAAACAGCATGGGCGCTAACTGGCTGCCGAATTGGGTGGCCGGCACCAGGGCGCTGCGCAAACCCAATGGCGCATAGTTGTTCGCGTGTTGCAGGGCGTGGCCCATTTCGTGGGCGGCCACACCGGCGGCGGCCACGCTGGGTGTGTCATGCACTTCCGGGCTGAGACGTAAGACGCGGCTGCGGGGATCATAATGGTCGCTGAGACGGCCGTCTACCCGTTCAATCTGCACATCATACAACCCCTGCGCGTTGAGCAATTCCCGCGCCACCTGTGCCCCCGTCATGCGCCGGGTGGTGGGTATTTTTGAGTATTTGTTAAAAGCCCCTTTCACTTTGGCCTGGGCGTATAAGCCCAATAACAGACCAGGAATGGCTAACATGATCCATAAACCATAAGATGCAAAAAACATAGACTTCTCCTTTAGCAGACCTGACAGGTCTTTGAAAACCTGTCAGGTCTAAACATACGTTTTGACGTTAGCTGTATACGATCTTAACATTAGCAGGACGTAGGAATAGAGCAACATTTAGCCTGTTTTAATGGATGGTGGGCAAGTTAACAAACTTGCCCACCATGATGAGGAGTGGCAATGAACGATGACAGCTTTGGCTTGCCCCAAAATCTGGGTGATGGATTAGTGCTGCGTTGGGCCGAACCATCAGACGCAGAAGAGTTGGCGCAATTTAACTTACGGATTCACAGTGATGAGGACGAAAAGGAGATGTTCCTGGTGCATTGGACAAAAGAGTTGATGGCCGGTCAGCATCCCACTACGAAGGCCAGCGATTTTACGGTGGTCATAGATGAAAATGCAGGGGGCAAGATTGTTTCCAGTTTGAATCTGATTTCGCAAACATGGGCCTATGAGGATATTCCTTTTGGCGTCGGCCGACCGGAACTGGTGGGTACGGATGAACAATACCGGCGGCGGGGATTGGTACGTAAACAGTTTGCGGCCGTTCACGCCAAAAGCGCGGCGCGGGGTGAATTGGTGCAGGTGATCACCGGCATCCCCTGGTATTACCGTATGTATGGTTACGAGATGTGCGTAGACCTGGGCGGCAGCCGGGCCTATTACCTGTTACCGTCGCGCCTGCGCAAAGCGGCCGAAAGCACCGAGGCGGAAAAGTACCAGATGCGGCCGGCCGCGCCAGAGGATATACCGGCGCTGCGAGAACTGTATGCCCGGCATGGTGCGGGCAGCCTGCTCAGCCGGGTGCGTGATGAAGCCATCTGGCAGCACGAACTGTTTCACGCCCACCGGGACACACACAATGCCCGTTTTATGTATCTGATCACGGCCGTTGCCGACAACACCCTGGCCGGTTATGTGGAGATTTCACCCTGGCACGGGCGTGGTGTCTATTTTGTGCGCGAAATGGCCGCGCAGCCCGGCCATTCCCTGCGCGCCCTGGCGCTTTTTGTCATTCGTCATTTAGAAAAGGAAGCGGCGGTGGTTAACCAGACGGCCGAGAAACCAATGGAGCGCATTTCTTTTGAATTAGGGACGGCGCATCCTGTTTATAAAGCTTTGCTCTGGGAACTGGAAAAACAAATACCACCTTACAGTTACTATGTGCGTGTACCTGATCTGGCGGCTTTTTTGCAGCATATCGTACCCGTTTTAGAGCGGCGACTGGCAGAAAGTGTGATGGCCGGGCATACGGGCCAACTGCGGCTCAATTTTTACCATAGCCAGTTGGCGTTGGATTGGGAAAACGGCCGTCTCGTCACCATCTCCCCCTACCAGCCCAAAAATTTCCAAGACGGCCACGCCTTTTTCCCCGACCAGACCTTTTTGCAACTACTTTTTGGGCATCGCAGCCTGGAGGAACTGCGGCACAGCCGGGTGGATTGTAGCGCTCGTCATGGGGATGCGGCCGTGTTGCTGGACGTGCTGTTCCCGCGACGGCCGTCGTGGGTGTCACCGTTAGGATGAGCAGGTGATGAGGTGATGCGGGGTAACGCTCCTTCATAATTCCTAATTCATAATTCCTAATTCTCACATGGACTTGATCAAGCCGTTTATTGATTTCCAGGGATTGCTGGTAGTTGATGGGGGGCTGGCGACGGAGTTGGAGTGGCGTGGCTATGACCTGCGCGATCCACTTTGGTCGGCGCGGCTGCTGCTGGAAGAGCCATCGGCTATCCAGCAGGTACACACCGACTACCTGTGGGCAGGGGCGGACTGTATCATCGCCGCCAGTTACCAGGCGACGCTGCCAGGGCTGATGGCGCGGGGCTTGTCTGAGGGTGAGGCGGCTGATTTGCTGCGGTTGGCGGTTAAGTTGGCGCGCGCGGCGCGGGATACGTTTTGGATGGCGCAAGAGCATGTAGGGCGGCTACGGCCGTTGGTGGCTGCCAGCATTGGGCCTTATGGCGCCTACCTGGCCAATGGGGCCGAATATACCGGTGATTATGACCTGGACACGACCGGTTTGGTGGCCTGGCACCGGGCGCGCTGGCACATTTTGGCAAATAGCGGCGCCGATTTGCTGGCCTGCGAGACCTGCCCTTCGTATAGCGAATTGGAGGCGTACTGTGAACTGCTGGCGGAGACGCCACAGATACCGGCCTGGGTGAGCTTTACGGCGCGAGACGGCCGTCACATCAGTGATGGTACGCCCATTGCCGAATGCGCCGCCCGGCTGCACGACATTCCTAACGTCGTAGCGGTGGGGGTGAACTGCACGCCGCCGCGTTTGATGCCGGAATTGATCGCGGCTATCCAATCGGCTACCGACAAGTACATCATCGTCTATCCAAATTCCGGCGAGCGGTATGATCCGGTACAAAAGGAGTGGCGCGGCGAGTCTGACCCTTCCACCTACGGGACGATGTGCCGCGAATGGCGCAAACTGGGGGCAGTGTTGATTGGCGGCTGCTGCCGGACACGGCCGTCACACATTCGCCAGATTCGGGATCGGGTGCGGGTAATCCGTGATGCGTGAGCCGTAAACCGTATGCCGAAGTTCGAGGCCCGATACCTGATTACCGATTATCGTTTACCGTTTACCGATTACTAATGGATGAGGGATTACGAGGGAGGGGACACGGCCGTTCGTTTTTTTGTGCCCATCTTTGTACAATCGCCCCATGATGACCCGATGGAGATAATGCGGAGGGAGAGAGTTTGATGCGCCGAATTGTTGTGTTGTTTGTTCTGTTTTGTGTTTTGTTGGCGGTGGTGAGTTATTCCCTGGTAGCTGCTCAGGAACCGGTTGTCACGCCACCACCCACCGAATGGTCACCAACGCCAACACCGGGGCCATTACCCCAATCCATTTTCCTGAAACCGATTGATCCCCAAACAATTGACACGCCGTTAGTTCCGTTAGGGGGAAATGCCGGCAGTAATTTGTGCCAGTCGGCGACCGATGTCACCTTTCTCAACACGGCGATTGGTGGGGTGACGCCCAACGTGCAGGCATTTACCCACGATAACAATGACCCCTCTTTAAGCTGCATGTGGCCGGGAGCCAGTCGCCCCAATGGGTACCGGACGGTGTGGTATAAGTTCACGCCGGTGAGCAATGTGGTTGTTACCATCAATAGTGATACCTCCAACTATGACACGGTGGTCGGTGTTTTCACTTCGGCGGACGAGGATAACCCCTGCCTGGCCTTGCAGCCCGTGGCCTGTAATGATGACTTTACCGGATTTACGTCGCAGGTAACGTTCACGGCCGTGCAGTACCAGACCTATTATGTGGTCATTGCCGATTGGTCGGCGGCCAGTTCCGGCCAGCTAACGCTCAATATCTTCATGCAGCCGCAGCCGGGCGAGGAAAAATGGGAACTGGTGGATAACAATCCCAATGGGCAGGTGACGCACCATGATACGGTGGCTGCCGGTGAGTACCTCTACGTGGTGGGCGGCCAGGACAATGTTTCCAGCGCGCCCACGCGCAGCAACCGGCTGATGCGTTATTATCCGCCGACGAATAGCTGGGAAACGATGGCCCAACTACCGGGGTTGGGGTTGTCTGATTTAACGGCCGTACACGTCAACGGCGCTATTTATGTGCCCGGCGGTGACAACGGGGCGCCCGACGTTTTTAACGGCACGCATTATATGTATCATATCAATGGCAATTTTTGGTCTCTGCTGCCGTCACCGCCGGCAGCCGTAGGCTGGGCGCAAGCCGTAGCCGCAGCCGACAACTCCGGTTATTTTCTGATCGGGGGCATCAGCCAAAAACCGGCCTTAGACCCAGGCGTATACGGCCGTGCTGAAACCTACTTCTATGAAATTGAAAGCAATAGTTGGCTGCCACGGCCGTCAATGAACACCGGCCGGTACGGGCATATGGCGGCGCGTATCGGCAACCACATCTGTGTGGTGGGCGGCGTCAGTGGCAATGTGCTGCTGCGCGGGGGAGAATGCCTGGCCCCCTTTGGCAACTGGCAGCCGACGGGCGATCTCAATATTCCCCGTTTTGGTGCGGGCAGCGCCATTGGCCCGGATGGGAACTGGTATGTATTTGGTGGCATGACCGTAAATGCCAATGGGCAATATGTGGCCGTCTCGTCAACAGAAGTCTTTAACCCCAGCACCCGCAGTTGGTCGGTGCTGAATGTGCCCTATGACCTGCGTGATCCCAACACAGTTTTCGCCCGTGCTTATCCTGCCGGGGAATTCTGGGGCAACCATCTGTATGCCTTTGGCGGCAACCATTATGTACCCAGTCTAAATGAATATCAGGTAGTCCCCCTGGTGCAGCGCCTGTACGTGCCCAGCAAAAAGGTGTTTTTTCCATTCATCAGGCGTAGCGGCGCGTCTGATTTTGATGACAACATGGCAGTTGCCAAAGGATTACCGCCCAACTTCTGGTATGGTGGAAATTTCAACAGCACCTATGACTTTTATGACTTCTATTATTTTGACCTGAATGCGTTTAGCGGTGTTTCTGTGCAATTGATGGGCATCCCGGCCGGCAGCAACTATGACCTGTATGTGTTTAATAATACCAAATTGTTATGGGGTTCCAGCGTGAATCCGGGCAATTTGAACGAGTCGGTAAACCTGAGCCTGGGGCCGGGGCGGTATTATGTACTCGTGCAACGGCTCTACGGCCCCTCGGAAGGCTCAGGATACCAGGTAGCAGTGCTGCGGTAGCCCGTAAGGAAACCCCCAGACGCGACCACCTGACACACAGGCATATAACTGTCATTCCGAGCGAAGTCTTCGTAGCGAGGAATCCCTATGTTTCAGTTAATTCAAAGGAACATGATTCCTCGGAAGACCTCGGAATGACAGCCTGGGAATTCCATTCCCAGCTGATAGGTGGTCACATTCTACGTCTTTACCAGCCACCAGGCAGCATGGGGGGGAACGTTGAGCATATCGCCTACCAGGGGCAGGCTGTCTGGATGGAGCAGGTCTTGGTATCCCCCCGCCACTGCCAATCCCACCTGCTGCACTACATCTGACAAGTTAAACACGCATAATACCCACTGCCCGCGGACGCTGTGCCCGTCGCTCATTGCCAACTGCTCACCGCTCACTGCCAACTGATCACTGACAAAACGGCGAAAAGCCAACACCGCTCCATTCCCCGTTTCCACAAATTCAAAATCCCCCCGCCGCAAAGCGGGCTGGCTCTGCCGCGTTTGCAGCAGAAAACGCAGCCGGTTCAGGTAAGAATTGGGATCATCCTCCTGCACGGCCACATTCCGTTGGTGATAATCATCATTCACCGGGAGATACGTCTCGTTGGCATCGGAGAAGCCCGCGTTTTTAGAAGCATCCCACTGCATTGGTGTGCGGCAGCCATGCCGGTCTGGCAGCCAGATATTATCCGCCATGCCAATCTCGTCACCGTAATACACAATCGGCGTCCCCGGCAATGATAAAAACAGGGCATGGAGTAAAAACCATTTTTCCCCATTAAAGTCTAGCAGCGGCGCCAGCCGTCGCCGAATGCCCAGGTTCAAGCGCATCCGTGGCTCCGGGGCATATTGCTCCCACATCCACTGGCGCACTTCCGGCGTCACCATCTCCAGTGTCAACTCATCATGGTTGCGCAAAAACGTCATCCACTGCGTTCCCGATGGAATTGCCGGCGTTTGCGCCCAAATCTCCACAATCGGCGTCTTGTCCTGCGCCCTTAGCGCCTGGTACAGCCGGGGCATAATGGGAAAGTGAAAACAAACCTGAAATTCAGGATTTTCCGGCGTGCCAAAATAAGGCAGCAAATCCTCCGGCCACTGGTTCGCCTCGGCAATCAGCAGCGTACCGGGATATTCGCTGTCTACCATCCGCCGCATTTTTTGTAAAAAATCATGCGTCTCCGGCAGATTTTCACAGTTTGTCCCTTCCCGTTCATACAGATAGGGAATGGCGTCCACGCGGAAACCATCAATGCCCATATCCAGCCAGAAGCGCATGATGTCAAACATCTCCTCATGCACTTTGGGATTATCGTAGTTCAAATCGGGCTGGCTGCTGTAAAAGCGGTGCCAGAAATACTGCCCGGCTACTTCATCATACGTCCAGTTAGACTTTTCTACGTCCAGGAAGATGATGCGCGTCTCGGCATATTCCGTGCCCGTGTCGCTCCACACGTAATAGTCGCGGTAGGGGGAGTTTTTATCTTGCCGCGCCGCCTGGAACCAGGGGTGCTGGTCAGACGTGTGGTTCATCACCATGTCCGTAATCACCCGCAGCCCACGCGCGTGGGCCGCATCCAGAAACGCCTTAAAATCAGCCAGCGTGCCAAAGTCAGGGTGTACATCCCGGTAATCGGAAATGTCATACCCCCCATCCAACAGCGGCGAGGCATAATGGGGCATAATCCAGATGCAGTTGACGCCTAGCGACTTGATGTGATCCAACCGGGCAATCGCCCCCCGGAAATCCCCCTGCCCATCCCCATTACTGTCCTGGTATGCCCGGATATAGAGTTCGTAAAAAACGGCGTCGTGGTACCAATCTTCCATAACCTGTAATTGGGTGATCAGGTAATTGGGTAATTGGATAATTGGCTCAATTACTCAATTACCCAATTACTCAGTTACTCAATTACTCCCTCCTATCCTTTCACCGAACCGGCCATCATGCCGCGCACAAAGTAGCGCTGCAAGCCAAAGAACACGGCCAACGGCAGCACCATGGAGACGAAGGCTCCGGCCGTCAGCAGATGCCATTCACTGCCGCGTGAGCCAACAATAGCCGCCATACGCTGTGTTACCAGTTCAAATTCCGGGTTGCCACCCAGGAAAATCAGGGCCACCA
>JAHBVI010000221.1 GCA_019637635.1 Anaerolineae bacterium
CGGCACGCTGGATGTTCTCGATGATCGCCAGTTCCAGCATTTCCTGAGGGGTGGCTTCTTTGATGATAACCGGCACTTCCGCCAGCCCCGCCTGCTGGCTGGCCCGCCAGCGCCGCTCCCCGGCAATAAGCGTATACTGGTCGCCGCTCTGGGTGACGATAAGCGGCTGAATCAGGCCATGCTCTTTGATGGAAAGGGTCAGTTCGGCCAGCTTTTCGGCGTCCATCACCGTGCGCGGCTGGTGCGGGTTAGGCTGGATGGCGGTGATGGGTACGGTTTGTACCCCGGCAGCAATTTCATCTGTGCCGATAGCAGTTTCCACACTGCTGGGGATAAGGGCGTTCAGGCCGCGGCCGAGGCTGCGTTTTTTGGTCATGGATTATCCCCCTTCACCAGTTCGGCCGTCAGCACTTTGTAGGCAATGGCGCCGGGCGAGGTGGGCGCGTAGATGTTGATGGGTTGTCCGAAGCTGGGCGCTTCACTCAGGCGCACGTTGCGCGGGATGATGGTGCGAAATACTTTGCCGGGGAAGTGGGTGCGCACTTCTTCCACCACCTGGCGGCTGAGGTTGGTGCGGCTGTCATACATGGTCATAATCAGGCCACGAATTTGTAATTGCGGATTGAGATATTTTTGCACCAGTTCGATGGTTTGTGTCAGTTGGGTCAGCCCTTCCAGCGCCAGGTATTCACACTGCACGGGAATGAGGACGCCATCTTTGGCGGCAGTGAGGGCGTTGACGGTGAGCAAGCCCAGGCTGGGGGGGCAATCAATGAGGATGTAATCGTAACGGCCGTTGACCTTCTCCAACACATTCCGCAGCCGATATTCACGGCCGATGGCGTTCACCAGTTCCACCTCCGCGCCCGCCAGGTTTGGATGGGCGGGCAGCACATCCAGTTTCGTTTCCGCCTGGTTCAGGCGAATGGCCTCCAACGTGGCCGATTCCAATAGTAAATGATAAGTAGATAGGGTCAGTTGATATTTGTCGTAACCCAGACCGGAGGTGGCGTTAGCCTGCGGGTCAACATCCACCAGCAGCACCCGCCGGCCGCTGCCGGCCAGGTAGGCGCAAATGTTGATCACGCTGGTGGTTTTGCCCACGCCTCCTTTCTGGTTGGCTATGGCGTAGATTTTGGTCATAGGTGTAATTGGGTAATTGAGTAATTGGGTAATTACGCAATTACCCAATTGCTCAATTACCTCTTTGGTTCATAGTTTTTCGCCGCCTCTTTCACTGCCTCTGTTACCGCGTCAATACCGCTTTGGGTCACAGAATGGGCGGCGATGAAGTTGGCAAAATGGGCGGCCTCGATGGCGTCGCCGGTCTGATGGTAACGGATAAAGTAGGCGGTGGCAAAAATGTCACCCGCGCCAGTGGGGTCAACCTGGGTGATGGGAATGGTGGGGATGCGCACGGCCGTCTCTCCTTGCAGCACCAGGCACCCTTTTGAGCCGCCAGTCAGCACCAGCAGTTTGCACCATTCCCAATACTGCCAGAGCGTGGCCACATCCGGCAGGTCTTCCTGGCTGAGGACGACCACATCGGCGCAGCTGAGGACGGCCTTTGCCTCCGGCCATTCACGGGGATGGACACGGCCGTCGCCGCCCCATTCCCGCAGCCACCCCTGCGGCGTCAGGCAAAGCAGGCTGTTGGGAAAATGGCGAATGAAACGGGCATCCACCTCATGCACCACCGGGGCCAGATGGACGATGGCCGGTTCATTCCATCCTGGCAGCAAGTGTTCCGGCGTCAGGGTTGCGGCGGTGGCGTGAACGGTCTGGACACGGCCGTGCGGCGTATATACATTCTCAAACGTCGTCGTCGCTGCCGAAGGCACGTTGTGAACAATGAGGTCAGCCAACACGTGGCTGCTGCTGAAATCGGGAGCATAACTGGTGAGTACGGCCGTGTGGTTGCCCAATGCCGCCGCTGCCCGCCCCGAATACGTCACCGTGCCACCCGGTTCGTCACCGTGTGGCGTCAGGTCGCGGGTAATATGGCCGATGAGCAGGTAATCAATGGCAGTCATAGGCTGGAATTCTAGTGGGCATCCAGGCTAACGGCAAACAGGTGAAAAGGATTCCTTACTTCGCAGACTTCGTTCGGAATGACAGGGCTTGCAGACTTCAGCCTTCGGCTCACTGCTTACTGCTGATTGCTTACTACTCACGGACGCTGCGTCCGTCGTTCACCGCTCCCGATTCAACCAGCGCACGGTCAGTTCCCCCAGGCGGTCGGTGCGCTGGCGCAGGACGGTACATTCGGGCAGGGCGTCCAGGAATAGCTGGCCGTACCGCTTCGTCAGCACCCTTTTGTCCAGAATCGCCACCACCCCTTCATCACTGCCGCGCCGGATCAGCCGGCCGAACCCCTGCCGGAAACGCAGCACCGCCTCCGGGATCGAGTATTCAAAAAAGGCGTTGTCATACGTCTCCGAACGAGCGGCAAAGATGGGGTCAGAGGGCACGTCAAAAGGCAGTTTCACCAGCAACACCGCTTGCAAGGCGTCGCCGGGCACATCCACCCCTTCCCAAAACGAGCGAGTGCCCAGGAGGACGGCATTGGCGTCCGGCCGTTTGAACTGCTCCAACAACTGCTGGCGAGAGCCGCCGGAATTTTGCACCAGGGTGTTAATGCCCCGGTCGGCCAATATACCTTCCACCGCTTTGGCCGTCTGGCTCAACTGGCCGTAAGCGGTAAAAAGAGCCATCGTGCGCCCACCCAACGCCGTAGCCACATCAATAATCGCTTCCTCCACGTACCGCTGGTAGCCCGGCTGGTGCGGTTCGGGAATGTCGGTCGCCAGGTAAAGCAGAGTGGAATTTTTGTAGTCAAAGGGGGTGTCTACGGCCAGTTCACCCACTTCGTAGGCATGCAGGCGGTTGCGCACGTAGGCGAACGTGGGTTCCGTTTCCCATTCGCCGGGTGTGGCCGTGCGCAAAGTGGCAGAGGTGAGGACAACTGTTTCCAACGCCTTAAAGATGTGCCGCTCTACCAGCGGCCCCACGTGCAGGGGGGCGGCGTGCAGCGAGATGCGGTCTTTGAAGATTTCCACCCAGTAAATCATCTCTCTGGCGGGCTGGATGATGATGGCGTCCAGGTTGGCGCGGGCCTCTTCCAGAGTACGGCCGTTGCTTTGCAGCGCCGCCATCATCTCTTCCCCTTCCTCAATTTCAAACTGGTCGGCCACATCCGCCAGCCCCCCGGCCAGTTTTTCAAAGCCACTGACCAGGCGTTTCAAGTGCGTGTTCAGGTTGTCCCAACTCAGTTCCACTTCGCTGTAGCCCGGCTGGCGGCGCAGGTCAGGCGTCAGCCGAATTTGCTCGGCAAACTGGCTGCGCCGGTTGACAAATTCGGCCAGGAAATAGGAGAGGGTCATAAAAAACTCTTCCAGCCGTTCGGCGGCTAACTGCCCTTCGCGGCGCATGGCGTTGATCAGCTGCGCAAACTTTTCGGCGAAGTCGGGCGGCATGGCGGCCTGCACCCGGTTTTGCACGTCGGTCAGCAGCCCGGCGCGGGGTTTGTTGATTTCGTCCAGCACCGCTTCCAGAAAGCGGCGGTCGGCTTGAAAACTGAGGCCATTGGTCACGGCCGTTTCCAGATGATGCGCCTCGTCCACAATCAAATCCACAAAGTCAGGCAGAATGTGCCCTTCATTGGCTACGTCAGACAGCAGCAGGGCATGGTTGACGATGATGATCTGGCTCAGTTCCGCCTGACGGCGTACATGGTGCAGCGGGCAATTTTCGGTCGCGCATTGATCCGGGGTGCAGGCACTGTTTTCACCGCTCAGCCGCGCCCAGGCAATGCGTTCGCCAGGGGTGCGTAGATTCAGTTCGGCCACATCGCCCGTTTTGGTCTGCCCCAGCCAGAGCAAAATACGGGCATAGAGCGCCATTTCGTCGCTGTTGCTGGGGCCGCTGTGCCGCATCTGCTGGAAGAGGCGGGTACAGATGTAATTGCTGCGCCCCTTGCGCACACAGGCGTTCATTTCAAAGGGCAATATCCGCTGTAATTCGGGGATGTCTTTGTTGATCAACTGGTCTTGCAGGTTGATGGTATTGGTGGAGATGACGACGCGACGGCCGTTTTGCGCCGCCCAAAATGCCGAAGGAATGAGATAGGCCACCGATTTGCCCGTACCCGTGGGCGCTTCCACAATGACGTGCGAGCCATAGTTGAAAGCGTCCACCACTGCCAGCAGCATATCCTCCTGCTGCGCCCGGTACTCATACCCCGGCACGGCCCGTTCAAAATTACCGCCGGGCCGGATGATGCTGGCCACCACGTCCGGGTCTAAAGCCGTGGGCTTGTCGGCCGGGGTGAAAGAGCGCCCTTCTAATCTTGGCGGATTAAAAAGGCGGGGCAGCCGCCCACGCTGACGCAGTTCGCCCCCTTCAAAAGCAGTGCGCGCCCGCGCCGCCAGCACATCTTCAAAAAAGATCGTCTCCGGCCAGCCCAATTTTTTCCCGGCCATGACAATCTCGTCTAGCTGCGCCAGGGGAATCTGCATGGCCCGTTCTTTAAGCGCCAGGAACAGTTCCACCGTCAGTTCGGCGTCGGCGTGGGCGCGGTGCGCCTGCCCCCCATCTGGCATGGGCAGGCCGAGAAAACGAGACAATGCATCCAGCCCGTAACGGCCGGCGTCGGGGAACAAGACGGTGGCCAGAGTGACGGTATCCAGCCGGGGATTGCCCACCCCCAGCCGTTCCGACCGCAGGAAACCCAGGTCAAATTCCACATTGTGCCCCACCAGCACGTGGTCGCCCAACACGGCGCGCAGTCGCGAACGCAGGTTGAACATGCCCGGCGCGCCGTTGACCATCTCCTGGGTAATACCCGTTAGCCGGGTGATATAGGGCGGCAGGTCTTTGTGTGGATTGACCAGAGAGTCAAACTCGTCCAGGATGTCATTGCCGCGAAAGGTGATGGCGGCTACCTCGATAATGCGGTCGTTGTCCGGGTCGAGGCCGGTAGTTTCCAGGTCTATGGCGACGTAAGTTGTTGACATAATTTGTAATCGGTAATCCGTTATCGGTAATCAGTGTGCAGTGCGCAGTGAGCAGTGAGCAGTGAGAAGGGGGAATTATAGCACGGATTTTCTAGGGTGCGGGTGGTTGCAGGGCAGGTTGGCGCCGGTGACAAGATGTTCCAGTTGTCGCTTTTGGCTACAATCTGGGGCATGTCTTACCTGAATGATGCATTGAGAGGAAAACGGGTGCTGGTGACCGGGGCCACCGGCTTTATTGGCGGGCGGTTGGCGCAGCGATTGGCAGCGGAGGAAGGGGCGATTGTCACCGGCCTGGGGCGCAATCTTGCGAAAGCCTCGTTTCTGGCGGAAGCAGGCGTGACGTTACAAATGGCCGATTTGCGGGATGAGGCGGCGCTGCGCACGGCCGTCATCAATCAAGACTATATCTTCCACACCGCTGCCTGGATGGGGGGTGGCCGGATGAAGGAAGACCCGGCCGAGGCGATGGCGCTCAACGTCACGGCCGTGGCCACCCTTATCCGCCTGGCTCACGAAGCCAGCGTCCAACGGGTGGTCGCAGTGAGTTCGATTGCCGCCTATGGCCGTCCCGACCGACTGGAAATTGATGAAGAGACACCATTGGATTCGACACAAATGGATGTGTACGGCCGTACCAAAGCGATGGGCGATATACACGCACGGGAAGTGGGCACGGCGTTGGGACAGGAAGTGGTGGTGGTGCGCCCGGCGTTGGTCTACGGCCCGCGCTCAGCGGCCTGGACGGTAGGAATGGTGAAGCTCATCCAAAGCGGCACGCCGGTGCTGTTTGGCGATGGCTCCGGCCACGCCTGGCCCGTGTACATTGATAACCTGATTGATGGGATGCTGCTGACGGCCGTGCGCCCCGAAGCGGTAGGGGAAGCGTTTAATTTCTGCGACACGGCCGTACCCTGGCAGACGTTTATGGGCTATTACGGCCAGATTTGTGGCCGCAAGCCACGCCGCCTGCCTCTGTGGACGGCGCGGCTGTTGGCCTCGGCCAACAGCCTGTTCCGGTTAGGCTTGCCCCTGAACCAGGAGCGGCTGAAATTTCTGACGCGCCGCTCCGTTTACCCCACACTCAAGGCAGAAATGCGGCTCGGCTACCGGGTGCGGGTTTCGTTGGATGAGGGGATGGCACGCACGGCCGTGTGGCTGCGGGAAAATGGATATGTAGGGATTGGAGATTAGGGATTAGAGATTGGAGATTGTGCAATCTCTAATCTCCAGTCTCCAATCTCTGGTCAAATAAAGCAGATAACGGTAAACTTGTTCCATGAATAAAGAGATTTTAACGCAAGGGGGTGAGAGTATTGCCAAAGGTTGATTTGCGACCGAATGAAACGCAGGAACAACTGTTCCGCCGTTTCAAGAAGTCTGTGGTGAAAAGCCGCGTGCTGACCGACGTGCGCCGCAAGCGCTGGTACGTGTCTAAGAGCGAACTGGACCGCATTGAAAAGAAAAAAGCGGTGCGGCGGCAGCGCAAGATTCAGAAAACTGGCGTCTAATGCAAAACGCCTCAACCAACTGGTTGAGGCGTTTTTATTTTTTCTCTTCGCGCTTCTTCGCGTACTTCGCGGATCGTTAGTAAGCGCCTTCGCCTTTCATTACGGCGGGGAAGGTGCGGAACAGGATTTTGATGTCCAGCGCCAGCGACCAGTTGTGAACGTATTGCATGTCCAGTTTCACCCGTTCGTCGTAAGTGGTGTTGGAACGGCCGCTCACCTGCCACAGACCAGTGATGCCGGGCATAACGGCTAACAAATCGGGGCCATACGCGCCATACTTTTCGATTTCGTCCGGGGCGATGATGCGCGGGCCAATCAGGGACATGTCCTGGAACAGGACGTTGAACAGTTGCGGCAGTTCATCCAGGCTGAATTTGCGCAGCAGTTTGCCTACTTTGGTAACGCGGGGGTCATCTTTCAATTTGTAGTTGCGATCCAGTTCGGCTTTGAGTTCGGGATGCTGAGCCAGGATGTCATCCCCGTTGACGTACATGGTGCGGAATTTGAAGGCATCGAAGACACGGCCGTCACGCCCCAACACCCGCCGCCGGTAAATGATCGGGCCGGAGGAGTCAAACTTCACCGCCAGTGCCAGCCCCAAGAACAACGGCAGCAAAACCAGCAGCGCCGGGATAACAATAGCATAATCTACCAAACTTTTCAGGCCGGCATAAGCCTGTTGGGCGCTGATGTGGGTGTTGTAGCGGGTGGTAAAAATTGATTCTGAAGCGATCATGGCCGAATATCTCCACTAAGATTGATGAAAAATGCCAGGTAATTGTTGAATGAGTTATCTTTCTTCCTAAGACATTCAGAAGTATAGGCAGCACCCCTTACGACGAACCTTATGAAAAACTTACGCCTGGCTAACGGCCGTAAAAAGAAAAACCCGGCTTTTGTGAGAAGCCGGGTTTTTAATCACTCATCCGTAACACATCCCTCAGAAGCGGATTTGACGCTCTTGATGTATTTGTAGAGCGTACCCCGTGTGGCTTTGTAAGGCGGCGCAGTCCAGGCGGCACGGCGGGTAGCCATTTCTGCCTCAGTAATGAGGACATCTATCGTGTTTTGGGCAGCATCAATGGTGATGGGGTCGCCATTTTGCACCAGGGCGATGGGGCCGCCTTCCTGCGCTTCCGGGGTGATGTGGCCGACGATGAAACCGTGAGAGCCGCCAGAGAAACGGCCGTCCGTCAACAACGCCACATCCTGCCCCAACCCCGCCCCCATAATCGCGCTCGTCGGTGTCAGCATCTCCGGCATTCCCGGCCCCCCCTTCGGCCCTTCAAATCGGATGACGATCACGTCCCCTTTCTGAATTTCGCCCTGCTCTAACCCGGCCAACATCGCCTCCTCCGAATCGTACACCCGCGCTGTGCCCGTAAAGACCAGCCCTTCTTTGCCGGTGATTTTGGCGACGGCCCCTTCGGGGGCCAGATTGCCCCGCAAAATCTGGATGTGTCCCGTCTCTTTGATCGGCT
>JAHBVI010000222.1 GCA_019637635.1 Anaerolineae bacterium
GGTGGGTTTCAAATTTGATGCGCTCCACGGCCGTGTCCTGTTCCATTTCCCCTTCCAGATAGGCCCACAACTGCTGGTAGCCCAAACCGCTCATCGCCGGCAGGGCACGGCCGTAGCCCGCCGCCCGCAATCCTTCCAATTCCGCCAGCAAACCGGCAGCCATCATCTCGTCCACGCGGGCATCAATGCGGGCAAAGTGCGCCGCCCGTTCCCAGTAAAGGCCAATGACATTGATGGCATAAGGCGGCGGCGTCTTGCGCTGCAAGACGGAAATAGGGACGCCGCTGACCAGCGTCACTTCCAAAGCGCGAATGACACGGCGGGTATTGCGCGGGTCAACGCGGCTGGCAGGGTCTAACGTGCGCAGCCAACGCGCTAATTCATCGCCATCCAGCCGTGACAAAACGTCACGCAATGCCGGTTGTGGCGCAACGGTGGGAATGCCCCACCCTTCAATGACCGCTTTGACGTATTGGCCCGTGCCGCCGACCAGAATGGGCAAACGGCCGTGTCCCTGAATGGCCTCAATTGTGTCATAAGCCAGCTTTTGGTACGCGCCCAGGGAGAGCGTTTCGTCAGGATTACAAATGTCAATCAGGTGGTGGGGCACGGCCGTGCGTTCCGCCAACGACGGTTTGGCCGTGCCAATGTCCATGCCCCGGTAAAACAACCGCGAATCAGCAGAGACAATTTCGCCGTTAAATTGGGCGGCTAAGGAAAGAGAGAGGGCGGTTTTGCCCACGGCCGTGGCCCCCACCAGCGCCAATAGAGGGGGAAGGTAATTGGGTAATTGGGTAATTGGGTAATTGATCACCTTGTCACCCCTTCACCTGCTCACTCCCTCACCACCCCAACACGGCATTGGGGATATGCTCGCAGCGCAGCAGCTTGCCGGATTTGTCCAGTTCCACCGCTACCAGGTCAATGCGCCAGTCGGCGTCCAGGTCGTGTTCGGCCATATAGGTTTCGGCCAGGGCGATCAATTTGCGAGATTTGGCAGGGGTCAATCCTTCTTCTGGCGCACCCATATCCACGCCACGCCGGGTCTTCACTTCCACAAACAAAATCAATTCACCCGCCTGGGCAATGAGGTCAATTTCACCATGACGGCAGCGCCAGTTGCGGGCAATGATGCGGTAGCCCTGGCTTTCCAGGTGGGTGGCGGCCAACCGTTCGCCCCAGGCGCCCAACTTTTTACGGCCGTCCGGCAGACGGCCGTCGCCCGGTTTACGCTCATTTCCACTGGTCATGTTGATCACGCCGGTCACGCAGCCAAAATTCCGGGGCTAACCAGTTGGGTAGCGGATGCTCCCGTTCTTCCGGTTTGAAGATGCGGTCCAGGGTAGATTGCACACGCTGCCGGTAGAGGTAACGACGGCCGTGCTGCTGTTTGCGTTTGAGATCGGGGCGTTCGGCGTGCAGCCGTTCATACACCTCTTGCGTCAGCGCCACCGTGCGGCGAATATCGTAGCGGTCACTTTCGGCGCGGGCGGCGGCGCTCATCTGGGCGCGCCGCTCTGGGTTCAGCGCCAGCCCCACCATAGCCGCCGCCAGCCCGCCATCGGGGCGGGTTGTCAACAGCCCGGTGTGGCCTGAAACCACACTATCGCTAATGCCCGGCGACGAGACGGCAACCACCGGCAGCCCGGCAGCCATGGCTTCAATCACCGTCAGCGGATGCACTTCGGAGACGGAAGCGGTGACAAAGATGTCGGCCGCGGCCATGTAGTTGGGCACTTCTGGCACGGGTACGGGGCCGGTGAAATGAACACGATCCTGCAATTCCATTTGGTTTACCTGGGCGACCAACATCTCCCGGCTGAGGCCATCCCCCACCAGCATCAGGTGCAAATGGGGGGCCACGTCCGCGGCAATAGCAAACTGGTCAATGAGGCTGTCCAGATTTTTTTCAGCCGCCAGCCGCCCCACGTAAAGGAGGAGGACGGCCGTGTCTGGCAGGCCAAAATCGGCTTTGCGGCGGGGGTTGGGTGGCTGGTGAAATGGTTGCAGTTCCACCCCGTTTTCAATGGTGATGGTGGGGGCGCGCACACCAAAATCGAGCATAATCTGGCGCACACTTTCCGAGGGGGCAATCACCAGATCGGCATAATCACAAAAGTCGGGCCAGAGCTGGCGCAAGATGGCATCGGCAGCCGATTGCGGCAGGTTCAAAATGGCGTTGCCGTACAGGTCATAGCGGGTGTGGTTGGTGTAAATGACGGGACAACGGCCGTAACGGTGTGCCATTTCTACGCCCATAATCAGGTGATGAGAGTGCAAAATATCCATCTGGCGCATCAACTTTTGCGCCTCGCGGGAGAAACCGGGCGTCAGATAATACCCCCGGTCGCTCACCTGAAAACCGGGTGAGCGAATAATGTGGTCGTCGTCACTGGGGTCTGGCGCGCCCAGGGTGAAGATGGTGACTTCGTAACCGGCGGCTTCCAAATGTTCCCGGTATAACTCCACCATGCGCGTCACGCCATTGACAACGGGTTTATAAATGGCCGTAACCATGCCTATGTGCATTGCTGATACCTCGTACTATAGGGCGATTGAATGGATCGCCTGATGACATATCAATGATAACCCGGCACAGGGGGAGAATGGTACTTGGGGGGAAGGCAACGGCCGTAACCGCTAATAATGGACTAATAACCAACGGCGCAAGTGGCTCAGCCCCAACGTAAGCGCCCATTGATCAATGTTTTCCGGGTGCCCGCCAAAAGAACGCTGCGTCACAGAAGCCCCATTTGGCGAGGCCAATGTTACCAAAATTTGTACGCCGCCCTGCGTCATATGGCTGTACACCACCAGCCCCAACATATCCCCGGAAAGCTCCACCAGCCTTTCAGCGGCGGCGCGGCTCCATTGGGTCAAATTACTCTGGGTCACCGCCTCCAGATGCAGTTTGTCGGCGGCTTCATACCAGGTCTGCCAGGGCATGGCATTGATCACCTTTTTGCTGCCGGGCAGCCTGTTTAAGGTATCCGCAATGATCTGGTTGGTATAACATTCCAATAATGAAAGTTTGACGCCGTTCTGAATCAGGGCATTGAGGACAACATCTTCCAGGCGATCCGCTTCCGCGCCATAAATGTGATCCCCTAACCGTTCCCGCACCACGTTTGTCATCCGGTGCAGTTCGTTTTGCACCTCTTCATCTGAATTGGCCTGTACCCACAGGCGAATGTTCGTTTGCCCGGCAAAGGAGTCAAAGGTTATACGGTGTTGCGAGTCTGTAGCCAGATCGGCCAGGTCTTGTTTCAGGTTGCTTTCCATCAGGCCCACACTGCGCAGCAGCGCCCAGCCGTCTTTTGTTTCGCTGTGAATTTGTTGGCGCAGGTACGGCAGCACTTCTGTTTCCAGGAGGAAAGACATCTCGCGCCGATTACCGGGCAGGCAGATGAGGACGCCGGCCTCTTCTTCCATCAGGAGGCCACCCATGCGCACCGAAGCGTCACCCAACAATCGGGCGCCGGCGATGCCAGGCGACTCTGGCAGCAGTTCCCGCCCGGTCACGGCCGTTACCGCCTGCCGCGTAAAATCATCCCGCCCGGTACCCAATCCGCCGGTGGAAATGACCACATCAGCGCGCCGCAAAGCCGTGCGAAAGGCATCGGCAATCATGTCCGGGTCATCTCCTACCGTCACCTTGCACGTTAAATCTACCTTTACCTCGCGCAAGCTGCGCGATACAAAAGCAGAATTTGTATCGAGAATGTCACTCACCAGCAGTTCCGTGCCAATGCTGACAATTTCAACTTTCATCTTCGTTTGCACAGGCGTAGTTTAACCAAACAGTGATCCTGGCAGAAAATTGCCGGGCTTGCCTGGCTCCACTTGCTATCTGATTGGACAACTACATTCATGAAATAATCTTTACAGGAGACGGAAGCGCAAGGACTGTTAAGATGGCTCGTCTGGTTTTGCCTGAGACAACATGATCTGGTATTGCCGCACCGTCAGGTCTGTATTGCGTATTTTGAAGGCCAGATCCGCAGCTACATTTTTCATCACCTTGTAACCCAGATCGGGGTAAGTGTCACACAATTGCATTAAGCGATTGCGTGGTACTTTGAGCAACATGGTGTTGTCCTGGCTGACGCGGGCTGTGGCCGAACGGATGCCTTCATCCACCAGGGCAACTTCGCCAAAAACCTGTCCCTGGCGTAGTTCGGTGATGACAACCGGCTCGTATTTTTCTTGATCCCCGCCAACCAGCGAAGGGTTCATCAGGATTTCCACACCACCTCGGGCAATCACGTAAAGCTCGGTGGTGCTTTCGTTCTCTTGCAACAAAACATCCCCCTGGTTGTAGGTAGCAGAGTCACAAATAGAGGCAACCAGTTCCAGTTGGGTAGGGGTCAGGTTATCAAAAATCTCGGTAACGGACAGAATGGCGGCAATACTTTGTTGCATAAAAACCCTCACTTCTCATGGTCAAAACTGGGGCGATTCTAACATAAAGGTACGGCCGTCGCAATGGAGGGTAATGGGGGGCAGGTATTACCTGCCCCCCACTACCCTGCTGCTTTTTGCGCTTCGGCCAGGATGTTTTCGGCGCGGGACAGAGAAGCGTCTAATATCTCCGCCAATTTTTCCGATGGCAGCGCCATGAGTTGTTCCCTGGTCACAATACCGGCCTCTTCCAGGCGGGCGGCATAGGTGGGGCCAATGCCATTGATATGTTGTAAATCGCCGTTGGGGTTGAAGGTAACGGCCGTTTCCACCGGCGCCGCCGGTATACGTTCCGCATCTGGCGGCACAGGCAGGGGGGCCTGCTGCATAAGGGCTTCCGCCTCCGCCGCCAGCGCCAGCAGATCATCAAATTCCTGGTAAAAACCTTCAATGATGGCGTCCGGGTTGGGCACTAAGCCGGCGTCTGTGGCCACACCCAGCTGCACCTTACCGGCATAGCTGATGATGCTGATGCCCAATCCCAGGCGGCCCGACTGGGGCACCCAAAACATCAGTTCATGGATGCGCCGCCCCCCCATGTAGAGGGGCATCGGCGGGCCGGGTACGTTGGTCATCACGGCCGTTAGCTTCTTGCCAAACATCTCCACCAGCGTCCCTTGCAATTCCTGGGGCACAACGCCCATTGTGCCTAATACCGCCAGCCCTACCGGGCCTTCTTTGGACGTTTTTAGCTCTTCCATCCGTTTGTGGACTTCGTTAAGCCGATCCAGCGGGTCGGCAATGCCAACGGGCAAATCCAAAAAGAGCAGACCGAATTTGTTGCCCAGGGTGCCCATTTCATCCGGCTGGCGCAGGTTAATGGGCACGGCGGCGCGGAAACTCAGCCCACGCACGTCCTCCCCACGCGCCAGCAAATACCGCCGTAGTCCGCCGGTCATGGCCGCCACCAACACATCATTCACCGTGCCGCCGGTGGCATTTTTGATCTTTTTCACGTCCTTCATGGTTAACGGCCGTGACCAGGCCGCCCGTTTTTGGGTACCCAACTTGCCCTTAAAAGACGTATCGGGATCATGGGAACGCAAGAACAGCCGGCCCGCCGCCAGCACATTATCCCCCCCCCATTGGGCGATCTCCACCGCCCGTGTGGGGCGGGTGAGCGTGGTGCGGCCTTCATGCAGCGCCCGTCTGGTCAGGCTGCGCGCCGCCCCCGTCGCCACCGAGGTTTGTTTGAGCATGGAGGTAATGCCGCCACCCAATAATCCCCGGCGTGAGCGCGGCTGTTTGATTTTGTCATTGCTGCCCACTTTGGCATCGGGCGACAAATCGGTCAGCGAGAGCAGCACATAAACCAATGCCATACCATCGGCAATACAATGGTGCAGCCGCACACAAACGGCCGTGCCCCCCTCATAGTTCTCAATTACATGCGCCATCCACAGCGGCTTGGTGAAATCCAACGGCATACTCATCAAATGACTGACCATTTCCTGCAACGCGGCTTTGTCGCCTGGCTCCGGCAGCGCCACCCGGTGCAAATGGGCATCCAGATTAAAGTGGGGGTCATATTCCCAATAAGCCGGGGCCAATGGCACACGAGACTGCACTACACGTTTGCGGAAACGATCAAATTGCAGCAGTCTTCGCCCAATGACCTCACGTATACGGCCGTATTCCACCGGCTCCTTAAACGTTATAATGCCCGACACCATCATCAAATTGGTGGGGTCTTCCATGCGCAGCCAGGCTGCGTCTACATTGGAAAGGGGTTCTATATTTGCCATACCATACCCTCCGCAAGGGAACTAGAGTTTAGAGATTTGAGATTGGGCAACTTCACATCTCCCATCTTTATTGAGTATATCTGAAAATCAAGGCGGCGTGAATGGTTTTTTGAGGTACAAGGTAATCTCGCTGCGGTTGTGGAAAAGCTGGCGCGCACCGGCGATGGTATATGCAAGATTGAGAATGACACGGCTCTGTTCGATGATGGCTTGCCGGCTGCCTCCTGGCCCATCACCCTCCGGCAGTTTGAGTGTCATCAAGGCGCAGCCATGCCGGTGCAAATAGGGGGCATAGGCGGCCATCAATTCTGCCGAGTAGCGAGCGTCCAGCCGCATATCATTCACGATCACATCAAACCGATCTGGCGGCTGCTGCAAATAAGTTTCGGCGGTCAGACGCAGGTGGCGCACGTTTTTGTCCGGGGATAACGAAGGATGCAGGGCGGCGGGGTCTACGGCCGTGACAAACTGTCCCTTTTGCCGCAAAATGCGCGTCCAGCCACCGGGCGCGGCCCCCAAATCCAGCGCCACGCCACCGGCGGGCAGATCCATGTGAAACACCGCCAACGCTTCCAGCAGCTTAAACTCGGCCCGGCTAATTTGCGCCGGCTGCCGGGCAAACCGGTGCATCCCCCCGGCCCAATCCGACACATTGTGTACCGCCAGAGAAATTCCGGCATAGGCAGCTTCGGCCGTGACCACAATGGAAAGAATTTGCCCCGGTTGGCGCACGTCCAGCGGGGCGGGCGACTGTTGTTGGAGGGTATGGGCAACGGCCGTGTTTACATCAAACGGCTTATAGGGCATATCGGCCAGCAGGCGGGTCTGCACCGAAAACGGCAGTTCCGCATCCAACCAGGCGGCCATGTCTGCGCCCACCACCTCGGCCAACAGGGGCACGTCCGCCGCCAGCCCGGCGACGGGCAGCACCAGATGCACCGGGCAAATGTGGCGGGCAAAGATGGGCGGCTGCTGCCGCCATTGTTCGGCCAGGGTGAAGAAGTTCACGGCCGTAACGGCCCACACCCCATCCGCCAGCACCGCCGCTGGCTGCGCCGACGGCTGCACCCGCGCCAGTTCCGCCCAGGCCAGGTCAATAAAGTGGGGGTTGGCGGTGAGGATTAAGGAGGGAGTGGGCATTGTTATTGGAGATTGGAGATTGGAGATTGGAGAATGAGAGATTGGGAAATCTCCCAATCTCCTAATCTCTCAATCTCCCAATCTCTCAATCACTTCTCTCACCCCCGGCCCACGTCCGTCTGTCCGCTCCAGGTTTTGCAGGTGTTCTACACGGCCGTGAAAATGCAGCCGCCACGTTTCGCGCAAGGGGTGTTCCACATATTCAAAGTAGGCCACGCCGGTATTTTTGCTCCACACTTCGCAGCGGCGGAAGGGGCCAATGTTAAACATGTGGTCAAAGGCCAGTTCAATGACGCCGCCATGGCACACCACCATGACCGTTTGTGTGCGGTGCTTTTCGATCATCTCCTCAACAAATTGGCCGACGCGCACCCGGAAGTGCATCAGCGATTCACCAGCGGGGCGAGCGGGCGTAATGGGGGCAAACGGCCGTTCGCTGCCCCAATAAGGCCCATACTCCGGCAAATCATCATTGGGCCAGGGAGTATGATCCAGCCGGTTATTCCCTATTTCCCGCAATCGGTCATC
>JAHBVI010000223.1 GCA_019637635.1 Anaerolineae bacterium
ATGCTTACCCCTTTAGGGAGTGAAATTGGTTGTTTGCCTATACGAGACATCACATACCTCCCCTTACCAAACCTTGCAAAGAACTTCGCCACCCAAACCTAGTTGGCGCGCTTTTTGCCCGGTCATAATACCCTTCGAGGTGGTCAGAACGGCAACGCCCATCCCACTCAATACCCAGGGGATTTCCTTTTTGCCCACATAGATACGTCGGCCAGGGCGGCTCACCCGTTCCAGGCCGGTAATCACGGGCCGACGGTCACGACGACCACCCACATATTTCAATTTAACCAGAATAACAGCCTGCGGTTTTTCCGGTAGCACCTGGAAATCTTCGATGTAACCTTCTTCTTTCAAAACCTGCGCGACTGCTTCTTTTACCTTAGAATGCGGCACCGAAACCGTCTGGTGTTGGCGCATCATCGCATTCCGCATTCGGGTTAACATATCCGCAATGGGATCACTCATAGACATAATGCACCTCCTACCAGCTTGATTTCACCACGCCAGGGACATTGCCCTTCAGCGCCTGCTCACGGAAACAAATACGGCACAGTCCAAAGCGGCGAATATACCCCCGTGGACGGCCACACAAATAACAACGATTCCGTACCCGTATCCGATACTTGCGGCGTGTTTCCCGCGCTACCATGGATTTCTTTGCCATCTTTCACTCCTGCCCGCAGTATAAGGTTTATATCCCCTTACTTACGGGCATACACCATTCTTACATGTCCCGTTGGAAGGGCATGCCTAATAACGCCAACAATTGGCGGCCTTCTTCATCGGTCTTAGCGGTGGTCACAATGCTCACTTCCATGCCCCGCAATTTGTCAATTTTGTCATAGTTGATTTCCGGGAAAATCAACTGTTCTCGCAGCCCCAGGGTGTAATTACCACGGCCGTCAAACGCATCCGGCGACACACCCTGAAAATCACGGACACGCGGCAACGCCAGGTGAATCAACCGGGTTAAAAACATCCACATCCGGTCACCCCGCAGCGTCACCTTCACACCAATAGCCCGGCCTTCACGCAGCTTAAACCCGGCAATCGAGTTCTTCGCTTTTGTTACCACCGGCTTCTGCCCCGTAATAAGCGTAATATCATTAGTGGCAAATTCAATCGCTTTGGCATTATCCAACGCCTCGCCCAACCCTACATTCACCACCACCTTCGTAATACGTGGCGCTTGCATCACGCTTTTATAACCAAATTCATTCATTAAAGCCGGTACCACATCATTTTGGTACTGCTCTTTTAATGGTGTTAACACATTAACCTCCGAGTTGAGTGGCAGGATAGCATACAGCCGGACGAATCATTTGCCGTACTCAGCCATACTCAGGCTTCCTGGCTCGCCTCTAACTAATAACTACTTAATCAATATCTTTACCGCTTTTTTTAGAAAAGCGGACACGATGACCTTCTTCATCACGCCGAATACCCACACGGGTCGGCTCACCGGTATGCGGGCAAACCAGCATCACATTGGAAGCATCCACAGGCGCCTCAAATTCAATGATGCCACCTTGCGCTTGCGAACGACCACCGGTTGGCCGGGGTTTTTGATGTTTCTTGACCAGGTTAATGCCAGAAACCACCACCCGGTTTTTACCGGGGATCACGCGCTGCACGGTGCCGCGAATGCCCTTATCATTACCAGCAATGACTTCTACTTGATCACCAACTTTAATACGCATGGCTAAAGCACCTCCGGCGCTAAAGACAGGATACGGCTAAATCCGGCCTGCCGTAATTCACGGGCTACAGGGCCAAAGATACGGGTCCCTACCGGGTTTTTGCTGGTGGGATCAATAATCACGGCCGCATTGTCATCAAAGCGAATATAGGTGCCATCATCGCGCTTATACTCTTTAGCAGTGCGCACGATGACCGCTTTGACAACCGTCCCTTTTTTCACATTTGAATTCGGCGTCGCTTTTTTCACGGTAGCGGTGACAATATCGCCCACACTGCCATAGCGGCGTATGGACCCCCCCATCACCTGAATCACCAGCAGTTCGCGGGCGCCAGAATTATCGGCCACATTGAGTCGGCTTTCTTTTTGAATCATGATCCACCTGCCTTATTCTGCGCGTTCCAAAATGGAGACCACAGCCCACCGCTTTTCGCGGCTGATCGGCTGGGATTCAATAATTTCCACACGATCACCAATGCGGCATTCGTTCTTTTCGTCATGCGCCTTGAATTTTTTATCCAGGCGCAGCACTTTTCCATACATGGGGTGCCGTTTGACCGTTGTTACCTTCACAATGACGGTTTTGTCCATCTTGTCGCTGGTCACGACACCTTGTAGACGTTTGCGTTGTTCTCTCATCTTTACACCTACCCCGCCACTTTGTAGCTAGTAACAAGCCGGGGCTGACCTTTCGCCTCAGCTTCTTTTTTGTTACGCGGCCGTTTTTTGTTCAGGTCTACCACGGCAGAGGCCACATTTTTGTTGGCAGCGGTAAATTCCACCTGCCAGGCGCTGGCCTCATAATCAAAGTGGGCCGCGGCCTGCCACTCTTGCCCACGCAGAGCATTGGCAATCTCTGGTTCGGTCGCCGCTGCTTGCACGGCCAGGCTGCGCATGTGCAGCACAGTCTCCAATTGGGCAATTTCCCGGCGCGCCACTTTTAAGCGAGAGTAGTCTTCAAGCTGCCCAGAGGCACGGCGGAAGCGCAGGTTAAACAACTCTTCGCGAGCGTCTTCCAACATCTTCTCTAATTTCTCTTCGCTCATGCTGCGAAGTTCAACGATATTTGCCATTACAACCGATCCTCCCGTGATACGATTTGGGTCTTAATAGGTAGTTTGTAACTGGCAAGCAACAGCGATTCGCGGGCCTGGGCTTCCGGTACACCGGCAATCTCAAACAGAATGCGTCCGGGTTTGACAACGGCTACATAATGGTCTACCGAACCTTTACCCTTGCCCATGCGCGTTTCGGCGGGTTTAGCGGTAACCGGTTTGTCCGGGAAGATGCGAATCCAGTATTTACCGCGCCGCTTATTATGGCGTACAACTACCCGGCGAATGGCTTCAATCTGCCGACTGGTAATCCAACCGGGTTCCAGTGCTTGCAGGCCAAGCTCGCCGTTTTGTAATTCCGTGCCACCTTTTGCCATACCTGTGGTTCGACCGCGAAATTGCTTGCGATACTTGGTACGTTTTGGCATTAACATAGCTTCTTCTCCAGAAGTTTAACTTTTTTCAAAAGTTGAACTTCTCATTTATTCCGAGATGTATACATCCATTACTTCTGTGAGCTGGCTTTTACGGGGCAAAATTTCACCCTTATAGACCCAGACCTTGACGCCGATGATGCCGTAAGTGGTCAGGGCTTCGGTAAAGCCATAGTCGAGATCGGCGCGCAAGGTATTACGGGGGACACGGCCGTCCCACAACTTCTCTTTCCGCGCCATTTCCGAACCACCTAAACGGCCGCTCACTTCAATGCGTACACCTTCAGCGCCCTGGCGCATGGCTTGTTGGGCCGCTTTTTTCATGGCCCGGCTGTGGGCAATACGCCGTTCCAGTTGCCCGGCGATATTTTCAGCGATCAACTGGGCGTTGGTATCGGGCTGGGTAATTTCTTCCACCTCAACCCGCACCGTCTTGCCGGTTAAATCTTTCAGCGCGCCACGTAAATCTTTCACGGCCGTACCCTTGCGACCAATCACAATACCGGGCCGGGCCGTATGAATCGTCACCTGCACCTGTTTTGGCGCCCGTTCAATCTCAATTAAAGAGATACCCGCCTTCGGCATTTCCTTTTTAATGAATTCCCGAATTTTGAAATCTTCGTGCAGCCGGTTGGTATATTGCTGACCCTCGGCAAACCAGCGCGTATTCCAATCCCGAATTGCCTTTAATCTAAACCCTATTGGATGTACTTTGCGTCCCAATTTATGCCTCCATGCTGGTTGCCAGTGGCTGGTAAGTTAAACCTCTGCCACCAGCAGCTAGCCACTAGCCACCATAATCCACTATCTCACGTTCCGTCAAAACTACGGTGACGTGAGAGGAGCGATGCACCTGCGGCCGAAAACGGCCACGGCCGGCAAAACGACCACCATAGCGCCCTTTACGGCGGCGCGGCCCTTCGTCGGCAAAGATACGGCTGACAACCAACTCATCCGCATCCAGACCATAATTTTGTTCCGCATTCGCCACCGCTGACTTTATCAGCTTGTAAACAGGCTTAGCGGCGCGTTGGGGCATGAACTGCAACGCACTCATCGCTTCCTGGGCATCTTTGCCACGTACCGCATTCACCACCAACCGCACCTTGCGCGGCGAGATTTGCAAATGACTTAACTTTGCCGTAATTTCAAATGCTTCTGCCATGATTACCGCCGCCCCTTCTTTTCCGCTTTGCTCACATGCCCACGATACGTCCGTGTGGGGGCAAACTCGCCCAACTTGTGGCCGACCATGTTTTCTGTGACGTAAATGGGGATATGGCGACGGCCGTCATACACAGCAATCGTATGCCCCACCATCTGCGGGAAAATTGTACTCGTCCGCGACCACGTCCGGATCACCTGACGCTGTTTCGCCTCATTCAATCTTTCCACCTTACGCAGCAGTTTTGGGCTAATAAATGGCCCTTTCTTTAATGAACGTCCCATGTTAGTTCACCTCCTACCGACGCTTCTTGGAGCGACGGCGGAAAATATACTTATCCGTCGCCTTATTATGGCGCGTGCGCCGACCCTGCGCCGGTTGTCCCCAAGGCGTCTTGGGGCCGGCCATCCCAATGGGCGAACGCCCCTCACCACCGCCATGTGGATGGTCACGTGGCGACATAGCCGTACCGCGCACCGTCGGGCGAATGCCCAGATGCCGCTTGCGGCCCGCCTTGCCTAACTTCACATTCCCATGTTCCACATTCCCCACCTGCCCAATCGTCGCCAGGCAATCCTTCGGCACATACCGCTCTTCCCCAGAAGGCAGACGCAGCAAGGCAAACTGAGGATGATCTTTTGAAAGTAACTGCGCCGAGGTACCGGCCGAACGCACCAACTGCGCCCCCCGACCCACTTGCAGTTCAATATTGTGAATCATCGTACCCAAAGGAATATCACGCAAAGGCAGCGCATTCCCCGGCCGAATTTCAGCCGTTGGGCCACTCATCACCTTATCCCCCACCCGCACACCTAATGGCGCCAGCATATACCGCTTTTCACCATCGGCATAAAGCAGCAAAGCAATACGGGCAGAGCGATTAGGGTCATATTCAATCGTTGTCACCTTCGCCGGGACGCCAAATTTATCGCGCCGCTTAAAATCAATTTCACGGAAACGACGTTTGTGCCCCCCGCCACGATGACGGATGGTTACTTTTCCCCGGAAATTACGCCCGCCGCGCTTCCGCAGACCTCGTGTCAACGAAGCCTCCGGGGCGGTATTCGTAATCTCCTCAAAAGTCTGGCCACTCATATCACGGCGGCCAGGAGAAGTTGGTTTAAACAATTTAATTGGCATACTTTCCTCCAAGGATGGACACGAGACTTTTATAGCCGTAACGGGAACATCACCCCATTCGCCAAAGTCCTCATCCCTGCTCTATTTACACGCCTTCAAACAAGTCAATGGTGTCACCAGGAATCAGTGTCACAATTGCCTTCTTCCAGCCTGGTTTACGCACGGCAACCCGCCGCAAACGGCGGGAACGTTTGGCCGGCATATTCATCACCCGCACCTTATCCACCGTCACTTTCGGCCAGGCCAGTTCTATCGCCTGCTTAATCATGTGTTTGTTCGCGCGGGCATCCACCACAAAGGTGTATTGGTTATAAAAATCGGCGCTGCGGTTGCTCTTTTCCGTCACCAATGGCCGACGAATAATGTCACGCCAGTGTAATTGCATGATTTATTCCTCCTCACCTTCTGCATCCTGGACTTCGGCATCACTTTCGGTCACCGCTTCGACTTCCACTTCATCCTCATCGTCAAAGTCAAAATCCAGATCATCTTCCAGGCTCAGAAAACTGGTCACAACATCTAGCGCCGCCAATGGCATGACAATCTTATTGTAACCAAGCAGATCCCGGATATTCAGATAGCCGGCCGGTAACGCCTTAACAGAAGGCAAATTGCGCGCCGATTTCTCCACATTGTCATCTTTGTCCGCCAACAGTAACAAGGCGTTGTTCTCCACCGATAGCCGCTTCATCAAAGCCACCATCTCTTTAGTCTTCGGTGCATCCATCGTGACTTCGTTCACGACTATAATTTCACCGTTGCTGGCTTTGACGCTGAGCGCCGACCGCAAAGCAGCCCGGCGCATCTTGCGTGGCATGTTTTTCACATATTTGCGCGGCTTGGGGCCATGCGCCACACCGCCGCCCACAAAAATGGGGGCGCGGCGGCTGCCATGCCGGGCATTACCCGTTCCCTTTTGCCGGTAAATTTTGGCCGTGGAGCGGTTAACTTCTGAGCGCCCTTTTGCCTTGTGCGTACCTAAACGCGCATTCGCCAGTTGGCGCACCAATGCCTGGTGCATCAAACCGCGATTAATCTCTGCTTCAAAGATGCTGGCCGGAAGCTCCACACTGCTCACTTCCTCTCCAACCATGTTGTATACAGGAACTTTCATCACAACGCCTCCACTAACCCTTCGCCGCCTGGCGAATAATAACCAGGCCGCCCTTGACACCGGGAATGGCGCCCTTGACAGCAATCAAATTTCTCTCCGGGTCAACCCGAACCACTTCCAGGTTTTGCGCGGTATAGCGTTCGTTGCCGCTGCGGCCGGCCATCTTCTTACCCTTAAAAACGTGTCCGGTACCAGAAGTCCCGCCAATAGAACCAGGGGCGCGCCAACGGTCAGATTGACCATGTGTGGTGGACCCACCACCAAAACCCCAACGCTTGACGACGCCGGTATAACCACGTCCTTTGGTCTTACCGGTAACGTCAACATGCTCGCCAACCGCGAATTGTTCAACGGTAAGCTGCTGCCCCACTTCGTACCCTTCAGTTTCTTTGGTACGAAATTCTTTCAAATGTTTAAGCGCCGGAATGTCACTGCTTCGTTTACGACGAGGATGCGTTTTGTCCGTTTTCAGCAAACCTAAATGGCCGCGCTCCCCCTGGGACAAACGTTTTTCTTTAGTGTCGCCAAATCCGAGTTGAACGGCCGTGTACCCGTCCGTCTCTTCCGTCTTAACCTGTGTTACATAGCATGGCCCCGCCTGAATGATAGTAACCGGTGTCACCAGACCACTTTCATCAAACACCTGAGACATGCCAATTTTAATTCCCAGCAAACCTTTCATTTATACCTCCAGGACTGTCAGCTACCGGGTATTCGCTGCATCATCCTGACAACTCACTTAACTAAAGATGAGTTATTCAGACATCAAATAGAAATCTCAATATCCACACCGGCCGGCAAATTCAGCCGCATGAGCGTATCAATCGTCTTCGAATCAGGATTGATCACATCAATCAACCGCTTGTGAGTACGAATCTCAAAATGCTCATGAGAATCTTTATCAATAAACGTGCTGCGTCGCACCGTAAACCGTTCAATCTTTGTCGGCAAGGGCACCGGGCCTACCACACGGGCACCGGTACGCTCGGCCGTGCCCACAATACGCTTGGCCGATTGATCCAGAACACGATGATCGTAAGCCTTCAAACGAATACGAATTCTTTGTTTTGACATACGCTGCCTCAAAGTGAGGAACGCCGGTTTTCCCAGCGTCCCTACACATC
>JAHBVI010000224.1 GCA_019637635.1 Anaerolineae bacterium
TAATCAATGTCCCCCATCCCCAGGGAGAACCCATAATCGGTGCCGGGAACGATGGGGTAAGCCTGCGCTGGCTCATTGTTTGGCTCGGCCAGGTCTGGCGGCACGGCCGGCGTGATGGTGGGCAGGGGCGTGGGCGTCAGTGTTGGCGTCAGCGTCGGAAACGGCGTCGGTGTTGCTGTTGGTTCGGTCAAGCGCACTTCCAGGTCATAACGGCCGTCGAAGGCAGCCACCTTTTGCACCCGGGCCAGGTACCAACCATCGCCGGGCGCCGGGAAAGTGACCGCTGAACCCAGGTCGGTTGGGCTACGGTCGTCGTTTTGGGCCAGGAGCGTACCTTGCCAGTAAACGGCAAGCTCCGTGTCCAGGCCGTCGGAGACAGTTGTGCCGATAAACACCCACTGGCCGGCCTTGATATAGCCGGTGAAATAATCCACGTCATCGCCCCCCAGCGTCAGGCCTGGTTCCACCTGGAAACCGAGGATGGTGGCCATCTCCGCCGTATCGTTGACCTCCAAGTGGTCGGGAGTGACTGCCCCTGGCGGCGGTGGGGTGTTATCCCCACCGCCCGGGGTCGGCAAAGGAGGAGGAGACGGGGTGAGATCAATGACAATTGGGGTGGGATTGGGTGCTGTCTGGGCGGCGCTGTCCGGGGTAAGGCCAAAGGAAAAAATGAGAGCGGAGATAGTCAGGATAGAGGCCATAGAAAAAAACCGTTTCATGCTGACGAATCCTCCTGGGGGCTGCGTGGCGACGCGGACTGGGCTATCTGGAAGCGGGTGGCCGGCAGCATACTGGCGTCGGCTATGAAGTTGTTGACCATCGTCGGTGATCCACCGGCCCGCGATAGCGCCACCCGGACTTCTTCCAGAAGGCCGTGGCGGATGTCGCTTAACACCTGCTCTGTTTGGGCGGCGGTCAGCCCCAGTTCCTGAGCGCCGGCCATCACACCGCGTATGGCGCGGGTGTGGGGGCCAAAGTGGGTGGGTGCGCCCAGAGCGGCGGCCACCGTGCGGTCGCTGCCACCGGTAGTCACGGCGGTGCTTATCTGGTGCGTGAGTTCAGCCGGGGTAACTTCTCGGCGGGGGAGCAGGGCCAGGTCGGCGACGGCCGTGAGCTGCGTGTGTGTTAAGGGGTTGTTAGCGCCTAACTGTTGGCGTACGGCCGTAAAGCCATCGCCATGTTGGAAGGCCGCCAGAATCTCGGCCGGGTTCAGACCCGTCTGGGTGTAGTCGGCGATGACGTCCACCGTCGCCTGGGTAGCGTCCTGCACCACCTCTGGCCCATGCTGGCGGACGGCCTGTTGCAGCGCGTCCGCATTTTGTTTGCCGGTGTAAACCAGCAATACCTGGTAGCTCTCCTGCCCTTGAAGAGAAGCCGGGTTTTGCAGGTGGCTCACCGTTTCTACCAGACTGGCCGTCCTGTCTGCCGTCTGCGGCTGCAAGATGACCTGCCCTTCGTCCCGGTTGGCCGGTAAGTTGCCGTCCTGGTCGGGGCGGCTGCTGACAATGTTTACCTCTACCGGGCCGGCCTGACCGGCCGGGTGACGGGCCGGGGGACGGCTGCTCTCTGCGTGGTGGCGACCGGTCGCTGGTTGGTGGCCGGGTGGTGGCTGGCTGGCTGTGTTTCCTGGTTGGGAAGCCGCAGCATGGACCGGGCTGGCCCCGTTGACCGGTGGCTGCGGCTGGCCCTGGGCCTGGAAACCTTGCAGGACGGCCGTCAGTTGTTGCAAGATAGCGGTTAACTCCCCACCCGAGGTGGGCCCACCCAAGGTGTGCCCTCCCACCCCATTGTTGGGAGCGCCATCGTCGGCGTTTGCGGGATAACGTCCCCGGTTGCCGCCAATAGTATCAAAGGCGTGTCGTAGCGAGGGGGAGGTGCGCAGCGCCAGCCAGGGAGTGGAGCCAAAGGTGGAGAGTGACGAACCGACGCGCAGGTAATCCAGGGTGTCCGGCGTCTGTGCTTGCGGCCCGCCATCCCGCATGGCCCGCAAAAAGGCGCGGCCTTCATGAGCCGTTTCAATCCCATGGCGGGCCGTCGGGTTGCGGCCGATGCTGTAACCGGCCAGCGATAGAAGCTGCTGCGTGCGTGCCTCCGATTTGGACTGGTCCAGGCCCAGCATGGTGTATTCCTCCATCCCGGCCTGGCTGCTGAGTTTTTGGTCGGCCGCCAACATGCCGGCCGCGGCTAAGGCCGTTCCGCCGGTGAGGGCGGCCATGCCGGCGGTCGCCGCTGTCCGGGTGACACCGGCGCTCATTACCCGTAAATCCCGCATCGAAGAGCCGCCGGTGAGATTGCCGCCGGCGACCATGTCGAAGGCGGCCGTCGAGAGCTTAAATGCGCCCTTGATGCGCCAGGTAAGTATCAGGAGACCTACCAGGCTGGTACCCACGTAGAGTCCGATGCTGGCTTGGGCGGCGGCGGCGATGAGGCCGACAACAAAGGCGACAATGATCACGCTGATAAAGGTCTCAATGCACAGCTTAATGAACTGGCGGATATAACTGGTAAAGAGAGCGTCGGTGTAGACAAAAAAGGAGAGCATGGCGGCAAAGGGAAAGCCGATGTACAGGAGTACGGCGGCCATCGTCAACACCAGCCAGAGCAGATGTTCGGCAACGGCCGTCAGAATGGCCGGAAAAGAGAAGGCGAGGCGGGTGATTCCTGTCCAGGCATTCTCAATGGCCTGGTTGCGGGCGTCTTCGTTGGACAGATCTATTTCTGAGGGATGCTCCGGGAAGTAGGCGGCCGCCAGGCCGGCCGGGAAATCGCTGTTGAAGATTTCCTGGCTGTTGGCAACGGAAAGGAAATAGGCCACCAGGTCGAAGGTTCCGATGTGGCCGTCGCCGTTCACGTCGGGGATAACATCCGGGAGTGGCTCGTCGTCGCCACCGGTCTCGATGTTGAACATATCGGCGATGGTCTCGTCGAGAAGGGTGGCTTCAATCCCCTGTGTCATGCTGGTGCGTACCGATTCCAGCAAGTCAATGACCAGGACGGGCGTGGAAAAGAAAACGAGTGTGGCCAGACCATAGGTCAGCAGGCGAGAGGGGTCTACCCATTTGCTGGTGGCTACCAGGTTGTTGATCACATACCATGCACCCAAAGTGGTCAGCGCCAGTACCAGGAAGAGGCCCACCGGAGCAGCCAGGGCGTTGACCGTGTATTGCACCAAGTCGCTGATGTTCTCCACCAGACTGGTCTGGACGCTCTGGATGAGGAGGGACATAGAGAGGGTCACACGGGCGACGCTCCACAAGAACAGGCCCAGGTAATACTCAACCAGGTAGACGGCGGTAGCGAAAAGTTCGTCAATGCCAGGTAACATGTATGCCTCGTTTAAGCTAACGCCATCGCCGGCTGACGATGGCCCCGGTTACGCCCATGGCCATGCCTATCAGGGAGATGAGCAGAATAACGAGCGTGGTGGTGACGGCCGTTTCTGGTTCAGGTTTGGCGGTGGCCACGGTCGGGGCCTGGCTGGCGGCCGCCGTCGTTACCTTCGGCACTGGGGCGATGGGCAGTGGCGTGGGGGTTGCTTCCCCTGCCCCACCGATGACGTGCAAGTCGGCCAGATGGGGAATGACGGGGACCGGGATGGCTGCGTCCGGCGCGCCATCAAAATAGACGTAGCTATCTGGCTGAAGGGTGAAATGGTACGTCACTGGCGTTTCACCGACGGTCAGGCCAAAGCCACCCAGCCCGCTTTCAGCTACGGCCAGGGCGGAGACACCATCCAACGTGGCCTGAAACCCGACTTCATACAGGCCACGCGGCACGGTCAAAGTACAGCGCCCGGTGGCGTCGGTGACGGCCGTGTAAACCGTCATTTCCGGGTGGCGTATCAAATGAACCGTCTCGCCAGCTGCCGGAGAGCCATCGGCCTGGCGGATGATGAGGGTGACGGGGACGGCCGTTGGCGTCCACGCTAACAATGGTTGGAAGAAGTTGATATGCCCTAATATCAGGACTATGAGAAAAATTTGTTTCACGATCTTCCTGTCTTGCTCCGTTCTTTACTAAAATCCGCTGTAGTCAGTTATGGTGGCGGCCCAGGGCCGGCCCACGACTGCGGATCGATGAGCGTACCGCCGTCATAGACAATCCAGTGCAGGTGCGAGCCAGTGGAACAGCCGGTGCTGCCCATACTGCTGATGTGCTCGCCGGTGTTGACACTGCCGCTGGTGAGGACAAAACCGCTGAGATGGCCCAGATAATGCAGCGTTTGCCCATCGCCGATACGCTGATAATTGCCCAGCCCTTGATGCGGTGGCTCGGAGCCATTGATGTGGGCGCAATCCGGAGCGTTGGGGTTGAACCCGGCAAAGAGCAGGTCGCCGTCAATCGGGGCAAAGATGGGATTGCCGTTCACATTGGCGATGTCCACGCCGTTGTGAAACCAGGGACGCGGCGGTGGGCAGCCAAACCCGGCCCCATCAACACCGGTATAAAATTCGGCGCAGCCGTAGCCGCGCGTGATCGTGCCGTTGGTGGGCCACAAACCAATTCCAGGCGGCGGGGTGGCGCCCGGCTCCCCTCCCCCACCGGTAAAGGTGCCATTCTCATCCAGGAGAACAGGTGTGGGCGGCGGTGGAATACAGCCAGGGATATAGGGAGTGCAAGGCACACCCAATATTTGTGTCGGGTCTGGTTCTAAACGAATCCAGAGAGGTACACCGCCGTTGACGGCCCGCCCCAGGTCGGTTATCAGGCCAACCTCCGCTACCGCGCCTTTGGGCAAGATGAAACCGATGGTGTACGTTCGTTCCTCCAGGTGGGGAATGGGCCAGGGATGCCCGACCGCGTCTTCTAATTGTTCCCGGTAGGAAGGGAGATTGTGGTAAGCCAGGGGTTCATTAGCCGCTGACCAGGTGCGCCGGCGCGTACCCTCCCCCGTTGCCACCTCACGCACGAAGAAAATGTCCGCCACGGGGATAAAGGCGTCGCTGCCGCTGTAGTTCTTCACCGTCACTTCCAGCAGCAGGTAGTTCTGCTCGACCGGGTTGGTGGCACTGTCCAGCAGTTGGTAGCTGTCGAGGCTGATAACCACCGGATTGGGGTAATGGATGTAAATGTCCTGGTGGAGATAGAAAGTGCCCACGCGGTAGTAGGCAGTGCCGACAGGCACGGGTGTGCTGTAACCGATGAGGTCAAGAGCCGGCGTTGTCGTCCACGGCGGTACCGGCGTTTCCGTGATCACGACTGGTGTGGTGGTCACCCAATAAGGGGTGGCGGTAAATCCCCAGGGTGTGACGGTGGGTGGGGGAAAGAGGGGCGTGGCGGTCACCGTTGTCCACACGGGTGGCAAGGTGATTTCGGCCGGCACCGGGGTGGGCGGATAAACGGGTGTGGTGGTGCCCAGGAAGACGGTGACGGTGGGCACGGCCGTTTCGGTGACGGCGGCAAAATAGGCGATGCCAGACAGGGTGTGCAAGTTGGCTATCTGGCCGGTTATCTCACAGGCCAGGCTGGCCAGAAGGGGCAGGCAAAGCCCCAAACCAGCGGCAACTGCCCGTTGTTTTGGCTTCATTTACTCGTTCCCTCCGGCAATCAGCGGTAAGTACAGCATTTCCCGCACATACAGGTAATGGGTCGCCCAGGTGAAACGCAGGGCTGGAGCAGGGGAATCATTGCTGGCGACCACAGTGGTGGCCACGGTTTCCGGAGCGGGCGTGTGTACGACGGCCGTGTACGAGAGGCTGGTAGTGTAATGATTCTGAGGATAACGAATAGTAGGAGCCAGATGGTAGGTAGTACCAGCCGCCGGCGGGTATCCCCGTGGTGGTATGTCGCCACAGCAGTCAGCAAAAGCCACGGTCAGCCCCCGCTGCCCCACGTTGTCAGACAGGCCAATGGTGTAACCGGCCGCCGCCACCTGCGCCGGGTGGGCCATGTTGTTGTAGATGAAGAAGATGTGGCCGGCAGAGGGGCCATATCCCAGCACCAGGGCTATCGCGTGTCGGGCGGTGTTATCGGGGTCATTGGCGTGGGGGGCGTTGTGCCATTGGGCGTAAAAGACATCGTGGTCGTCGAGCAGGCCAGAAAGAATCGCCGCGTGCCAGCGGCTCTCGCCCTCGGTCCCGGCGTTCATGTCCACGTCTCGCCATAACCCGGCAATCATGGCCGCCGGTATGGGGGCGGCCGGCAGCCAGGCGTTGGTGTCGGTGTTGGTAATGGTTTGCGTTCCGGCGAGGATAAGCCCATTGGGTGAAACCGTGATTTCCGTCAGCAACTCGCCATAGTAGGCGAAGGTATAACCATTTACGCCCAGGTTGAAGGTGATGGGCGTCTGGTCGCAATCGGGCAGATCCATACACAAATCCGGCGCGCCGAACGCGGCCAGGTCTAGATAGGGGAGAGCCATACTGTCTGGTACCAGCAGGTAATCCAGATAAGCAGGCGCGAGCTGCCCTTGCCAGCGGAGTTGTCGCTTTTGGCCTTCATAAGTCATACCGGCCGGTAAGGTGGATGTGATCAGTTCCAGCGTGGCGGGAATGGTTTCCGTCAACTGCACGGTGCGGGTGACAGCTTCATAGTTTGCCAGCTGCACCTGATAGGTGACGGCCGTGCCCGGACCGGCAAACATGGGGCCGGTTTTGCCAGTGGTGGCGTAAGGGTTGGCGGGATTGTTGCTACTCTCTGGCTGTCGGCGGATCGCCAGGCCCACGTCAATAAGCGGGATGCAGGTGCGGTAGGTCGGCGTATCCGCCGGGCAGGGAGCCGCCTGAACCCTCCCCAGCCGGGTGAACAGACCGGTCATGGCCAGGGTGATGATGAGAAACATCGCTTTTTGAACCATCGCCAATTCCTTGCCCTTTTCCATTAACGGCCGTTCACTCAGCCAGTGAGAGGATGGTCATATAGATGTCTTTGCTCTCGTAGTCCGCCTGCAAAGAATCCCAGACCAGGACCACGTTGCCGCCGCTGGCCTGATCCTGAACGGCGTCCAGGTTGAGGGTGGGCCGCACCAGGTCACGGGGAAAAATCGGGTCGCCTGGGGCTTCCGTACAGATAGTGGTGCCCGCCTGGCAGCGTGTGACAAAGGGACGGCCGTAACGCCGGAAAGATGTCCCGGCCGGTGGGTCACCGGATTCGTAGATGTAGAAAAAGGTGGTGCTGTCGGGATCCGTGCGGGTGCTGATGGCGGGATAAACCAGCGGCCGAAAGGCCCCACTTGTGCCGGCCGCCAGCGTCGTATTTTCGGTAATGATCTGCTTTTCTGACCAGGTGATACCCCTGTCCGACGACCAGGCCGCATACACCCGGTAGGTGTCTCGTGCGGCGGCATCACTGTCTATTTCCTGGCTGTAGGTGTCATCGTAAAAGGCTGTCCAACCGGCGGGGATGTTTTCGACCACTCCCTGCGGCGCAAAGGATTCTTCAAAACTGGGGTTTTGCATGGTCGCTGCGCCGGCCGTGACGGTGACGTCATCCCAGATAGAGACGGCCGTCGCGCCTGGTAGGTTTTGAGTGGCGCGCAAAAAGAGCGTCACCGTGTCACCCGGAATGGAGGCGCTGATGGTGATAGGGATAAATTCGCCTGGGCCGGGTATTGGATTAGACCAGATGACAGCCTCGCCAAAGGGGTTTGTGCCGCCAGTCGGGTCCAGACCCATTTGCAGTTGGGGAGTAGCCTGCGCCTCGGCCATCGTTTTGGCGTAGGCTTGCACCGTCAACAGGCCGCTGTTGACAGGAAGAATCTGCCACAGTCCCGCATCAT
>JAHBVI010000225.1 GCA_019637635.1 Anaerolineae bacterium
CAACTGCATGAGTATCAGATTGTGTCGGTGACGCCGTATGGCAAGCTGCCGCCGACGGCGCAAAGTGGCTGGCGCACGGCCGTGACCCGCACCACCCTGGCCACAACAACCACCGCCACAACCGGCGGCGGGCTGCCTCTGGTCGTCAAAATTCTCATTGGCCTGCTAATCCTGGCGGGCATTATGACCGCCGGGGTGTTGATTGTGCGCAGCCGTCAGCCAGACCTGACGGTTTACAATCGCTGCCCCAACCCACTGCCCATCCCCGCGCCAGACCCGGTGAAAACAATCCTATCGCTGCCAGAGGCCATTCCGCCCGGCGGCAGCATCAATCTACCGGTGGTCACAGGCGCCGGCACTTACGGATTGATCATACGCGGCAATGTGATGGTCTTGATCTTGCCCCGTCCCATACCGGGCATTAACCTGTCGGAAGTGGAATTGGGGGTGATGGATAGGGGTACGGCCGTGACGCTCAACGGCCGTCCCCTCAACCCGCCCCAACGATTCCAAATCGAATCCGGGCAGACTTACGAACTGGTTATCTGCGCCCCACGCTGAAAGGTTCGTAGTAGGCGATTTATCGCCCGTTGACGGCACTTAAGTGCCTACTGCAAACGATTGAGAATAAGATTTCGGAGGGGCGGCTTTAGCCGCAAGGGAGTTACGGCTAAAGCCGCCCCTCCAGGGACAACACAGGGAAGAGTGAATGATGAGTACATACAATCCAAATGAAATTGAAGCCAAATGGCAGCAGAAATGGGATGAGACAGGGCTGTACCGGCAGGTGATTGATCGGTCACGGCCGAAACATTATGCCCTGACCATGCTGCCCTACCCGTCCGGCGACCTGCACATCGGCCACTGGTACGCCATGACGCCGTCCGATGCGCGGGCGCGCTACATGCGCATGAAGGGGTACAACGTCCTGTTCCCCATGGGCTTTGACGCCTTCGGTCTGCCGGCCGAAAACGCGGCCATCAAAAACCGCACCCACCCCGCCAAATGGACATTCGCCAACATTGACCGGATGCGCGGCCAACTGCGCAGCATGGGGGCGATGTTTGATTGGGAACGTGAAGCCGTCTCCGCCGACCCCGGCTATTACAAATGGACGCAGTGGTTCTTTAAGAAGCTGATGGAATTGGGGCTGGCCTATCGCAAGCTGTCGGCCGTAGATTTTTGTCCCAACTGTAATACCACCCTGGCCCGCGAACAGGTGTGGGGTGAAGACCGCCACTGCGAACGGTGTGGCACGCCGGTCATCAAAAAAGATTTAGAGCAGTGGTTTTTCAAAACCACCGATTACGCGGAGGAACTGCTCGATTTCAGCCAGATTGAGTGGCCGGAGCGGGTGAAGGTGATGCAGACGAATTGGATCGGCCGTTCTACTGGCGCAGATGTAACCTTTTATACCGAAGGGGGCGACCCAATTAAGATTTTCACCACCCGGCCGGATACGCTGTGGGGGGCAACTTTTATGGTGTTGGCCCCGGAACATCCCCTCGTGGACAAAATTACGAGCGATGGACAGCGCACGGCCGTTGAGACCTACATCCAGCAGGCGCAGCGGCTGACCGACATTGACCGGGAAACGGCCGACCGCGAGAAAACCGGCGTCTTCACCGGCGCCTACGCCGTCAATCCCGTCAATCAGGCCCGCATCCCCATCTGGATTGCCGACTATGTGTTGATGAGCTACGGCTCCGGGGCCATCATGGCCGTGCCCGCCCACGATGAGCGCGACTTCGAGTTTGCCCGCAAATTTGGCCTGGAGATCGTGGAAGTGATTCGGATGCCCGGCCGCAGTGACGCCGACGGGGAATTGGAAGCGGCGTACACGTCCAAGTATGAAGGGCATCTGGTCAATTCGGGTGAATTTACGGGGACGCCGGTTAATGAGGCCATTGGCAAAGTGACCGCCTGGCTGGAAGAAAAAGGCATTGGCAAAGAGGCGGTCAATTACCGGCTGCGTGACTGGTTGATCAGTCGCCAGCGATATTGGGGTGCACCCATTCCGGTGGTCTATTGCCCGGAACATGGCGCGGTAGCCGTGCCCGATGAACAGTTGCCCGTGCTGCTGCCGGAGGACGTGGAATTTATGCCCACCGGCGAAAGCCCGCTCAAATTCCACGAGGAATTCATCCACACCGAATGTCCCATTTGCGGCCAGCCCGCCCTGCGTGAGACGGATACGATGGACACCTTTATGTGTTCAAGCTGGTACCAATACCGCTACCTCAGCCCGCTGGACGACCAGCACCCCTTTGACCCCGAAGAGGGCGCGTATTGGCTTCCCGTTGACCAATACACGGGCGGCATTGAACACGCCACCATGCACCTGATTTACACCCGCTTTTTCACCATGGCGATGCGTGAGATGGGGCTGGTCAACTTTTCCGAGCCGATGATTCGCCTCTATAACCAGGGCATGGTGCTGGGCGAAGATGGCGAGAAGATGTCCAAATCACGCGGCAATGTGGTGGCCCCAGATGCACTGGTGCAGAAATATGGCGCGGACACGGTGCGCACCTATCTCATGTTTTTTGCCAAGTGGGATCAGGGCGGCCCCTGGAATTATGACGGCATCAAAGGGCCGCAGCGTTTGTTGAATGATGTATGGGAGATTGGGCGGTATGGGTATCAGCCGCAGCAGGAAGACGAGACCGCCAGTCGTAATCTGCGCCGCAAAACACACCAGACCATCCGCCGGGTGTCGGAGGATATGGAGAGCTTTTCGTTTAACACGGCCGTCGCCGCCCTGATGGAATTGCGTAATGCCCTTAATGACGGCCGTAAAGCCGCCAACGTCAGCCGCGCCGCCTGGAATGAAGCGGTAGACAATCTCCTGCTGCTGCTGGCCCCCATCGCCCCGCACCTCACCGAGGAGCTATGGGCGCAGCGCGGCCATGCGTACAGCATCCACCAGCAGCCCTGGCCGCAGTGGGGCGCCGAAGTCGCCAAAGAAGATACGATTACGTTGATAGTGCAGGTGAACGGCCGTGTGCGCGACAAACTGGAGGTGCCCGCCGACCTGGATGACGAAGCCGTCAAACAAATCGCCCTCAGTTCCGACAAAACGCAAGGCTGGCTAGACGGCAAAGAGCCGCGCAAAGTGATCGTCGTGCGTGGCAAGTTGGTGAATATCGTGGTGTAGCGTTACAGGAGTGCCAGGCACAGGGCACAAGGCATTGGTCTAACCAAAGAGTTTTGCCCTGTGCCTGGCACTGCCCACTGCCCAACTTGCCCGTTGGGCTACAATGTCTGCATCCTGGAACACCGGCTCGCTGTGGCCGGTCTCTGACCGTGTCACTTCTGGAGATTCCTATGTTAGCCCAACTAACCCGCGTAGAGATTGCCGAACTGATGACGGCCGAGGAGTTTTTTGCCTTTTCGCCAGACGACGAAAAGGCGGAATTGATCAATGGAGTATATGTCGTCTCCCCACCACCAATGGATAACCATGAAAAAGAATACATGTTTCTGTTGAGACTGATCGGCGAATTTGTTGAGATGCACGATTTAGGTGAGGTGCCGGGATCGCGCACGGCCGTGCGCCTGGCCGATGATCAGGTCATTGAACCAGACATCCTCTTTGTGGCGCGGGAACGGCAAACAATTATTCAAGAGCGAGGTATCTTCGGTATAGCCAAAGCATATATCGAACTATTTAATGACCACACGGCCGTTGCTGCCCAATTCCTCCCCTTCTGGCATGAGGACATTCAGTTCCGCGAACTGCCCAATCTGATCGCCCCACATGGCAGCCACCGCAACCGGGAGGTGATGGCCGCCGGGATTGCCCAGGGCGCACAAATCCTGACCCGTCAGCAGTACACCATCCTCAACGCCATCGAATCAGGCGATACAGTTGTGCTGGAAGTGGAGTGGGAAGGCGATCTGGCGATTCCCTTTGATGCAGTGCCGGCGGGGGCCACGCTGCGGGCGCGCATTGCCATGTTTTTGGAGTTTGTAGACGGCCGTATCATCCGCCAACGCAACTATGATTGTTACGAACCACTGCCGGTCATGGCGAAAGTGTAGGTGATGGAGGGAGCAGGGTAAAAAAAGCAGCAGGGGTTAACACGGGGATGGGCTGCGTTTCAAAATCTTGAGGATTTCTGGTCACAATATAGTCAAGGTTTGCGTTTAATGCGGCGGCCATCTGTACGGCATCCTCAAAATCTTTCCAACCCAAAGTCTGGGCATGGCGAATAACCTGATCGTCTACGGCCGTAATTTGAAAGAAGTTAAGCAAATCAGCGATAGCGGCCACGGCCGTTTGCCTGTTGGCCAGGCGTGAAACGATGTAAAAGAGATTGGTTATGTTATGAGCAGCCAAAAATCCTTCCACTTCCTGGTTGGCCACGGCATCCAGTACCAGTGCAGACTGTGCATAAAATGGCTGGCGTGCTTGCACCACATCTACCGCGATATTCAAATCAACCAGGATACGCAATTTATTCGCCATGCCTGTCCATAAGATATTGGAATCTGGCATCCTCAGTATCACTGTCAGGCGGAATAATGCCTGTCAATCTTTGTACTAGCGGTGAATGGGCCATCTCTTTTCGCCGTGACAGATCGCGCAAATATACTTCTACCAATTGCGAAATAGATGTGTTATTGAGAGACGCATACGCTTTAGCTTCTTCAATAAGCTGGCTATCAACTCGTAATGTGAGTTTTTTCTTTTCTGTAACTTGCATGAAAACCTCCTATCAGGATTGATGTGCCGTACATATTAACATCGTTTTGTACGGCAAACAAGCATCGGAGTGAAGTAATCGGTGAACGATAATCGGTGACGGAACCGATTACCGACCACCGATTACCGATTACGGCACAACAATCTCCGGCTGCCAGTGAAAGGTGTGGGGTTCGGCGCCGAACACGGCCGTCACATCATACAAAAAGTCGCCATCCGCCTGAGCATAATAGACACGGCCGTACTCCTGAGACACAATCACCACGCCGTAGCCATCTTTTGACCACGTAGCCGTAGCGGTGCCTGGCAAAAACTGCACCGGAGGTGAGGCGTTCACCCGCTCCGGTGTCTCATTAAATGAGACCAGATGGTACGCGCCTGCTTCCGGGTTGAGGGCATCCTGAGCAAACAAGACATAGGCAAAACGGCCGTCGTCCAGATGCTGCCCCCCCGCTGCCCCCACATTCTGGCTGGATAACACCACCGATTCTTCTTTCACAATCGTATTTTGCTCCGGCTGGAAACGCCACAATTCGGCGCGGGGTTGGAATGTGCCCGTGCCCGTTTCCGAGCGCAAGACAAAGAGACGCGCATCCGGCATCCATGTTACCTCGGTGGGGAATTCGTTCACGTAGACGAAGGAATCGGGCACATCAACCAGGGCACGGGTGGGCACATCAAACACGGCGCGGTTGCCGCCTTCCCAGCCACCCTTCCACAGCAGCAGGTAACGGCCGTTGTTCGCCCACGCAATCGGCGAATAGACGGCCAGATTGGCCATATCTGGCGCCTGTTCATTAAACGGGCGGTTTTGAATGAGTTGTTCCGACTCTCGCCCGGCCAGATTTTGCAACCAGACGGCTGTGTTGTCATTCCACACAAACAAATTATTGTCCGGGTGCCAGGCCAGACCACCGCAATAACGTCCACAGGCAGCCACGTCGGTGATCGCCCCTGGAGTCCCGCCGCCGGTGGGCAGAAAATAAATACGCAGCACCGGTTCGCCGCTCTCCTGCACCGCATACGCGCCATTCAAACTGCTTCCCTGGAAAGCCACATGGCGGGCATCGGGCGACAGCGCCAGTCCGGCCAGGTTGTCCACGCGGGGCACAATGCGCCAGGTCTGGTTGCTGACCAAATCCATGAACCACAATTCATGCTGTGTGTCCAGATCGGGATATTGGTGGTCATCTCCGGCGGTGTTGGTGCGGGTAACAGGGATGGAAGCGGTCAGTCGGGCCACAACCGCCCGTTTGCCATCGGCGCTGACGGAGAAATCGGTCAGGTCGCCCACCGCCGGGTTCCACTGGCTGGCATTGTCACGAACGCGCTGTTCAGGCAAGGGGCCGGGCAGCAGCACTTCAATCTGGTCGGTGTTGTGGTTCCATCGCTTAAACGCACCATCGGCCAGGAAGAGCAAATCGCGGCTGGCGGCGGGCAATGGGCTGCCGGTAATGGCCTGCACCGGAGGATTGGTGGCGGGGGTGGCTGCCGGAGTACTCATTTCGGTGGCGGTGGCGGCCAGCGTGGGGGTTGGTTCCGGGGTGGATTCAGCGCCAGGCACGGCCGTTTCGCCGCTCACTTCTCCGGGGGCTAAGGTGGGGGACACGGCCGTGTCTCCTCCCCCGGTTTGATTGCTGCCGCCGCCAACGCTAATGTTGGGCGGTGGTAAGATGGGTGTTGGCTCCACGGCCGGTTCCGCGCCGCAAGCGGCCAGCAGCGCCAACGTCCAAAGTAAAACGAATAGAAATCGCAGGGATAAAGAGTGTTTCATTGTGGGTCGCCTCACTTTAGTTGAGATAAATTACTGGCACGAGTGTAAAACAGGTGGCGCGGCTTTGCCATACGAACAGGCAATAAAGCGACCACGATAAGCAACTATCTCGTTCGTAGTAAGCGATTTATCGCTGTAAGAAGGCGATGAATCGCCTACTACGAGCGGGCCTTGAGGAGAATAGATGTCCCAACCAACCATTATTCAAGACGCGGATTATCTGCAAAACAACCAATACAAGAGTTCGGCCAATCTGGATGCGCGGGCGGCGCTGCACCGGCGGTTCCGCACGGCCGTGACCCCCTGGCCGGTGTGGGTATTTGACCAATTGGGGCTGCAAGAGGGTACGGCCGTGCTGGAATGTGGCTGCGGTCCCGGCTGGCTGTGGCGGGAAAATGTGGCCCGCATCCCCGTCAACTGCGCCATCACCCTCACCGACTTATCGCCAGGCATGGTGGCGGAGGCAGAAACGGCGTTGTCACATGCCGGCCATGACTTCCGCTTTCAGACGGCTAACATTCAAGAACTGCCCTTTCCTGATGAACGTTTTGACGTGGTGATCGCCAACCACATGCTCTACCACGTGCCCGATTTGGCGGCAGCATTGGGGGAAGTGCGGCGGGTGTTGAAGGGGGACGGCCGTTTCTTCGCCGCCACCAACGGCCAGAACCATCTGCGCGAATTGTGGCGCATCGGCCGGGAATTGTGGCCGGCCGAAGATAGCCCGCCGCACCGTCTGGTTACAGCAGAATGGACCCTTTCGTTTCGGTTGGAAAATGGGGCAGAGCAGTTAACGGCCGTGTTCCTCCAGATCTCTCTGCTGCGCTATGACGACCACCTGGCCGTCACCGAAGTCGAACCGATTCTCGATTACCTGTTCTCCTCTTCATTTACAGGCGACGAAACAAGACCCGCGCCGGAAACCATTGCCCGGGTGCGGCAAAAGCTGGCGCAGCAAATCGCCCGCGATGGCGCCATTCACATCACCAAAGACACCGGCCTGTTTAACTGCTTTGGCAGTTGAAAATTAAATTTTGCGGTACCGTCTTAACTTTTCACCCTGACTACAGCAGATAAAGAAATCAACGGATAACCCCTCCGGAAATCTATCCGTTCAATTCTCCATTCGCTGT
>JAHBVI010000226.1 GCA_019637635.1 Anaerolineae bacterium
GCAAGGTGAAAGTGAAACAGGCCAACAACCTGGTGGGCGCCGGCGCTCTGGGCGGTGCGTTTTGGGGCCTGTTCATTGGCCTGCTCTTTGGTGTGCCCTGGTTGGGTCTGGCTATGGGGGTGGCCGGTGGCGCGACGGCCGGTAAACTATCAGACTGTGGCCTTGATGACGAATTTGTCAAGGAAGTAGGCCGCACCATTGAACCCGGCCATTCAGCTCTGTTTTTAATGGTTGAATATATGACCGAAGACAAAGTGTTGCCCGAATTGGCCCGGCACAAGTCCACGCTGCTGCGTACCAATTTGAACAGCGCCGACGAAGCCCGGCTGCGGGACACATTTGGTGTGGTGGAGACGGTGTAAGTGCAAGTTGTGGGTGTGACGCACTTTTGAAGTGCGGCGCACCTCTAAAATAAAGGAGAGTAAATAATGAAAAGACCTTTTGGTGTCACTATTTTGGCGATTGCGGCCGGTATTGCGGCCGTCCTCAACGCGATCATTGCCCTGCGTTTTATTTTTCCGTTTTTGGGGCCGGTGAATTTGCCCACCTTTAGCCTGTGGTATGCCCTGGTTTATGGCCTGATGGCCTACATCTGGTTCTGGGTGTTGCAGATGTTGTGGAACCTGGAAGAAGCAGGCTGGATTTTTGTGGCCGCCATTTCGCTGATCAATCTGGTGTTCAACTTTGTCATTTTGGTGACAGGCGGCGAATGGGTTGATGTGCAAACGGCCGTTATCCTCAACAGTCTGGTTCTCATTTATGCGCTGCTGCCGGGGACAAAACGCGCCTTCGGCCGTCAGTAATTCGTATGCTTCAAGACCTGACAGGTTTCAAAAACCAGTCAGGTCTGAGCGTCTACAATAGGAGAAAAAATTATGATCAAACATGGACCGGTTGATGTAATCGTATTGGCGCTGGGCGAACCACGTTTTGATGGCAGCATCCTGACCGAACTGGAAAAGCAAGTCGCCACTGGCACCATTCGCGTATTGGACGCCATGGTCTTGTTTAAGCAGGAAAATGGCGACTGTCTGCGCCTCGATCTCGAAGATATGCCCGCAGACCAGAAAGCCAAACTCGGCTTTATTGAAACAGGCACACGCGGGCTTTTTGACTCTGATGACGCGGATACATTGTGGGAAGGGATGGTGCCCGATTCGGCCGTGGTCGCTTTAGCCATCGAACATACCTGGGCCGTCGCCCTGGTCAACGCCATCGCTGCCAGCGGCGTAGAAGTTGCCTTGAACTTCCGGGTGCCCGCGCCTGTTGTGGACGAGGCTTTCGCCTCCCTGCCCGCTTAGTAGCCCGATTTTCTATATCGCGTGGCGATTTGGAAAATCGCCCCACAAAATAAAGGAGAGTAACCATGCCCGGATTAGTAAGAGGAATGGCGCGGACAGCGGCCGTCGTCGGCACCGCTACCGCCACCCGCAACGCCGTCAATCGTCGGCAGGCTGAAAAGAACGTGGCTGCCTATTCGCACGCCGTACAACAGCAAGCCCCACCGCCACAACAATATGCCCAGCCCCAATATGCCCCACCGCCGCCAACAGAGTATTATGAGCCGCCGGCACAGCAGGATGACATGATTACCCAGTTAGAGCGCCTGGGCGCGCTCAAAGCGCAGGGACTTCTAACCGAAGAAGAGTTCGCTGCCCAAAAAGCCAAAATACTCGGCATGTAAATGTTATTATCAGAGTGGACCTGACAGGTTTTTGAAACCTGTCAGGTCTGTTTTGTCGCGCCTTGTGCCCTGGAAAAGAGCAGAAAAATGAAATCACATATCCAACATTTGCTAATCTACCTGCTGTTGTTGTTCCTGGCAATAGCGATGGCCGGGTGCATCGCTACGCTAGATGATGCCCAAATTGAGCCGACAGTGGAACAATCGGCCCCACCTACACCCCAGGCCACTGAGCCTGTGGAAGTGGGCGTTTCGGAAACAACGCAACCGCCTCTGGCCGGTACCAGTTGGGTGATGTCGTCTGTCAATGGGCGCACGGCCGTAGAAGGCACGCTGGTCACGGCCGTGTTTGGCAACGACGGCACTGTGACCGGTTCCGGCGGCTGCAATACGTTCACCGCCACCTATGAAACCAACGCCCCCAACTACATTACCGTCCAGATGGGGGCCAGCACCATGATGGCCTGTGAGGTCCCGGTGACAGAACAGGAAACACAATACTTCCGCGCCTTGAGTGACGCTGCTACCTATCTGGTGGCGGGCGATACCCTCACCCTGACCAGCGCCGATGGCAGTACGAATATCGTCTTTGCGAAGGCCACGCTGACCGACCTGACGGGGGCAGGCACAGAACTGGGCAGCGTTACCTGGATTGTCACCGGCTACAACAACGGCAACGAAGCAGTGGTGGGTGTGCTGGCAGATACAACGCTGACGGCCGTGTTTGGCGCAGACGGCGTTCTCACCGGTTCGGCCGGCTGCAACAACTACCACGCCTCTTATACGGCCGCCGGCGATCAGATTTCCATTGGCACAGTGGCCAGTACCATGATGGCCTGTGCCGAACCAGCCGGCATTATGGAGCAAGAGTCAGCTTATCTGGCAGCCATCGAACTGGCGATGACCTACCAGATCAGAGGCAACACCCTGGAACTGCGAGACGCCAATGGCGCGCTCCAGGCCATGTATGTTGCCGGGCCATAGCCCGGCCATAAGCCCATGCCTGGTATTGCCTTCGACCGCCAAAATCTGCGCGCTGACATAACGGCCGGTACCGCCTCCGCGTTTGTCACCATTCCCGATGGACTGGCGTCGGCTATTCTGGCCGGGGTCAACCCCATGCAAGGGTTATATGCCCTGATGGTGGGTACGCCCATCGCTGCCTTTGCCCTCAGTTCGCAATTTATGTACGTGGGCAACACCGGCGCTATGGCCGTAGCTACCGGGGACGCCTTGTCCGGCGTGTCCGGGGCCAATCCGTTACTGGCGCTGGGCGCGCTGACGTTCATGGTCGGCCTCATCCAATTTTTGTTGGGTATTTTGCGTTTGGGGGGCATTACCCGGTTTGTTTCCAATGCCGTGATGGTCGGCTTTATGAGCGGCATTGCCTGTTGATCATCCTGGGGCAACTCAGTCACTTTACCGGCTACAGCAGCCCCTACGACAGAAATGTGCTGTCTGAGCTGGATAGGCTGCTGAACTTTCAGGCATGGCAGGCGGCGCAGGCGTGGGTGAAAGAGGGAGAAGAGGATGCGGCCGTTTAGAAGGTCAACTCTTTAGAAGTTCAACTTCTCCAAAGAAGTTGAACTTCTAGCGGAAAAAATAATGACCACAGCAACACAACCATCCAAACGATCTGCAACAGAGGTTTTGCATACTTACATACCCATCCTGGCCTGGCTGCCCGCTTACCAGAAAAGCTGGCTGCGGGCGGATGTGATTGCCGCGCTGACCATCTGGGCGCTGCTGGTGCCGGAGGCCATGGCCTACGCCGGTATCGCCGGCATGCCCCCGGAGACGGGGTTATACGCCGCGCCCCTGGCCATGCTGGCCTACGCTATTTTCGGCTCGTCGCGCCATCTCACCGTTGGCCCCAGTTCGGCCATCGCCGCCCTTTCCTTTAGCGTGGTGGCTGCCCTGGCCATTCCCGGTTCTTCGGAGTTTATCCTGCTGACCATCCTGCTGGCGCTGATTGTGGGCGTGATGTTGATTGTGGCCAGTATATTGCGGCTGGGGCTGCTGGCCGATTTTTTGTCCCGGCCGGTGCTGGATGGTTTTGTGCTGGGCGTGGCCGTTTCCATTGCCGTGGGGCAGTTGGATAAGCTGGTCGGCTTTGAACCAACATCTGCTTATGAGTTTGTGCCAGATATCCTTTTATTCATTCGGGATATTGACATGATTCACGTGCCGACGCTGGTGGTTGGCGTGACCAGCCTGGCGTTGCTGTTTCTTCTGCACCGGTACGTGCCTAAAATTCCCGCGCCGCTGGTGGTGCTGTTTTTGTCCATTACTCTTTCTGGCCTGCTGGGGTTTGAGGCGATGGGGATTGAAGTGGCCGGTGAGATTCCCGCGGGCGCGCCGCCGTTTGGCCTGCCGGAGGGGATGACGCTGGCGCAGGTGATGGCGCTGCTGCCAGGGGCAGTGGGGGTGGCGCTGGTGGCGTTTGCGGAGTCGGTGGCTATTGCCCGCGCTTTTGGCGTGAAATTTGGTTATGACGTGAACGCCGATCAGGAACTGCTGGCGGTGGGGGTGTCTAACATTGGTTCCGGGTTTAGCGGCGGTTTTGTGGTGAATGGCAGCATGTCACGCACGTCGGCGTCGGTGACGGCGGGGGGGCAATCGCAAATGGTGGCGTTGATTGGGGCGGCGGCCATTTTCATTACGGCGCTGGCCTTTACGCCGCTGTTTTACAATTTGCCGGAGGCGACGTTGGGGGCCATTGTGATTCATGCGGTCTGGCATTCGATCCGGCTGAGTAAGGTGACGCAGTACCGGGCGATTACGCGGTTGGATTTTGCCACGGCCGTCATCGCCGCCGTTGGGGTGCTGTTCCTGGGGCTGCTGGAAGGGCTGCTGCTGGCCGCCGGGTTGGGGCTGGTGGTGCTGCTGTTTAATACCAAGCGGCGCAATACTCACGTGTTAGGGCAGGTACCAGGCACGACTGTTTTCCGCAGCCTGGAATATTACCCGGACGGGCAGACATTCCCCGGCCTCCTGATATTGCGCTTTGACGGTACGCTCTTTTTTGCCAATTCACCCGATTTTGTGGTCGCGCTGCGCAAAAGTGTGGCTGCCACCCAACCGCCGCCGCGCGTCATTTTGCTGGATTGTGAATCCATGAATGATATTGACGCCACGGCCGTGATCACCCTGGTGGAACTGGAAAAGGAACTGACCCGATCCGGGACTGACCTGCGTCTGGCGCGGGTGAAAACCGACGTGCAAAACGTGATGCACCGCGCCGACCTGGAAAAGGCCATCCCGGCCGAACATTGGTATCTGACGGTTCGTGAGGGGGTGGAGGCGTTTTTGCAGGAGATGGGAGATTAGAGATTGGAGATTGGAGATTGCGCTAATCTCCAATCTCTATTCCCTTTTCCCATGACAATGTTTATATTTCTTGCCGCTGCCACAGGGGCAGGGTTCGTTGCGGCCCACGGCCGTGACCGGTTTTACTTCCGGCGCACCTTCTGGCGCATCCAACTGCATAATCTCATCCGCATACCGCCCCTGCCGCAGCAGTTCGGCCATCAGCTGCATGGCGCGGTTGGTATGGTTGAAAAACAGCTTGTAACCGGCGCAGAGATAGTTTAGCCCCGCTTCGCCATCCGGTGTATGGATGAAGCGGTTGCGCGGGCAGCCGCCGTTGCAGGCAAAACGGACTTCACATTCCCGGCAGTAAAGGGGCAGCGTCTCTTGTTTGTCCCGGCCAAACTGTCGTTGTTTGTCGGAGGCCACCAGTTCAATCATGTGCGTTTGCTGGATATTGCCCAGCAAATAATCCGGCTCCACGTAATGGTCGCACGAGTACAGATCGCCGTTGTGTTCCAGGGTCAGGGCATTGCCGCAGGTGGGGGCAAAGATGCACAGACTATATTGGCCCACGTGAGCGCCCAGAGTGGTATCAAAGAGCTGCACAAAGACCTGCCCCACGTCCCGCCGCACCCATTCGTCAAAAATAGCGCAGAGGAAACGGCCGTACTGCGCCCCATCCACCGAGCGTTCCGTCACCAGACTGCCAGATTGGGTGTACAACGGCCGTTCCCCACCCGGCCGTTCGCTCCAACCCACATTCGCCAGCGGCAAAAATTGGGCCGTCGCCCGCTCCACAATGGGGATAAACTGAATATATTGCGCCCCCAATTCGTCGCGGAAAAAGCGGTACACCTCTAACGGGTGGTCCTGGTTGGCAGCATGGACGGTGCAGAGGATGTTGAAATCTACCCCATGTTGACGCAGGTATTTCCAGCCGCGCATCACCTGGTCAAAGCTGCCCGCACCCCCTTTGTTCACCCGGTAGGTATCGTGCATGGCGCGCGGGCCGTCCACGCTGAGGCCGATCAGGAAGTTGTGTTCTTTGAAAAAGGCGCACCAGGCGTCATCCAGCTTGGTGCCGTTGGTTTGCATGGTGTGGAGGATTTGCTGCCCCGGCTTTTTGTATTTTTCGGCCAGTTCCACGGCGCGTTTGAAGAACTCCAACCCCATGAGGGTGGGTTCACCCCCTTGCCAGGCGATGTTGACTTCGGGGACACGGCCGTGTGCCTCCAACAACTGCCGGATATACGTTTCCAGCAGTTCGTCCGCCATGTGAAAGCGGCTGCCGGGGTAGAGCATCTCTTTGGACAGGAAGAAGCAGTATTTACAATCCAGGTTGCAAATAGCGCCGGTTGGTTTGGCGAGTAAGTGGAAAGCGGGCGGGGCTTGAGGTGGGAATTTGATCATCGTTTTCCAGGCAGTGCCAGGCACAGGGCAGAACGGCTTTGCGCATTTAGAGCAGAAACGCCCTGTGCCTGGCACTACAATTTAGGGAACCACAATTCGGACGGCGGCGGGCACGGCCGTGATCGTCAGCGGCGTCCGTCCCAACAATTCCCCATCTACCCAGACGGTTTGGGGCGGATCCACTTCCATCACAATCTCCTTACCGCGCCAGTAATGCAGCCCGGCCTGCTCCGTAGGCAGACGCAGAAAACGGCCCAGGGCCGAACGCACGGTGGAGAGGCTGGTATCAATCATAAACACATCCAGAAAACCATCGGTCACATCCACCTCGGCGTCAAACACCAGGCTGACGCCGCCAATGCTGCCGGCATTCAGCACAAAACAAGCCGCGCCTCGCTCCTCCACTACTTCGCCGTCAATGGTCAGATGGTAGTCGGCCTGGTTTAGCTGCCGCCCCATTTCCAGGACGGAAAGGGGGTAAGCCAGGATGCCGTATTTGTCCTTTTGCTCCCGGCTGGTCTTTTGCTCCTCGTCCACGCCTGTATAAAGCCGCAGCATGAAGTAGGTATCATGGGCTTTGGCCAGGTCAATGGCTTTCACCTTCTCGCTGGTGACGATCAATTCGGCGGCGGCGCGTAATTCAATAGGTATATTTAGCTCAAAGGCCATGGCGTTGCCGGTGCCGCCGGGCAAAATAGCCATCGGTACGCCGCTGCCGCGCAGCCCGTTGGCAATTTCCATTTGCGTGCCATCGCCGCCATACCCGGCTACCAGATCATATTGGCCGCTGGCAGCGGCTTCGGCAGCCAGGCGGGTGGCGTCGCCAAATCGCCGGGTGATGTCCACGTGCCAGATGATGCCATGGGGATGAAAGACATCGTTCAGCGTGTTGAGGATCGGCTCATCTTTCCCGGCGGCAGGGTTGACAATAATTTTGACTCTTTGATAGTTGGGCATGGGTTTTTCCTTTTAGCCACAGTTTTCACAGATGCCACCGATTTTTAATCTGCGGAATCTGTTGGATCTCACCTCAGT
>JAHBVI010000227.1 GCA_019637635.1 Anaerolineae bacterium
TCACCAGCGGCATTGGCGTCACCAACACCGGCCACGCCCACCCCAAAGTGGTGCAGGCCATCCAGGCGCAGGCCGGTAAAATCCTGCACGCCCAGGCCAACATCGTCTACCACGAACCGATGATTCACCTGACGGAAGAGTTGCGCCAGATTATGCCGCCAAAGCTGGACACCTTCTTCTTCTCCAACTCCGGCGCAGAGGCAGTGGAAGCGGCCGTCAAGCTGGCGCGGGCGGCCACCGGCAAACCGAACGTCATCGTATTTCAGGGGTCATTTCACGGCCGTACCCACGCCACCATGGCCATGACCACCAGCAAAACCATCTACCGCGCCGGGTATCAGCCGCTCGTGTCCGGCATCTTCGTGGCCCCATTCCCCTATGCCTATGCGTATGGGTGGGATGAGGAAACGGCCGTTAACTTCTGCCTGAAGGAACTGAAAAAGCTGCTGAAAATGCAAACCGCCCCCCACGAAACGGCCGCCATCGTCATCGAGCCGGAACTGGGCGAAGGCGGCTACGTGCCCGCTCCCAATCGTTTCATGCAAAAACTGCGCCAGCTTTGTGACGAGAACGGCATCCTGCTGGTCGCCGACGAAGTGCAGACAGGGTTCGGCCGTACCGGGCGCTGGTTTGCCAGCGAACACAGCGGCGTCACCCCAGACATCCTGATCATGGCCAAGGGGCTGGCCTCCGGGATGCCCCTTTCCGGCATCGCCGCCTCGCGGGAACTGATGGAGAAATGGCCGCCCAGCTCTCATGGGGGCACGTATGGTGGTAATGCCGTTTCCTGCGCGGCAGCCGTAGCTACCATCCGGGTCTTGCGCGAAGAAAAACTCATCGAAAATGCCGCCAACATGGGCATTGTCCTTACTACCGGCTTGCGTAAACTGCAAGAGGAATACCCCGAAATCGGCGACGTGCGCGGGTGGGGGTTGATGGTCGCCAGCGAATTTACGACGCTGGAAGGTGAACCGTGGGGGGAAAGGGCCACGGCCGTTGCCAGAGCCTGCCACGAACATAACCTGATGCTGCTCACCTGCGGCGCCTACGGCAACGTCATCCGCTGGATCCCCCCGCTGGTCGTCAACCAATCCCAAATCCAGGAAGCCCTCGCCATCTTCGCTGCCGCCCTGGCAAAGACAAAGTAAAAGGATGCTGTGACTGAAATATGCAGGTTCTACGGTATTATCAAAGGTATCTTTAGAATCAATTTGAAGAGGGTGATTTGATGCAAGTCTGGCGCGTGAACGTACAAGGACAAACTTTTAACCAGGAGCCGGTACCGGCGCATTGGCAAACATTAGGCGGGCGGGGGCTGCTGGCACAAATTTTGGTGGATGAGGTAGACCCCACCTGCGAACCCTTAGGGCCGAAGAACAAGCTCATTTTTGCCCCCGGCCTGCTGGTGGGGCACATGCTCTCTAGCTGCGACCGCATCTCCGTGGGCGGTAAAAGCCCGCTCACCGGCGGCATCAAGGAGAGCAACGCCGGCGGCAGCACCGGCCTGGCTATGGCCTACCTGGGCATCAAAGCCCTCATTATCGAAGGGCAGCCCACCACACCCGGCTGGTGGATTTTGCACCTGAGCAAAGAAGGGGCGCGCTGGGAAAATGCGGCCGAATTTGCCGGGATGGGCGTCTACAAAGTTGCCCCCGCCCTGCTGGAACGGTACGGCGACAAAGTAGCCATCGCCCTCATCGGCCCTGGCGGCGAGATGAAACTTTCCAGCGCCGGTATTCAAAACCTGGACAAAGACAAAACGCCATCGCGCATCAACGCGCGGGGCGGGCTGGGCGCGGTCATGGGCAGCAAAGGGCTAAAGGCCATCATCTTTGACAAGGAGGGGTGCGACAAACCACCCATCGCCGACAACAAAGCGTTCCGCGCTGCGCAGAAGGTGTTTAATAAGGAACTCATGGCCCACCCCCAAACCCAGTCCTACGCCGACTATGGCACAGCCGCCATGACCCGCATGACCAATACCTTTGGCGCCATCCCCACGCGCAACTTTTCCGACGGCCAGTTTGAAGGGGCGGACAATATCAGCGGCGAATTTATGCGCGAACTGCTGCTGCAACGCGGCGGCGCCAGCGAAACCACCCACGCCTGCATGGCCGGCTGCACCATTCGCTGCTCCAACATCTTTGGCGGCGAAGATGGGCAGGAGATTGTGTCCCCGGTGGAGTATGAGACGATTGGGCTGATGGGGGCTAACCTGGGTATTGATTCGCTGGATACCATTGCCCGCATGAACTGGGAAGTGAACGACATGGGGCTAGACTCCATTGAGATTGGCGCGGCGCTGGGCGTGGCCGCCGAAGCCGGGCTGATGGCCTGGGGAGATGGCGAACGGGCGCTGGCCCTCACCCGCGAAATCCGCACCGGCTCGGCGTTGGGGCGGGTGTTGGGCAATGGCGCGGCCACGGTGGGGCGAGTGTACGGCATTGAGCGGGTGCCGGCCGTGAAAGGGCAGGCCATTTCTGCGTATGATCCCCGCGCCATTAAGGGCACGGGCGTCACCTATGCCACCTCGCCACAGGGGGCCGACCATACCTGCGGCCTGACCATTCGCGCCAAAATTGACCATCTGGATCCGCTCATCCAACAAGAAGTTTCCCGCAATGCGCAGTACAACATGGCCGGGTATGACACGCTGGGGGCGTGCGTGTTTGCCGGGTTTGGTTTTGCCGCCGCGCCGGGCACGATCCGCGATTTGCTGAATGCGCGGTATGGCTGGCAGGTGGGGGATGCCATTTTGGCGCAGTTGGGGCATAAAACAATTGAACTGGAACGGGAATTTAACCGGCGCGCCGGGTTCACCAAAGAAGATGACCGGCTGCCGGAGTGGATGACGCGCGAACCGCTCAACCCAACCAATGCTGTATTCGATGTGCCCCATGAACACCTGGACACGATCTTTGAATAGATACCAGGTCTGTAGTAATGGCTTTAGCGGGCAAACCGGCTAAAGCCGTTACTACAAACTATTGTGGATCAGGTAGGGAGGGGTTGCTGGCGATTGCGGTAGAGGGTGGGGTCTACCGAGATAGCCATGGCCTGTGTGTCTAAACGGCCGTCCAAAAACGCATGAATCTGGTCAGCCGCCGGGCGGGGATCGGCCAGGACATCACTGTAATGCAAGTAGAGGGTTTTGATGTTGGGCTGCTGATCCAGCCATTGGGTCACGTGGGCCAGATGTTTTTCAAAGAGGGCGGTTAGCTCTTCATCGCTGACGCGGTGGGGGTCTTCGCCGCGATGCACCAGCATCTTTTTTTGGGAAGCCAGAATTTCGTCCATGTGTCGGCGCATAAAAATGACGCGGTATTCCTGGTCGGCGGGCAGGTGGCGCAGCAGTTGGGAGATCACTTTGACCGCTTTGCCCTGGGCGTCGGCAACCCAGGCGGTGTCCCCTTTGTCCAGTTGTTTGACGCGCTCAAATTCGTAATACCCTTTGGGATTGTCGTCGTCGGCGGCGCGAATCTGGTCAGTGAGGGGCGGAATGCCGCCGGCTTCTAACATCTTCATCATCATAGAGGTGCCGGAGCGGGGCAGGCCGGAAACAATGATGATGGGTTGCTTGTGTTTGAATAGTTTCTTGAAAAAGCTCATGGAGGGTCTCCGGGTTATCGGTAATCGGTTATCGGTTGTCGTTAATTGGTAATTGGTTGAGAAGAGCGGCCAGGAAGCGCTGCCCGGCCTGTTCCAGGTCGTCGGTGATGGCGAAGGTGAGGCTGCGCACGTGGAGATGATGCAGGTGTACGTCCAACGGCCGTACCAACTCCACCGGGTACACCAACACCGCCTGGGGCGCGCCCTTCGCCTGGGCATACGTCACCACCTGGTTTACGTCCGTCATGGCAGTGTGGGTGGGCGTTTTGTATTTGGTGTCCAGCACGGCCGTGACCCGGCCATCGCCATCATACAACACCAGGTCCAGTTCAAACCGCAGATCGTTGGCCTGGCCTACGGTCACTACCTCCTGCACCTTCAGCCGCCAGGGAACAGGCAGGTGCACACGCAGCCAGGCAGCCACAAACAATTCAAACAGGCGGGTCATATTCAGCAAAAACGGCGGCCCGGCAAACGGGCCAGATTCCACCAGCGGCGTACTTTGTTCCAACAAAAAGCGGCACAGGGCATGAATCGGGCGGTAATCTTGATTCAGCCGGGTGTAGGCCCAACCCACCCATTCATCCGGCGTGAAAGAGCGTGGCGTAACGGTAGCCTGGAAATGATGGGCGGCGCAGCGCACGGCCGTTTGCAGCCCGTCTGAACAGTGGCGACTGCGGGCCACTTGCTGCAAGGTATAGGCAATTAACTGGTTTTCAGGGATGTCGGCGGTGTGTTCTTCATAGTGACAGCGCAGTTCCACCTGGGGCGGCTGCGGATAAGCGGTGATACGGCCCCGCACGAAAGGGGTTACGGCCGTGTGCCCCTGATACGCCCGGTACAATCCCTGCCGCAGCCGCCGCTGCACCCGCGCCAGCAGCAGCCGCACCACCTGCTCATAAAACGCGGCCAACGATTGCACCGCCACCGGCTCATCCCCCAAATCTTCCTGAGTTAAGTTGTAGGCATAAGCCCACATGGGGAACAGGTTCGTCAGCGGCAGCCGGGGCTGAATGTGCAGCGTCATATCGGCCGCTACGGGAATGTGCCCGGCCCAGCCTTGGGGGGTAATCGCCCATTGGTTTTCGGTTTTGGGGGAAGGAAAAGAGAGGTGCAGCCGTTTGCCACGCTGGTCAAAATTACGCCACAGCGCCAGCCCCTCGGCAAAAGTCAGGGCGTCGGCGGGCAAGTAAGTGGTCTGGTATTCAACCAGGGTTTGGTCACGGCGGATCATGGGGGCAAATTCAGGACATGACGGGTTTTCGCAAACCTGTCAACTCTCCGTTGTTTGATCGGCCAATGGCAAACTGAACCAGAAGAGGCTGCCATATCCCACGTGGCTCTCGACGCCCACCTTGCCGCCGCACTTGGCCACCACCCGGCGCACAATAGAAAGCCCCAGACCTTCACCGCGCACCTGTTTTGGCCCCAGCCGGGTATGCGGTTTGAACAGCAATTCCTGGTCAATTTCCGGTATGCCAATGCCATTATCCTTGACCCAAAACCGAACCATGCCGTTGGGCAGCGGGTTGGAACCTAATTCCAGACACGGCCGTGTGCCACCATATTTGATGCCATTGCTCATGTAATTGACCCAGGCTTCTTCAATCCAGGGGCCGTGCCCTAAGGCCACCGGCCAGCTATCGGGCAGACGAATTTCCACCTGTGACTGCTCAATCTGATAACGCAGCCGTTTGAACGCCTCTGCCACCACCCGCTGCATGTTCAGCGGTTCCAGAATAACATCGCTGCCGCGAATACTGGCTAAGAGCAGCAGTTCACTGATGACATTATTCATCTTGTGGCCGCTCTGTACAATGCGGGAGACAACGGTGGCAAATTCCTCGTCTAGGGTACGGCCGTACTGCATCTCCAAATAACTGGCATAACCCACCATCTGGCCGAGCAGCCCCTGTACCTGGTGGGCCATCGTGTGGGCAAATTCGTCCAGGGCGATATTGCGCACTTCTAATTCGGCCGCTTTTTCGCGCATGTTTTCCGCCTGCTGCCGGTAATGGGCCGTATCCCCGCCCATCTGCTGCCGCGCCAACGCCAGATTGATGGCGCGTTCCAGCAAAGGGGGTGTTAGCAACGGCCGTGCCAGAAAATCTTGCGCCCCCTGCCGAATGGCCCAACGGCCGTCGTCGGCCATCTCCCCCACCACAATCACCGGCGTGTCGCCACTGTTCTCCTGTATCGCCGCCAGACGCGCCGGCCCATCCGCTGCCCCCACCACCAACAAGATCAAATCAAAGGTGATCGTTTCCAGGTAGGTAACAGCCGTGGACAACTGGTCACTGTGCAGCACTTCATAGGCCGGCGGCTGTTTCCGGGCAGCGTCAGCCTCGGCCAACAAGCGTCGGATTTGCTGGATATACGAAAGTTCGTCCGCAACCAACAAAACTTTGAGAGGATTCTGCGCCATTGCCTGAAAAAAGAGATTAGGAGATTGGGAGATTGAATCTCATAATCTCTCAATCTCTCAATCTCCCACCACTTCATCCTCCTGCGGTTCGGCCAACAACAGTAACGTCAGAAGGACGGCCCGTTCCACCAGTTTGTCCAGGTACAAAAATTCATGCCGGGCATGGGCGCCCTCACCCACCGGGCCTAATCCGTCCAGTGTGGCCGTAAACCGGCTGGTGGTATTGCCATCGGAGCCGCCGCCGGCCATGCCTTCCGCCAATGCCAACCCCATGGCCGCACCGGCGGCCTGGGCCTGCGCCCATAAGCGGCGATTGCGCGGTGTGCGCTCTAGCGGCGCCCGGCCAATGCCACCGCTGACCACCACAGAAGCGCCGGGTAAGGTGGGGGTCAGTAGGTTCACGGCCGTATCAATCCGCTCCGTATCCACCAGCCGGGGCACACGCACATCCACCCAGGCCGTACATTCCGGGGCCACGACGTTCGTGCGCATCCCCCCTTGCACCACACCCACGTTCACGCTGACGCCATTGGTGGGATCATTCAAGGCAAATAACTGCTGGATAATGTGGGACATTTCTAAAATGGCGCTGACCCCTTTTTCCGGTTCCAGCCCGGCATGGGCGGCACGGCCGTATACCGCCACCTGATAATTAGCCACCCCTTTTCGCGCCGTTTTCAGCCTGCCGGTTGCTCCCAGCGCCGGTTCCAAAACCAACGTCCGGCACACCTGCTGCGCCAGCGCTTCAATGTGGGGCGTAGATTCGGGGCTGCCAATTTCTTCGTCGGAGTTGATGAAACAGATGGGGGAAACGGCCGTTGCCAGCCCCAATTCCCGCAATGCCCGCAGCGCAAACACCATC